>NZ_JAPJDM010000010.1:40690-256688 GCF_026242095.1 Streptomyces sp. NEAU-W12
AAGGCCCCCCCCCGGCGGGCCATATCTGGGGGGGGGCCCACTTGGGCGCCACGCCCATGATCTGCCCGCACTCCCTCGCTCCAGCCCCTTGACGAGCCACCGACAAAGATGACTTGATGTCCTCATGGGAGCGCTCCCACCTCGTCCAGGGAAGGGAACACCATGCGCGTCATCGACCGCTTACCGCTACGGGCCCTGCTCGTGCTGACCACCCTGCTCCTCCCGCTCGGCCTCACCCTCCCCCTCGCCCCGCGCGCGGTCGCGGCACCGGACGCGGCCCCCGTCCGCATCATGCCGCTGGGCGACTCGATCACCGGCTCACCGGGCTGCTGGCGGGCCCTGCTGTGGAACAGGCTGCAGGACGCCGGCCACACGGACATCGACTTCGTGGGCACCCTGCCCGGCCAGGGCTGCGGCGTGGCGCACGACGGCGACAACGAGGGCCACGGCGGCGAGCTGGTGACCAACGTCGCGGACCGGGACCTGCTGCCCGCGCGGTTGGCGGCGACTCGGCCGGACATCGTTGTCATGCACTTCGGTACGAACGATGTCTGGAGCAGCGTTCCTCCCGAGCGCATCCTCGCCGCCTACACCAAGCTGGTGACGCAGATGCGGACGGCCAACCCGGACACACGGCTCCTGGTCGCCCGGATCATCCCGATGAACCCTGCCGGCTGCACCGGCTGCGCCCAGCGCGTCGTCGATTTCAACGCGCGGATTCCGGGTTGGGCCGCGGAGGCGAGCACCACCCGTTCGCCGGTGACCGTGGTCGACCAGTGGACGGGCTTCGACACGGCCACCGACACCTATGACGGCGTGCACCCGGACGACGCCGGCAACGAGAAGATCGCCGCCCGCTGGTATCCGGCCCTGGCGGACGTCCTCGAACAGGGCGTCCCGGGCGGCCCCGGCGATCCTGGCGACCCCGGTGACGACGCCACCTGCACCGCGTCGTTCCTGGCCGGGTCGACCTGGCCGGGCGGCTACCGGGCCGAGGTGACGGTACGGAACACCTCCGCCGCCGCGCTCACCGGCTGGACCGTGACGGTGGTGCCGGCCGACGGCGCGCGGCTGACCCAGGTGTGGGGCGGCACGCCCGGCACCGCCGACGACGGCACGGTGACCGTCACCGACGCGGGCTGGAACGGCACTCTCGATCCCGGCGCGAGCGCCTCCTTCGGCTTCATCGCCAGTACCCCGGCCACCTCCGGGGTTCCGGCGGCAACCGTCGACTGCACGGCCACGGCGGCCTCCTGACCCGCGGCGCGCGTACAGCACTCCCCCCGTACAGCCCTCACACCGACGCACGCACCGCACCACCCACGGCACGGATGCCGCTCCCTCATGAACCACGGCACGGACAACGCACCAGCACCGGATCCGGAATCGAACCGGGACCGACCCGCCCCCCGCGTCACTCCTCCCACCCGAATCGCCCCTCTGGAGCCGCCATGAGATCCCGTCCGCCCGCGCCCTCCCCTGCGTCCGCACCGACCTCCGTCCCCCGTATCACCGCACTCCCCCGTACAGCCGGCCTGATCTCCGCCCTCCTGGGCCTCCTGCTCCCCCTCCTCGCCCTGGGCACCCCGGCGCACGCGGCACCCACCGGCTTCCGCGTCGAGAACGGCCGGCTGCTGGAGGCCTCCGGGAACGACTTCGTGATGCGCGGGGTCAACCACGCCCACACCTGGTACACGGACCGGATCAGCTCCCTCGCGCACATCAAGGCCAAGGGCGCCAACACCGTGCGCGTGGTCCTCTCCAGTGGCGACCGGTGGACCGCCAACGACACCGCCGACGTGACGAACGTCGTCGCGCAGTGCAAGCAGAACCGGTTGATCTGCGTCCTCGAGGTGCACGACACCACCGGTTACGGCGAGCAGAGCGGAGCGGCCACCCTCTCCCGCGCCGCCGACTACTGGATCGGCGTCCAGAGCGCGCTGACCGGCCAGGAGGACCACGTCGTCGTCAACATCGGCAACGAGCCCTACGGCAACACCGGCTACGCGAACTGGACGGCCGACACCAAGGCCGCCATCCAGAAACTGCGCAACGCGGGCTTCGACCACACGCTGATGGTCGACGCCCCCAACTGGGGCCAGGACTGGGCGTTCACCATGCGTGACAACGCCGCCTCGGTCTTCGCCGCCGACCCGGACGCCAACACGGTGTTCTCCATCCACATGTACGGCGTCTTCGACACCGCCGCCGAGATCAGCGACTACCTGGGCCGTTTCGTCTCCGCGCGACTGCCGATCGTCGTGGGCGAGTTCGGCCACGACCACTCGGACGGGAACCCCGACGAGGACGCCATCCTGGCCGTCACCCAGCAGCTCGGCCTCGGCTACCTCGGCTGGTCCTGGAGCGGCAACGGCGGCGGGGTCGAGTACCTGGACATGGTCACGAACTTCGACCCGGGCCAGCTGACCAGTTGGGGGCAGCGGCTCTTCAACGGCGTCAACGGCATCGCCGCCACCTCCGAGGAGGCCGAGATCTACTCCTCCGGCTCGGGCGGTGACACCACGGCCCCGACCGCCCCCGGCACGCCGGCCGCCTCCGCGGTGACCTCCTCGTCGGCCACGCTCTCCTGGGCGGCGGCCACCGACGAGAACGGGGTGACGGGCTACGACGTCGTCCGGATCGGCGACGGTGAGGAAACGGTCGCCACCACGACCACAAGCACCTCCGCCACCCTCACCGGTCTCTCCCCCGGGTCCTCCCACACGTTCGCCGTGTACGCCCGGGACGCGGCCGGCAACCGCTCACCGCGCTCCGGCACGGTGACGGTCACCACGTCCTCCGGCGGGAGCCAGGGCTCCTGCGCGGTCGCCTACCGGGTGGCGAACGAATGGCCCGGCGGATTCCAGGGCGAGGTGACCATCCGCAACACCGGCAGCTCGGCGGTCGCCGGCTGGACGCTGAACTGGACCTTCCCCGGCACCCAGCGCGTCACCACCATGTGGGGCGGCACCCCCGTCCAGACCGGTTCCGAGGTCGGTGTCGCCTCGGCCCCCTACACCGCGTCGATCCCCGCGGCGGGCTCCGTCACCCTCGGCTTCACCGCCACCACGACGGGCAGCAACCCCGCCCCGTCGGCGTTCACCCTCAACGGGTCGGTGTGCACCGTGGCCTGAAGAACGCGCTGCCCGGAAGGGTGCCCTTCCCCCTTCCGGGCAGCGATCCATTCGGGCCGGGCCGACCGGTTCGTGCACGTCAGACCAGGTGGGCGAAGACCACCAGGTTCTCGGTGTAGTCCTTGGCCTTGCGGTCGTACTCCCCGGAGCAGGTGATGAGCCGGACCTGGGCATCGTCCGTGTCGGCGTAGACGCGCTCGTCGGGGAAGCCGTCCTTGGCGAACGACTCCACGTGGTCGACCACGAACTTCGCCTCACGCCCGTCGGCCCGCTCCACCTCGAAGCGGTCGCCCTTCTCGAGTTCGGAGAGCCGGACGAACACCGCGGCCGAGGTCTTCGTGTCCACGTGTCCGGCGATGATCGATGTTCCGCGCTCCCCCGGGGACGCTCCGTCGGCGAACCAGCCGACCAGGTTGATGTCGTCCGGGGGTGGTGCGTCGAGCTGGCCCGAAGCGCCGATGGCCAGATCGGTGAAGGGCGCGTCGACTTTGATGTCGGGGATGCGCAACCGGGTCGGGGCGGACCGCGGCAGGTACGTGCCGGCCGGCTGAGGCGCGTCGGAACGGCTTGGCTCAGGACGCGTGGCGGAGGCAGAGGAAGAAGCGGCGGCGGAAGCGGTGACCGTGGCAGAGGCCGCGGGAGGGGCGTGCTTGCCGAGGGCGTCGGCAGGCGGGCCCTCCCTGCCGCCGAGCAGGGTCACCGCCAGCACCAGGATTGCCGTACCCCAGAAAATCGCCGTCATGACGGCGCGCAGCTTCCGCCGCGCCGGGGCCGGATCGGTGGGGACGGAGGAAGGGGGGCGGGCTGCCATCGGGGACCACCTCATTCGGATACGGCAGCAAGAACGGGGGGCGAAAGGGCGAGCGGGGCCGCCATGACACGCGACGCGTGTACGGCGGCCCCGTCTGCTATGGCGCCGGGCATGGCTCAGGCCACGCTTCCGGACGCCTTCTTGCGCCGCAGCGCGTAGGCACCGGCGCCGAGAACCGCCAGCGCGGCCAGGCCGCCGCCGGAGACACTCGGGTCGGAGAGCCCGCCACCGCCGGTGTGCATGCCACCGCTCGGCTTCTCGTGCTCCCAGTCCTTCTTGCCCTCGTACTCGTCCTTCGACTCTTCCTTGTCGTGCTTGCCGCTCCAGCCGTCCTCATTGACGGCGGCCAGGGCGCCACCACCGGTGTGCACACCGCCACTGGGCTTGTCGTGCCCCCAGTCCTTCTTCTTGTCCTCGTCCTCGTGCTTGCCCTTCTCCTCGTCCTTGTCCCCGTACTTGCCCTCGTCCTTCGACTCGTCCTTGTCCTCGTACTTGCCCTCGTCCTTCGACTCGTCCTTGTCGTGCTCGCTGCTCCAGCCGTCCTCGCTCACGGCGGCCAGGGCGCCACCACCGGTGTGCACACCGCCACTGGGCTTGTCGTGGCTGCTGTCCTTCTTCTTGTCCTCGTCCTCGTGCTTGCCCTTCTCCTCGTACTTGCCCTCGTCCTTCGACTCGTCCTTGTCGTGCTCGCTGCTCCAGCCGTCCTCGCTCACGGCGGCCAGGGCGCCACCACCCGTGTGGATTCCGCCGTACGGCTTGTCGTGGCTGCTGTCCTTGTCGTGCTCCTTGCTGTAGGAAGACTTGTCGTGCTCCCCGTCGCCCATCGTGAGGGAGAAGGCTGTGGGCGCCGAGACCACGAGGGCCGCGGTGGCCGTCGCGGTGGCGAGCAGCATGCGGGCAGAGCGCATCCGAGTGTCCTTCCGTCGGTGGCCCCGGCTGCTGACCCCACGTCAGCACATGGACCGAGCCCCGACGTGATCTACCGTCAGTCATGGACCCGACTCCCACCATTCGAGGCGCTCACACGGGTTACAGAGCCACTCCCACGGCGGTATCGACGCCTTCCCCATGCCGCACGGGCCAGGCCCGCCACCGGAAGCGGAACCCCTGCCGACTCCGCTCGCACGGTGTCGTGCCGCGCTCCGGCCTCGCCCGCCTCCTCCTCGTCCTGCCCCTCCTCTTCGCGCTCGACGGCTTCGTCCTCGCCGACTGGGTCGTGCGCATTCCGCCGTCAAGGAGCAGACCGGCGCCTCCGCGAGCGGACAGGGGCTCGCCCTGCCCGGGGTCCCCTCCGGGGCCGTCGCCATCATGGTCTTCACCGGCCGGCTGTGCCGCCGCTACGGCAGTCATCCTGTCACCGTGGTCTGCGCGGTCCTGCTCTGCCTCAGTGCCGGCCTGCCGCCGCTCACCCACTCCGCGCTCGCGCCCGGCGCCGTGCTTCTGGTGTGCGTCGCGGCCTACGGCGGTATCGACGTCGCCTTCAACGGTGCGGCCGTCGATCTGGTGGCCGTGCTGCGGCGTCCCGTCATGCCGGGCTTCCACGCCGCGTTCAGCCTGGGTGGCACGACCGGCGCGGGGCTGGGCGCGCCGGCCGCCGGCTCCCTCTCGCCCACCCGGTCTCGGTAGGTTCGGATGTTCGTCTGCGCGGAATAGCGCCTCAGAGGTCGTTTTCGCCTTGGGCACCCGGTCGAGGAGCTGTTCGGCCGGCTATGGAGCAACACCGACGACCTCGACCGCAGGGTCCTCGAGGACGTCCTGTCCGGCACGTACACCTGGCTGGAGGACGCCATCGCCCCGAACGCGACGGCGCCCCCGGATCGCCGCCTCCACTTCCGGCCCGTCGGCCGGGAAGAACGTCCACCGCCCCATCCGGTGATCGCGCCGATGGGGCGTGCGGTTCGTCGCCGGGACCGTCAGATGTCGATGACCCGGTAGGCGATGGTGTAGACGCCGCCGGACCCCTCGAGCGAGCGGTACTGGATCTCGGCACCCGCCTCACTGCCCGTCGCGAGCGTCGAACCCAGCTTGTCGTCGCCGCTCGTCGTGTCATAGTCCCACAGCGTCATGGTGCGCGCCTGCTGCTTGCCGAGGACGAGGGCCGCTTTGCCGTTGCCATCGGTCATCGACCGGACGTACCCCGTGCCCATCGTCTGGTACTTGAGGCTTCCCGGCCACACCTTGACGGCGTTGCCGTTGGCGTCGGTGACCTTCAGGTAGGCCTCGTCGTGATCGCCCTCGCTCTGCTGGTGCCAGGTCAGCTCCAGCAGTTCGATGCGGACGTGGTCGATCGGCTCGGCCTGGGCCGTCCCGGCGAACCCGGCGACGCTGCCCAGCGAGAACAGAGCGGCCGTGGCCACTCGAACGATTCCACGCATGACTGGTTCCCCCTTGGATGAGGTGGTGGCCCCGCCTGGTCCTGCGAGGCCCGTGCCGTCCCCCGGCACGCATCCACCCTGCCCACCGCTACCGCCTCACATCTACGCGCGTTCCGCTGAGCGGAACGCGGCCGGACACACGCTCACGGACGCACTTCGATCCCGGCCCGGCCCAGTGCACGGGTGACGGCGACGGCCGCTTCGGCGACCCGGCCCGCCACCACCTCCAGCCGCTGACCGGCCTCGACCATCACGGCCACCGCCCCCACCACGGCCCCCGCCGGGGACCGCACCGGCAGCGCGGCGCAGCAGACCCCGGCCACCACATCCTCCCGGTCCAGTACGACGCCGCTGCGCACCGGGCCCCGCAGCGCCTGGCCCAGCGCCGTCTCCAGCGGGAACGCCTCGCCGTTACGGACCGGCACGAGTGGCTCCACCCGGCCGGGCACCGAACAGACGGTCAGGGCCCGTTCCTCGTGCATCACCGCCAGCACCACACTGCCTCCGGTGGCGGCCCTCAAGCCGGTGCAGCGGCAGGCGTCCCGCCACGCGCAATCCCGGGTGCGGCTGCCACGCCTGGCCGAGCCGGTAGAGCTGCGCGCCCAGCCGGTAGCGCAGGCCACGGCGCTCCACGGCCCCCAGGGCCACCAGCTGCTCCAGCAGCCGGTGGGCGGTGCTCTTGGGCACTCCGCAAGCGACCGCCAGTTCGGTCACCCCTGCCTCGTCGCCGTGCTGCCGCAGGGCTTCCAGCAACGCGAACGCCCCCTCCAGCACTCCGCGCCCCCTGCCCGTCGTCCGTGTGCGTACGGCTGTGTCCATGGCATCCCCCCGGATGGCGTGGCCCGGTCGCGGTCCCCGACAACGGCGCGGCCCCGGCCCTTGGTGTCCGCGGCCATGTTCCCCGGACAGGCGTGACGAGCGGAACCATTCCGCCGTGTCGCCCCGCACACACGTGGAGACGTGGACGAGGTCGTCGCCCCACGAAGCCGGGTGTCACCACACATCGCTGCCGGTACGGCGCCGTACCGACGGGTGTGACCCGGCCGAGCCGGTGCGGGCCGTCGTGGCCGGGCGCCGAGAGTGCGTCTCCTGCGTGATCGCTCTCAGCCGTCCGGTCGGCGGGCGGCCTCGGCTGCGTAGGCGGTTCCGACGGCCTCGGCCGACCAGTGCTCGGCCGCCGGAGGACTGATCCCGGGGGGCGCCGGAGAACGCCTGGAGGGATTCGCGTGCAGAGGTCGAGCAGGGCCGCGCATCGTCCCGCTTCGGTGGGGAGTCCGGTGCCGGGCAGTCGACGGGCGATTTGCCTGCTGGTCATCGGCCTTCCCGGCATCTGCGGCGACGGGAAGAGCCGGGGTGCGGGGTGCTCGATGGCGGACTGGTTCAGCCTTCCGGCCGCCCTGGCCGGCGTGGCGGTACTCGCGGCGGCGGCCACGGTGATCGGGTTCGTGACCCGCAGGGCGGCCCCGGCCTGGCCTCTGGCCAAGGGAGGGGATGGCCCGCCACCCCTTCCTCCGCCGGCCACGGCCGCGTACGGCACGCTCCCGTCCGTGGACGTCTTCCGGTTCGCGGGAATCCTGGGCCGGGAGCCTCGGGTCAGTCGCGCGTGAGCATCCGGGTCAGCACCGCGCGCTGCACGGGCAGTACCTCGTCGTGCAGCGCGCGCCCCTTCTCCGTCAGCGAGACCCGCACGCCCCGCCGGTCCTCCGCGCACAAGCCCCGCTCGACGAGCCCTTCCCGCTCCAGGCGGGCGATCAGCCGGGACAGCGCGCTCTGGCTCAGGTGGACGCGTTCGGCGATCTCCTGGACGCGGTAGGAACAGCCGCGCAGCGCGCCCGCGAGGATGTCGAGGACTTCGAAGTCACTTCCGCACAGGCCGTGTTCGTGCAGTGCACGGTCGAGTTCGCACTGCGTGCGCGCATGCAGGGCCAGGATCTCCCGCCACTGCTGCACGAGCGCCTGTTCGACCTGCTTCGCCGCCATGGCCGCACCGTAGCAGGCACACCGCCCACGCCACGTACGCGCTTGGGGCTCCTTGTCCGCCCGGATCCGGGCTGCTTGACTTCTCGGAAGGTCAAGCAGGTTACACGGGTGGGGGGATCACGGGTGCGGCGAACTCAGGCCGAGCGGGATGCGATCACGGTCGAGACCGGCTACGCGCTGTGCAGCGCGGCGTTCGCCGCTGCGGTCGTCTTCGGCGCCGCGGCGGGTCCGGCGCTGCTCTTCACTCTCCCCGATGCCGTCGAAGGACTGCTGCTCGGCACCGGGGTGGTGCTTGCGCCGGTCCTCTTCCTCGTTCGGGTGATCAGTGTGCTGATGCGGTTCCGGGCACCGGATCAGCCGGACCGGCCCGGTCGGTCCAGGCCCGACGCGTAGGCCGGGAAGACCCGTTGAGTGCGGTCCCGGACGCCGGGTTCGGCCATGGCGCGGCTGACGTGGGTCTTGGCGGTGAGCGGGCTGCCGGCCGGGCGGCGGGCGGTCTCCTCGCCGGCCGGGCCGATGCCGGCCGGCGCCATCAGCGAGGGCCGGCCCCGCGGTCCCGGCCGGTTCCGCCGTCGCCCAGGACGCGATCACCATCTCCTCGTTCCAGGAGGCAACGGCGTCACCGGCCGGCGGCAGCCACCGCTGCGGCGGACGGGCGAGCAGCGGATGCCTTGCCCGGAGTGTCGCCCTCTCCCCCGTGCCGTATCGCCCCCGACCACCCGGTCTTCCGGATCACGGTCACGAACTGGCGGACGCGCCCCCGGCCTCGGACGCTCCACCGGCCGCTGTTCCGCCCCCGGCCCCGGCCCCGGACCCGTCTCCGGCCCCGCCCCCGGCAGCGGACCCGTTCCCGGCAGCGGACCCGTTCCCGGCAGCGGAGCCGCCGCCTGCGGGGCGCCGGTCCAGCGCGGTCATGGCGCGATGGGCCAGCGGGTGGGTACGGACCAGCTCGCCGAGGGTCGTCGAACCGCGGGTGATGTCCCGGAAGGCGTTCCAGGCGGGCCGGAAGCCGGTGAGGACGGCGTGGAACACCCCGGGGCGCCGCTCGAACGCGGCCAGCATCCGCTTGCCCACACTCATTTCGGTACCGAGTCCCGCCTTGACCGCGAAGGCGTAGTTCAGCGCCTGCCGACGGGTGTCCACGGCGTCGTGGGCCTCGGCGATGCGCACCGCCCACTCCCCCGCCAGCCGGCCCGAGCGCAGCGCGAACGAGATGCCCTCACGGGTCCACGGCTCCAGCAGTCCGGCCGCGTCCCCGCACACGAGCACCCGTCCGCGCGACAGCGGAGAGTCATCCGTCCGGCACCGGGTCAAGTGACCGGAGGAGACGCTCGGTTCGAAGCCGGCGAGACCGAGCCGTCCGATGAAGTCCTCCAGGTACCGCTTGGTCGCGGCGCCTTCACCGCGTCGGGAGATCACGCCGACCGTGAGCGTGTCGCCCTTGGGGAAAACCCAGCCGTAACTGCCGGGCATCGGGCCCCAGTCGATGAGCACCCGTCCCTTCCAGTCCTCGGCGACGGTGTCCGGCACCGGGATCTCCGCCTCCAGGCCCAGGTCGACCTGGTCCACCTTGACCCCGACGTGTGCTCCTATGCGGCCGGCGCTGCCGTCCGCGCCGACCACGGCCCGTGCGAGCACGGTCTCGCCACCCTGCAGGACAAGGGCGACCGTGCGGCGGTCCGGTACGGCCGAGCCGTGCTGCTCGATCCGCTGCACGGCTGAGCCGGTGCGCACCTCGGCGCCGGCCTTCTGCGCGTGTTCCACCAGCTGGTGGTCGAACTCGGGCCGGTTGATCAGCCCGAACAGCATCTGCCGGGACCGGCGGGTACGGGTGAAACGGCCGTTGTTCGAGAACGTCACCGCATGCACCCGGTCCTTGAGCGGGAGCTCGAAGCCGGGCGGCAGACAGTCGCGCGAGGGGCCGATGATGCCGCCGCCGCACGTTTTGTAACGCGGCAGTTCCGCCTTCTCCAGCAACAGCACGCGCCGTCCCGCAACCGCTGCCGCGTAGGCGGCCGAGGCCCCCGCGGGTCCCGCGCCCACCACCACGACGTCCCATACCTGCCGCGCGTCGTCCGCCGAAGAGTTCTCGCTGCTCACGATGGTCTACTGCTCCCGATCCAGCCGCCTGTCTCCCCCCAGCTCCCGGCTTCGATCGAGCAGGGGGTGCCCCCGTCTGTCCACCGCATACTACGGCGACGATCACTCGGAGCCGCTGTGGGAGGATCGTGCGGCATGGGTGCCCCGTACACCGGACCTCACCCGTGCTCCACGATCGCCTCGCTCACGAAGTACGCATCCGTACAACGTCGCACCCACAAGGAGCGTGCCCATGTCGTCGAATCAGGTCGCCATGACCGTCGCCTCGCTGATGCCCAGGGCGAAGGAGGAACTCGCCGAACTGGTGGCCTTCAAGTCCGTGGCGGACTTCGACCAGTTCCCGCGCAGCGAGAGCGAGGGCGCCGCACGCTGGGTCGCCGACGCGCTCACGGCCGAGGGGTTCCAGGACGTGGCCCTCCTCGACACCCCGGACGGCACGCAGTCGGTGTACGGCTACCTCCCCGGCCCCGAGGGTGCCAGGACGGTGCTCCTGTACGCCCACTACGACGTGCAGCCGCCACTGGACGAGGCCGGCTGGGACACCCCGCCGTTCGAGCTGACCGAGCGGAACGGCCGCTGGTACGGGCGCGGGACCGCCGACTGCAAGGGCGGTGTGATCATGCACCTGCTGGCGCTGCGCGCGCTCAGGGCCGACGGTGGCATTCCCGTCAACGTCAAGGTGATCGCCGAGGGTTCGGAGGAACAGGGCACCGGCGGCCTGGAGCGGTACGCCGAGCAGCATCCCGAACTGCTGGCGGCCGACACCGTCGTCATCGGCGACAGCGGCAACTTCCGCGCCGGTCTGCCGACGGTGACCGCCACCCTGCGCGGCATGACGCTCGTACGGCTGCGCGTCGACACCCTCGAAGGCAACCTGCACTCGGGCCAGTTCGGCGGTGCCGCACCCGACGCCCTGGCCGCCCTGGTCCGCGTCCTGGACTCGCTGCGCGCCGAGGACGGCAGCACCACCGTCGACGGGCTCACCGGCGACAGCACCTGGGAAGGGCTGCAGTACGACGACGAGCAGTTCCGCAAGGACGCCAAGGTCCTCGACGGCGTGGAGCTGATCGGCTCCGGCACGGTCGCCGACCGCATCTGGGCCCGCCCGGCCGTCACCGTCCTCGGCATCGACTGCCCGCCGGTCGTCGGCGCGACCCCGTCCGTACAGGCGAGCGCCCGCGCGCTGATCAGCCTGCGCGTGCCGCCGGGTGTCGACACGGCCGAGGCGACCAAACTGCTCCAGGCGCATCTGGAGGCGCACACGCCGTGGGGCGCGCAGGTGAGCATCGAGCACATCGGACAGGGGCAGGGGTTCCGCGCCGACACCAGCAGCCCGGCCTACCGGGCCATGGCCGACGCGATGGCGGTCGCGTACCCGGGCCAGGAGATGAGCTGTGCGGGCCAGGGCGGCTCCATCCCGCTGTGCAGCACCCTCGCGGCCCTCTACCCGCAGGCGGAGATCCTGCTCATCGGCCTGAGTGAGCCGGAGGCCCGGATCCACGCGGTGAACGAGAGCGTCTCGCCCGACGAGCTGGAGCGGCTGTCGGTCACGGAGGCGCTGTTCCTGCGCACCTACGCGTCCGCGGCCGGGCCCACGGGCTGATCCCACCCGCGCGGCCCGGCTGCGGGACAGCGTGCGAGGTCCGGTCGGGTTCCGGACGTCAGCCGACCGGAACCCCGGCTTCCAGATACATCGCCCTCCCGCGTTCCCGTGCCCGCAGGGCGCGGCGGAGCCGTTCGTAGCGGACCGGGGGCAGCATGTCGGCGGCCTCCGTCTCCGAGACGAAGCGCCAGTCGCGCAGTTCGGGGCCGGGCAGCAGCAGCCGTGCGGCATCGGCGGCGGCGAGGCGGCCGCCGTCGAAGAGCAGGCGCAGGCCGCCGTAGGCGGGTGGTGCGGGCGGTTCCCAGTCGACGACGAGCAGGGCCGGTACGTCGTCGAGGCGGATGCCGGTCTCCTCGGCGACTTCGCGGACACCCGCGCGCGCGGGTGCCTCACCGGGTTCGACGACTCCGCCGGGGAACTCCCAGCCCGGCTTGTACGTCGGGTCGACGAGCAGCACTCTGTCGCGCTCGTCGAAGAGGAGGACACCGGCGGCGACGGTCTCGGCGGTCGGCTCGGGTGTCTGCACGATGTCGCAGGCGGGGACCTCACCGCTGCCGACCGCCTCGGCGATCCGGACGGCGGTGTCGTACGGGCTGAGCGAGCCGGTGCCGACGGGGTAGGCGTCGGCGGTGAGCCAGGAGGCCAGAGCGGCTTTGTACGGCTCGATGTGGTCGTAGGACCACTGTCGGATCCGCATCTCGCCGTCCGGGAGGTCCGGCGGAACCTCCCGGCCCGCTATTCGCTCACGCAGGATCGTTTCCGCCGGAGCGAGGAGGACATGCCGGACCGGAATCCGGCGGGCCGCGAGGCCGCCGAAGATCTCGTCACGGTACTCCTGTCTCAGCAGGGTCATGGGGACGACCAGGGTCCCGCCGAGTTCGGCGAGCATCGCCGCCGCCGTGTCGATCACGAGCCGGCGCCAGATGGGAAGGTCCTGGAAGTCGCCCACCTCGGCGAGGCGTTTGGGCGGAAGCAGCTGACTGAGCGCCCCGCCGATGACCTCGGGGTCGAAGAGCGCGCTGTTCGGGATCAGCTCGATCAGTTCCCGTGCGGTCGTGGTCTTCCCCGCACCGAACGCACCGTTGATCCAGACGATCACGGTTCCCCCTCCTCCGTCGGCCCCCTGTGGCTTGCCCGCTCCACCCTGCCACGGAAACCAGCACGAGTTGAGAACGCACACCGACGACGCCGGTGCCCCTCAGGGGGGAGGCGCCGGCGCCGTGGGGGGGGGTTCCGCCGTGCGGCCCGTCAGTCCTTGGTTTCCCGGTCGCCGTCGGCCGTGGCGGCGAGGGCGTCGTCGGTGACGGCGTGATCGAGGGTGCTGAGTGCGTCACCGGCGGGAAGGCTGTCGAGTCCCTCACCGAGCGCGTGCGACGGGGTGACCGCCGCGACGACGAACCCGGTGGCGAGGGAGGCGATGGCGAGCATGCTGCGCTTCTTCATGCCGGGTTCAACGGCGAAGCCGCCCCGAGGTCACGCACGGCCGCACGGGAACGTACGGACACCCACGGCGGTACGGACTCGTACGGCACGGCGTGAACGTTCCTGCGGGCGTCCGTGCCCCGGTCTCGGTCAGACGCCTGCCGCCGCCGGGTCCGTCCGCCGGGTCAGGGCCGCCGCCGCGGCGCCCACCAGCCCGGCGTCGGTGCCCATCCGCGCCGGCGTCACCACGAGACGCCGGACGAACGACAGCGTCGCGTACTCGGTCAGGGCCTGGCGCAGGGGGGCGAAGAGGACCTCACCCGCCTTGCCCACTCCCCCGCCGACCACCGCGATGTCGATCTCGACGAGCGTCGCGGTGGCCGCGATTCCGGCGGCCAGCGCCCGCGCGGCCCGCGCGAACGACGCCACGGCCACCGGGTCCCCCGCGCGGGCCGCGGTGGCCACCGCGGCGGCGGAGGTGTCGCCGTCCGGTCCGGGGAGCCAGCCGTTCGCCAGGGCCCGGCGGGCGATGTTGGGCCCGCTCGCGATGCGTTCCACGCAGCCGCGCGAGCCGCACGGGCACGGGTCGCCGTCGAGATCCACGCTGATGTGGCCGATGTGCCCCGCGTTGCCGGTCGGCCCGGGGTGCAGCCTGCCGCCCAGCACGAGTCCGCCGCCGACCCCGGTCGAGACGACCATGCACAGCGCGTTGTCGTGGCCGCGGGCGGCGCCCTGCCAGTGTTCGGCCGCCGTGATCGCCACGCCGTCGCCGATCAGTTCCACGGGCAGGCCACCGGTGGCGGCCCGGACCCCGGCGACCAGCGGGTAGTCGCGCCATCCGGGCACGTTCACCGGGCTCACCGTGCCCGTGGAGGCGTTCACGGGGCCCGCGCTGCCGATGCCGACGGCTCTCGCGTGCTCCCACAGCGGGGACGCGGCGAGCTCGCCCAGCACCACGTCGACCGCCCGCATCACGGTCTCGCCGTCCTTCCGGGCGGGCGTCGGCCGCTGAGCGCGGACCAGTATCCGGCCCTGCCCGTCCACCAGCGCGCCGGCGATCTTGGTCCCGCCGATGTCGAGCGCTGCCACGAGGTCGGTGTGCATCAGTGTCGATTCTCCCCGTCAACCATGAAAAAGGCGCCGAAACAGCCCATGCGCGGCCATGAACCGGCACACGGGGGCGAGCCGCACCCCGATGTCGCGACCACTCGCGGGCCGGGGCGTGCGGTGGACAGTGTCCCTGAGCCTGACAACGTTGTCCAGGCTCTATGCTCGACGCCACATCCTCATACGACCCCATGGCCCCACGCAGCCCGTGGCCTACAGGACAGGACACCGTACCGTGCCGGAGACGCCCCGCCGCATCCACCGCCTCCCAGGGTCCCGTTACGGCAGCCGCCCGACCATGAAGGACGTGGCGGCCCGTGCCGGCGTCGGCCTGAAGACGGTCTCGCGGGTGGTCAACGGCGAACCCGGGGTCACGCCGGAGACGGAGCGCCGGGTGCAGGAGTCCATCGAGGCGCTCGGTTTCCGCCGGAACGACAGCGCGCGGGTGCTGCGCAAGGGCCGTACCGCCAGTGTGGGGCTGGTCCTGGAGGATCTCGCGGACCCGTTCTACGGTCCGCTGAGCCGGGCGGTCGAGGAGGTCGCCCGCGCGCACGGCGCACTGCTGATCAACGGTTCCAGCGCGGAGGACGCCGACCGCGAGCAGGAACTGGTGCTGGCGCTGTGCGCCCGCAGGGTGGACGGACTGGTGGTGATTCCGGCCGGTGACGACCACCGGTATCTCGAGCCGGAGCTCAGGGCGGGCGTCGCCACGGTCTTCGTGGACCGGCCGGCCGGCCGGATAGACGCCGACGTCGTCGTGTCGGACAACTACGGCGGCGCCCGTGACGGCGTGGCCCATCTGATCGCCCACGGGCACCGCAGAATCGGTTTCATCGGTGACATGCCCGGCATCCACACCGCCTCCGAGCGGCTGCGCGGTTACCGCGCGGCCATGGAGGACGCGGGCATACCGGTGGAGGGCGCCTGGATGTCCCTGGGGGTCACCGACCCCGAGCGGGTGCGCCGGGCCACCGAGGAGATGCTGTCCCGCCCCGATCCGGTCACGGCGGTCTTCACGGGCAACAACCGGGTGACGGTCACCGTGATCCGGGTCCTGAGCGAGCGGTCCCGCCCGGTCGCACTCGTCGGCTTCGACGACATCGAGCTCGCCGATCTGCTCCGGCCGGGACTCACGGTCGTCGCCCAGGACTCCGCCGCCCTCGGCCGGACCGCGGCCGAGCGCCTCTTCCGCCAGCTGGACGGCACCCTGATCGCCCCCGAGCGGATCGAGCTGCCGACCAGGCTGATCGCGCGCGGCTCGGGCGAGCTGCCCCCGGCGGACTGAGCGCCCCGGTCCGCCGGAACCGCGCGGGGCGGCCGCCCTTCGAGGAGGAGCCGCCCGTGCGGGCGCCGGTTCCGAAGCAGTACGCACGGCCCGGCGGCCGGGACCTCCTGGCACCGGCGCGGCGTCGCCGACGCCCCTCATCCGGGCCCTCCCGCCGGGTGACCCCGGCGCGGGGACGCGAAGCCCTCCAGGCCGGCGCGGGTCAGGCCCGTCGCCCGTGCCACTTCGGCGTGGTCCAGGGCACCGCAGTCCAGGCCGCGCAGCAGGTGACCGGCCAGCGCCCCGGCTGTGGCCGGCTCGTCCATGACGTCGCCGGAGGTCCGGGCGGCGTACCGGGCGAGCCGGGCGGCGGCCTGCTCGAAGCTCTCGCGATAGAAGGCGAAGACGGCCGCGTAACGGGTGGGCAGATGACCGGGATGCATGTCCCAGCCCTGGTAGTAGGCGCGGGCCAGGGCCCGGCGGGTGAGGCCGTGGTGCAGCCGCCACGCGGCGTGGACCTGTGGGGTCGGGCCGACGGGCAGGACGTTGGTGGAACCGTCCGACACGCGTACACCGGTGCCCGCGGCGGCGACCTGCATGACGGCCTTGGCGTGATCGGCCGCCGGGTGGTCACTGGCCTGGTGGGCGGCGGAGACCCCGAGGCAGGCGCTGTAGTCGAAGGTGCCGTAGTGCAGCCCGGTGGCCCGGCCCTCGGAGGCCTGGATCATCCGGGCGACGGTGGCGGTGCCGTCGGCGGCGAGGACGGCCTGGCTGGTTTCGACCTGGATCTCGAAGCCGAGCCGACCGGGTTCCAGCCCGCGCGCCTTTTCGAAGGCGTCGAGGAGCCGCACCATGGCGGTGACCTGCTCGGCGTACGTGACCTTGGGCAGCGTCAGCACCAGCCCGTCGGGCAGTGGGCCTGCCTCGGCCAGGCCGGTGAGGAAGATGTCGAGGGTACGGATGCCCCGGTCACGCACCGCGGCCTCCATGCACTTCATCCGGATGCCCATGTACGGGGGCGCCGCACCGTCCCGGTACGCCTCGGCGATCAGGCGCGCGGTGCGGGCGGCGGTCTCGTCCTCCTCGGAGTCGGGGCGGTTGCCGTACCCGTCCTCGAAGTCGACGCGCAGGTCCTCCACGGGTTCGCGCTCCAGCTTGGCGCGGACGCGCCCGTACACGTCCCCGGCCAGTGCGGGGTCCATCCCGACGGCTGCGGCGAACGAGACGGCGTCCGGAGCGTGTTCGTCGAGAGCGGCCAGGGCCTGATCGCCCCAGGAGCGAAGGGTGCCGGCGGTGAAGGCGTCGCCGGGCACGTAGACGGTGTGAACGGGCTGTCGGGTACCGGGGTCTCCGGGGTAGCGGCGCTCCAGCTCGGCGTCGACCGGCACCAGGGAGGCGCCGATCCCCGCACCGACGGGGCCCGGGATGCTCGTCGCCACCTGCTCCTGCCGGTTCCGGCTCATCCCGCGCCCTCCCGATCCCTGGCGCCTCGAGGCGCACCTGCCCCACATTTTCCGCGATGCGGAATCAACAATCCGTTGAATGAAGTTATCGGGCGGCCTTCGCGCCGGTCAACACCGTCCTGCCCCCTCCTGCGTCCCGATCCACTCCGCCATCTCGTCATGTTCACATCCATCTGGCACCGTCCGTCACGGAACCACGCAGCGCCCGGCACCGGACCGGCACGCACCACACCGCGCACCGGCGCACCCCGACATACGCCCGACTCACCCGGACACCGCCGCGCAGCACCAGCGAAGGAGCTCCTGTGCCGAACCGCAGCCGAGTCACGCGCCGCCTGGGACTGAGGACGGCGCTCGCCGCCTCCGTCGCCCTTCCGCTCTCCAGTACAGCACTGCCCGCCGAGCACACCTCGGCCCGGGAACGGCAGGAACGACAGGGCGGGCCGCTGAACTCATGTCGTTCAACCTGCGCTTCGCCAGTACGGCGGAGCCCCACAGCTGGGCCGTCCGGAGACCCGTGACACGCCGACTGCTGCGCCACGAGCAGCCGCACGTCATCGGCACCCAGGAGGGCCTCCACCAGCAGCTGCGCGACATCGAGGCCGACCTGGGCCCGTCCTACGACTGGATCGGCACCGGCCGGGCGGGCGGCAGCCGCGACGAGTTCATGGGGATCCTCTACGACACCCGCCGGCTCGCCCCGCTGGAGTACGACCACTTCTGGCTTTCCGACACGCCGTACCTGATCGCCTCGAACACCTGGGGCAACGCCCATGTCCGCATGGTCACCTGGGTCCGCTTCCGTGACCTGCACGCCGGTGACCGGGAGTTCTACGTGTTCAACACCCACCTGGACAACGCGAGCCAGTACGCACGCGAGCGGGCCGCCGCCCTGCTCGCCGAACGCGTCACCGGGCCGGCCCGCTCCCTGCCCGTGATCGTGACGGGGGACTTCAACGTCGCCGCCCACGGGAACCCGGTGTACGACACGATGCTGGACGCCGGTCTCGTCGACACCTGGGACGCGGCGGCCGAGCGGGGCGAGGCGTACGGGACGTTCCACGGGTACAGGCCGCTGGTGCCGGGCGGCCCCCGTATCGACTGGATCCTGACCACGCCCGGCGTCACGGTGCACCGGGCGTCGGTCAACACCTTCGCGCCGGCCGGGCGGTTCCCGAGCGACCATCTGCCGGTGCAGACGTCGCTCACCCTGGGACGGACGAACTGAGCCGGGGCGCCGCGCCGGGAACGGAACGGGGCGAGGCTCCTGCGACCGCGCCGGACGCGGTCGCAGGAGCCTCGTACGCCCCGGAGAGGATCAGCCCTTGCGGGTCTTGATCTCCTCGGTGAGCTGCGGGACGACGTCGAAGAGGTCGCCGACGACGCCGTAGTCGACGAGGTCGAAGATCGGGGCCTCGGCGTCCTTGTTGACCGCCACGATCGTCTTCGAGGTCTGCATGCCCGCGCGGTGCTGGATCGCGCCGGAGATGCCGGAGGCGACGTACAGCTGCGGCGAGACGCTCTTGCCGGTCTGGCCGACCTGGTTGGTGTGCGGGTACCAGCCGGCGTCGACCGCGGCACGCGACGCGCCGACGGCCGCGCCGAGGGAGTCGGCGAGCGCCTCGATGACCGCGAAGTTCTCCGCGCCGTTGACACCGCGGCCGCCGGAGACCACGATCGCGGCCTCGGTCAGCTCGGGGCGGCCGGTCGACTCGCGCGGGGTGCGGCCGGTGACCTTGGTGCCGGTCGCCTGCCCGGAGAACGACACGGACAGCGCCTCGACGCTGCCTGCGGCCGGAGCGGGCTCCACGGCGGCCGAGTTCGGCTTGACCGTGATGACCGGAGTGCCCTTGGAGACACGGGACCTGGTGGTGTAGGCGGCGGCGAACACCGACTGCGTGACCACCGGGCCCTCGTCGCCGGCCTCGAGGTCGACGGCGTCGGTGATGATGCCGGAGCCCAGACGCAGCGCCAGGCGGGCCGCGATCTCCTTGCCCTCGGCGGAGGAGGGGACCAGGACGGCGGCCGGTGAGACGGCCTCGTGGGCGGCCTGGAGGGCGTCCACCTTCGGCACGACGAGGTAGTCGGCGTACTCGGCGGCCTCATGCGTGAGGACCTTCGCCGCGCCGTGCTCGGCCAGCGTGGCGGCGGTGTCGGCGGCGCCGTTGCCCAGCGCGACGGCGACCGGCTCGCCGATGCGGCGGGCCAGCGTCAGCAGCTCCAGGGTCGGCTTGCGGACGGCGCCGTCCACGTGGTCGACGTAGACGAGAACTTCAGCCATGGGACTTCTTCTCTCCTGCTTGCGAAGTGTGAGGGGCGGGAAGCGAGTCGAGCCTCTTGGATCAGATGAACTTCTGGCTCGCGAGGAACTCGGCGAGCTGCTTGCCGCCCTCGCCCTCGTCCTTGACGATCGTGCCCGCGGTGCGGGCCGGGCGCTCGGTCGCGGAGTCGACCACGGTGTAGGCGTTCTCCAGCCCCACCTCGTCCTCGTCGAGGTCGAGGTCGGACAGGTCCCAGGACTGAACCGGCTTCTTCTTCGCCGCCATGATGCCCTTGAAGGACGGGTAACGCGCCTCGCCCGACTGGTCGGTGACCGACACGACCGCCGGCAGCGACGCCTCGAGCTGCTCGGACGCGGTGTCGCCGTCACGACGGCCCGAGACCTTGCCGTCCTCGACCGACACCTCCGACAGCAGCGTCACCTGCGGCACACCCAGGCGCTCCGCGAGCAGCGCCGGCACGACACCCATGACACCGTCGGTGGAGGCCATGCCGGAGACGACCAGGTCGTAGCCGGCCTTCTCGATCGCCTTGGCCAGGACCAGGGAGGTGCCGATGGCGTCGGTGCCGTGCAGGTCGTCGTCCTCGACGTGGATCGCCTTGTCCGCGCCCATGGACAGCGCCTTGCGCAGCGCGTCCTTGGCGTCCTCCGGGCCCACCGTCAGGACGGTGATCTCCACGTCGTCGTCGGAGTTCTCCGAGATCTGCAGCGCCTGCTCGACCGCGTACTCGTCCAGCTCGGAGAGCAGACCGTCCACATCGTCGCGGTCGACGGTCAGGTCATCGGCGAAGTGCCGGTCGCCAGTGGCGTCGGGCACGTACTTCACTGTGACAACGATCCTCAAGCTCACGCCGGCTCTCCTACTGCAATCGTCATTTCTGGCTGCCTGCCTTCAGGCAGCATAGGCGCCTCAAACGGCCGTTCCCGATCGGGGCGATCCACGTTTCCGAGCGAAATATTACTCGCCAGTACATCCCGTTCGTTCCCGCTGAGCAAGCGCTTTGAACTGTGACCTTCGCAACGCAGCGTAACCGGAACTCGACCTGCCCGCAGCAGCCGGCGCCTCCGGCTCAGCCCCGAGGGACGCCGGAACGTCCCTGGTGGCGGGCCTCGCCGACCGTCACACGGCCTCGCCGAGCGCGGCGATCACATCGGCCTTGCGCGGCTGGCCGGTGGCACGCCGGACGACGGCGCCCTCGGCGTCGAGGACGAGCACGGTGGGGGTCTTGAGGATGTCCAGCCGGCGCACGAGGTCCAGGTGCGCCTCGGCGTCGATCTCCACATGGGCCACGCCGGGAACCAGGCCGGCCACCTCATCGAGCACCCTCCGGGTCGCCCGGCAGGGTGCGCAGAACGCGCTGGAGAACTGGACGAGGGTGGCGCGTTCACCGAGGTCCGCGCCGATCTCCACCGCCCGCAGCCGCTTGCCGTCGCCCCGCCCGCGCACCCGCACCCTCCTTCTCCGCCACCGCACTCCCAGGACACACGCCGCCGCGAGCGCCGGCACACACCATCGGTCCGGTCGTCGTCTGTCGCAGCACGCACGGGACCCCAGGGGTTCCCGCTGCCGTACGAGTTTCCCATGCGGTGCCCCCTTGCGGACGACCGATCCGTGGCCGTCGACACGAGAGGACCCCGCTCCGGGGCGGCCGCTCACCGTACGGTCGGTCGACCCGGAGCGGGGTGCGGCCCCGGGCCGGGCCGGCGACCGACTCCGCGACGACCCCTTCCCGACGCCGCGTCCGGTTACCGCCTGGAGTACCGGACGCTTCCTGCTCCTGCGGAGGATGACGGGGCGCGGGGTCACGGCGACGCAAAAGCCCGAGGTGGATCATAGGAGTGGACGTGACGAGAATCTCGCCGCAGGCAGGCACCAGGGCTGGTTCACCGGCCGTTCTTGGGGCACCATCGGCGACAAGCCGTAAACCTACGGCTGCGTAACTTCGACTGGGAGTCCCCCTTCCCAGGCAGAGCAGGAAGGGTTCCACCGCACCCATGGCAGAACTCGTCTACCGCCCCGTGATCGGTTTCGCCCAGACTCTGTTCAAGGCGTGGGACCTCAAGATCGACTGCCGGGGGTCGGAGAACATCCCGCGTACGGGCGGCGCCGTGCTGGTCAGCAACCACATCAGCTACCTGGACTTCGTCTTCAACGGCCTCGCGGCGCTGCCGCAGAAGCGGCTCGTGCGCTTCATGGCGAAGGACGCCGTCTTCCGGCACAAGATCTCGGGTCCGCTGATGCGCGGGATGAAGCACATTCCCGTGGACCGCAAGCAGGGGGACGCGGCGTACGCGCACGCGCTCGACTCGCTGCGTTCCGGCGAGATCGTGGGCGTCTTCCCGGAGGCGACGATCTCCCAGTCCTTCACGCTGAAGAGCTTCAAGTCGGGTGCAGCGCGCATGGCGCAGGAGGCGGGCGTGCCCCTGATCCCGATGGCGGTGTGGGGCACTCAGCGGCTGTGGACCAAGGGGCACCCCCGCAACTTCAAGCGCAGTCACACCCCGATCACCATGCGCGTCGGCGAGGCGGTCGAGGCGTCCAAGGACAAGTACGCGGGCGCGCTCACCCGGCAGTTGCGGGAGCGGGTCCAGGAACTGCTGGAGGCCGCGCAGCGCTCCTACCCGGTGCGGCCCAAGGGCCCGGACGACACCTGGTGGATGCCGGCCCACCTCGGCGGCACGGCACCGACCCCGGAGCAGGTCCGCGCGGCCGAGGCACGCTGAGCCCCGTCGTCGCCGGGGCGTCACGCTCCGGCGAGGTCCGGCAGTGCGGCGGGAGGCGTCCGCCGCAGGTGTGCGCCGTCCACGGCGGCCTGGAGCGCCTTCCGTACGACGGGACGCGGTGCGGCGTACAGGAGCGGCGGCCGCAGGGTCGGGCGTGAAGACGAGCCGCTCGCCGACCAGGCCAAACCGGGCGCCGGTTTGCCACCCCGTGGGTCCTGCCGGTGCCAGGTACCGTCGAACCGTACGGCGACCAGGCCGTGCAGCACTCCGAGGTTCTGGCAGCACAGCGCCCCAGCCTCCCTCGTGAAAAGCCCCAACCGAGCCGGAATCCAGGTGGATACCGGACGCACCCTGGGCGCCGCGCACCCGAGCGCGTCCACCAGGGCCTTGACGCCCGGCGCGGCCCCACACCGCCACCACTGGCACGCGCGCCCGTCCCGACGCGGCCTCGTCGAAGCTGCCGGGAACGCGCTGAAGGCACCACACGGATCGCGGTGCCTTCAGCGCGCTTACGGCAAGCGTGAGGTGTGTCTGACCGGGGTCAGGCGTTGACGAGGAGCCTTCCGCCGAGGCCGCTGCACTGGTTCGCACTGCCCGTGGTGGCGCGGAACCCGGGCGGGACGGGCGAGGTGGGGCACACGTACAGGCCGGCACGGGCGAGCTTGCGGTACCAGGAGCCGATGCCGCCGCAACCGTACTTGTCATGGCCGGTCACGACGTACCCGGGCACGATCGGTGAATCCGCGCAGGTCCAGATGCCGTCTTTGGCGAGCTTGTGGCGCCAGGAACCGATGCCGCCGCAACCGTACTTGTCGTGGGCGCTGATGACGTACCCGGGCACGATCGGCGAGCCCGAGCAGGTCCGGATGCCGTCGCGGGCGGGTTCCTGGTACCAGGAACCCCTGCCGTTGCAGCCGGTGCGGTTGAGCGAGGTGATGACGTACCCGGGGGGAACCGGCTCCCCGCCGCAGGACCACCCGCCTGCCGCGGCCTGCGGGGAAGCGGCTTCGGCGGCGCTTGCCGTGGTGACGGTCGTGCCGGTGAGGACGGCCGCGAGCATCGCGACCGTTCCGACCGTCGCGGCGAACCTGGTCCGGAGGACCGCCGTCGCCGTACGCATTCGCAGGCGTAAGTGACTGTTCACTTCACACCCATTCTGGACAGGCTCGCGTGCCCGGCCTCGGCGGCCGAGGGCACCTGGCAGTGGAACGGGAGGGACTCTACTGGGCTCCGGTGACAGGCAGTGCTGCTGTGGGGAAACCTGCGACCACGGGTGTCCAAAAACAGATACCGAGCTGGTCGGTTCCGGCACAGACCACGAGCAGGCAGGCAGAAGCCCCGCCGCCGGAGTGCGCGGGCGGCCCCCGCGCACCCGGTTGCCCGGAGCCCGGTGGCCCGGAGTCAGGTGCGGGAGACGTCGCGCTCGTGGACGAGGCGCGGGCCGGGCCGGGCGCGACGGAAGGTGTCGCCCACGCGATCATCGTCTTCGTCGCGCAGGTCCTCACGACGGAGGAGTGCGGTGAGGCCGTCGCCGGCGTCCTGCGCCGGATGGAAGCCGTCGGCTTCGGCCAGGCCCTCGATGCGCACCCCGCACCGGCCGGTGCGCGCACGGTGCGCCTCCGCCAACTTGCAATCGCAGGTCGAAGGGCTGGTGTGACAGTCCTCCGGGGTGCTCACGCTGGTCGAGGGCGACAGTCTGCGGAGCAGGTCGTCTGGCCGAGCGGTCGGCTCACCGGTTCCAGCCTGCTGTGGCCGGGTGGCCTTCCACGATCCGGTCTGCTCGGGAGCCAGCCGGCATGGGGCCGGTCCAGGGCCGCCCCAGCCGCCTGGCTGTCCAGTGCGATGACGGCCGCCGGGGACACCGTGGTCACGCCGGCGGCGCACCACTCCGGGCGACAGCGTCCCCGGTCACAGGCGGGTGGTGAACCGGCCGTCGGGCAGTTTGCGCAGCCGGCCGCGGTCGGTCTGACCAGCCTCCCGTGCAGTGGTTCCAGCTTGGCCCGCACGGTGACGTCGTCTCCCAGCATCTCGCAGGCCGCCGGGCCGGGTCCGGCCCGGCGGCCTGCCGCACAGCGGCGAGAACGCGCGGGGGGGGCCCCGGGGCGGGGGGTCCTCCCCCGCCGGTGCGCGGTGCGGGATCAGCATCACCGCCCGGCCGCCCACCTGCCCGGGCGTCGGAGCGACCGAGGCACGCCCGTCAGCGAGCTGTCCGCTCACCCGCTCAAGGACCCGCCCGGCGACGGCGAGTTCGGCCCGCTCGGCCCGCACCTCCGCCAGCTGCTTGATCAGCTGTTCTTCGAGTTCGTCCGGTTCCGCGCGCCGCGCGGTGATCCGTTGCAGCAGCTCGGGGTCCATGCGCCGGATCGTAGAGGGCCGCCCGGCCCCGACGAGCGGGAACCAACGAACCGTCCGGCTCCGTCAGACGATCTGCTCCGCAGACCGCCGCCGACGACCGGCGCGAGTACCCCGAGACCCGGTCACACCAGCCCTTTGGCCTGTGATCTCAAGTTGGCGGAGGCTCCGTGAGAGCGGCTAGCGGGCCATCTCCTCCTTGAGGGCCGCCACGAACGTGTCCACGTCGTCCTCGGTGGTGTCGAAGGCGCACATCCAGCGGACATCGCCCGCGGTCTCGTCCCAGAAGTAGAAGCGGAAGCGCTTCTGCAGGCGCTCGGTCACGGCGTGCGGCAGGCGGGCGAAGACGGCGTTGGCCTGGACCGGGTGGAGGATCTCCACGCCGTGCACGGCGCGCACGCCCTCGGCCAGGCGCTGGGCCATCTCGTTGGCATGCCGGGCGTTGCGCAGCCACAGGTCCCGCGCGAGCAGGGCCTCCAGCTGCACCGAGACGAAGCGCATCTTGGACGCGAGCTGCATGGACAGCTTGCGCAGATGCCTCATGTGGCTGACGGCGTCCTGGTTGAGCACCACGACCGCCTCGCCGAACAGGGCGCCGTTCTTGGTGCCGCCCAGGGAGAGGAGGTCGACGCCGGCCGCGTTGGTGAAGGTGCGCATCGGCACGTCCAGGGTGGCGGCGGCATTGGCCAGCCTCGAGCCGTCGACGTGCACCTTCATGCCGTGGGCGTGCGCGTGCTCACAGAGGGCGCGCATCTCGTCGGGCGTGTACACCGTGCCCAGTTCGGTGGCCTGGGCGATGGACACCACCTGCGGCATCGCGCGGTGCTCGTCCTCCCAGCCGTACGCCTGCCGGTCGATCAGCTCGGGGGTGAGCTTGCCGTCGGGGGTCGGCACGGTGAGCAGCTTGATTCCTCCGACACGCTCCGGCGCCCCGCCCTCGTCGACGTTGATGTGCGCGCTCTCGGCGCAGATCACGGCGCCCCAGCGGTCGGTGACCGCCTGGAGCGCGACGACGTTGGCACCGGTGCCGTTGAAGACCGGGAAGGCCTCGGCGGTGGGGCCGAAATGGCTGCGGATCACCTGCTGGAGGTTCTCCGTGTACGCGTCCTCGCCGTACGCGACCTGGTGCCCGCCGTTGGCCAGGGCCAGGGCGGCGAGCACCTCCGGGTGGACTCCGGCGTAGTTGTCGCTGGCGAAACCGCGGACGTCCGGGTCGTGATGGCGGCGCGCGTCGGTCCGGGGTGGGTTCACGGCTTCTCGGTCAGCCACAGACGGTTTCCGTTCAATTCCGCGGCGGGCTTGTCCCAGACGCCGACGATCGCCTCGGCGAGATCCCTGACGTCCGTGAAGCCCGCGAACTTCGCGTTGGGGCGCTCGGCGCGCATCGCGTCGTGCACCAACGCCTTCACCACCAGGATCACAGCCGCCGATGTCGGCCCCTGCTCGCCCCCCGCCTTGCGGAAGTAGTCGCCCATGGCCAGCGTCCACGCCTCGGCGGCGGCCTTGGCCGCGGCGTAGGCGGCGTTGCCCGCGGTGGGCTTGCTGGCCCCGGCCGCGCTGATCAGGACGTACCGGCCCCGGTCGCTGCGCTGCAGTCCCTCGTGGAAGGCGAGGGAGGTGTGCAGCACGGTGCGGACCAGGAGCAGCTCCAGCAGGTCCCAGTCGTCCACCCTGGTCTTGGTGAAGGTCTCGCTGCCGCGCCAGCCGCCGACGAGATGGACCAGGCCGTCGACGCGGCCGAACTCCTTCTCGGTACGCGCGGCCCACTCGCGGGTGGAATCCAGGTCGAGCAGGTCGACCGTGTCACCGGTGACAGTGGCGCCCCCGTGCGCGTAGCGCGCCGCGTCCACGGCCTCCGCCAGCCGCTCCGGTTCGTTGTCGGAGCCGACGACGACCGCCCCCGCCTCGGCCAGGCGGAGCAGGGCCGCCCGCCCCGCGGGTCCCCCCGCGCCGGCCACAGCGATCACCGCACCGTCGAGCGCCCCGTTCCCCATGGTCATCGCCTCCTGCACAGTGGTGTGAACGAGATCGCTCACGCGGCGATCCGCTCGGCGCCGTCCGCCGTGATACCCCGGGTCGAGGCGATCACGTTCTTCAGTTTCTTGGACAGTGCCTCATAGAACATGCTCAGCGGAAACTCGTCCGGAAGCACGTCATCGACGAGTTTCCGCGGCGGCTGGGTCAGGTCCAGGGCGTCGGGGCCCTTGGCCCACTTGGACCCCGGGTGCGGGGAGAGGTAGCGGGAGACCAGCTCGTACCCGGCGAACCAGTGGACGAGCTTGGGGCGGTCGATACCCTCGCGGTACAGCGTCTCGATCTCGGCGCACAGCTGGTTGGTGACCCGCGGGGCGCGGTCCCAGTCGATGGTGAGCTTGTTGTCGGTCCAGCGGACGACGTCGTGCTTGTGCAGGTAGGCGAAGAGCAGCTGGCCGCCGAGGCCGTCGTAGTTGCGGACCCTCTCGCCGGTGACCGGGAAGCGGAACATGCGGTCGAACAGCACCGCGACCTGTACGTCGCGCGCCTGCGGGACGCCGTCGCCGGCGAGCTCGACGGCCTCCCTGAAGGCGGTGAGGTCACAGCGCAGCTCCTCCAGGCCGTACATCCAGAACGGCTGGCGCTGCTTGATCATGAACGGGTCGAAGGGCAGGTCGCCGTGGCTGTGGGTGCGGTCGTGCACCATGTCCCACAGGACGAACGCCTCTTCGCAGCGCTTCTGGTCGTGCACCAGTGCGGCGACGTCCTCGGGCAGCTCGAGGCCCAGGAGGCCGACGGCGGCGGCGGACACCCGGCGGAAGCGGGCGGCCTCGCGGTCGCAGAAGATGCCGCCCCAGGTGAACCGCTCGGGGGCCTCGCGCACGGCGATGGTCTCGGGGAAGAGCACCGCCGAGTTGGTGTCGTAACCCGCGGTGAAGTCCTCGAACGAGATGCCGCAGAACAGCGGGTTGTCGTAGCGGGTGCGCTCCAGCTCGGCCAGCCAGTCCGGCCACACCATGCGCAGCACGACCGCCTCGAGGTTGCGGTCCGGGTTGCCGTTCTGCGTGTACATCGGGAAGACGACCAGGTGCTGGAGGCCGTCCTCACGGTGCGCGGCGGGGTGGAAGGCCAGCAGCGAGTCCAGGAAGTCGGGCACCTCGAAGCCGCCTTCGGCCCAGCGGGCCAGGTCCTTCGCCAGGGCCTCGTGGTAGGCGCGGTCGTGCGGGAGCAGCGGGGACAGCTCGCCGAGGGCGTCGGTCACCCGGCGCACCTCCGCCTCGGCCTCGGCGCGGGCCGGGGCGCCCTCGGCGTCGAGGTCGATCGACCCGTCCTTCGCCTGCCAGGGCCTGATCCGCTCCACGGCATCCTTGAGCACGGGCCACGCCGGGTGCTCGACCACCCTGGCTGCCGAAGGAACGTGCCCCTCCGTACCCACCTGCGCAAGAATTTCCGTCATATCCCATCCTCCAGCGAAGAAACTGCGTGGAGCGACCGTATACATACGAGGTTTCCCCCAGCAAGGGACACCTCCGTAAATTATCCTGCGCCACCCCGGCTGCCACCGCATTTCTTCCTGCCCGTCACGTGGTTGGGTGACGCTCCTCGGCTTCGGTGTTCAGCATCTGGACGGGGCGGGCACAGGCGATACGGTCCAGGAGGGCCGCAGGGACGCGGTCCCGCGTCTCCGTCGACGGAAGCGAGTCGCATCTTGAACTTCCTCACCATCGGTCACCGCGGAGTCATGGGTGTCGAGCCCGAGAACACCCTCCGGTCCTTCGTCGCCGCCCAGGAGGCAGGCCTCGACGTGATCGAGCTCGATCTGCATCTGAGCAAGGACGGCACGCTCGTCGTCATGCACGACACGGACCTGGACCGCACGACGGACGGCACGGGTCCGGTCGCCGACCGGACCGTCGCCGAACTGCGCGCCCTGGACGCCGGGCGCGGCGAGCACGTCCCCGTCTTCGAGGAGGTGCTGGACACCGTCCACGCGCCGCTGCAGGCCGAGATCAAGGACGTGCAGGCGGCCAGGGCGCTGGCCGAGGTGATGAACCGGCGGGATCTGGCGGGCCGGATCGAGGTGTCCTCGTTCCACGACGACGCGATCGCCGAGGTCGCCCGCCTGGTGCCCGGCGTACGCACCGCGCTCGTCGCGAGCCGTTACGGCACGGACGTCGTGGAACGGGCCGTCGGCGCCGGCGCGTCGACCGTCTGCCTGAACATCCGCCGCCTCACCCTGGAGATCGTCGAACAGGCCCGCGAGGCCGACCTGAGGATCATCGGCTGGGTGGTGAACACGCAGGACCAGCTCAGACTGGTCCGGGCCCTCGGGCTCGACGGCGCGACCACCGACCACCCGGAGATCAAGCGCACCGGCCGCTTCACCGCGTGACGGCCCGGGCGTCCCGCCTCAATCGGGACCGCCCCGTGCCGGTCGGACCGGCACGGGGCGGCAGGGGTGGAGTCCGGGAGGGCTCCTCCGACGGTCAGGGCAGTTCCTTGACCAGCAACTCGAACCGCAGGTCGGCCCGGAGCGGAATGCCGAACCGCTCGTCGCCGTACGGAAAGGGACTCGTCCTGCCCGTACGGCGGTAACCACGCCGTTCGTACCAGGCGATCAGGTCCTCGCGCGCCGTGATCACGGTCATGTGCATCTCGCGCGCGCCCCAGGTGTCCCGCACCTGCCGCTCGGCGTGAGCGATGATCGTCTTGCCGAGCCCGGCGCCCTGGAGCCCGGGGCTGACCGCGAACATCCCGAAGTAGGCGTGCCCACCGCGGTGCTCGAGCTGGCAGCAGGCGACGATCCGGCCCTCGCGTTCCACCGTCAGCAGCCGGCTGCCCGGCGACTTGACGACCTCCCGTACGCCCTCCGCGTCGGTCCGCTGCCCCTGGAGGATGTCGGCCTCGGTGGTCCACCCGGCCCGACTGGAGTCGCCCCGGTACGCCGCCTCGATCAGCGCGACGAGGTCGTCCACGTCCGCGTCGGTGGCGTCACGGAAGACGAGTGCGCTCTCGGTGACGGATTCCATGGGGCACTTCTCCGCTTCGCCGCTCGGGTTTCTCCGGGTACGAGGTTATCCCGGCCGCTACGCTCGACCGCATGGTGCATGTACTGGGCAGCCGGGTCCTCCTCCGCCCCACCGATCCCGAACGCTCCCGCGTCTTCTACGGCGAGCAGCTGGGCCTCGCGGTGTACCGCGAGTTCGCCACCGGCCCGGAGCGCGGCACGGTCTACTTCCTCGGCGGCGGCTTCCTGGAGCTGTCCGGCCGCTCCGACCCCGCCACGGACACGGCGGATCCGGCGACGAGGCTGTGGCTCCAGGTCGCGGACGTGACGGCCGCCCACGGGGAACTGAGGGACAAGGGCGTCGAGATCGTCCGGCCACCGGTGAAGGAGCCGTGGGGCCTGATCGAGATGTGGATCGCCGATCCGGACGGCACACCGATCGTCCTCGTGGAGATCCCGGCCGATCATCCGCTGCGCTACCGGCCGGGGATCTGAGACGGTCTGCGTCACTCCGGAGGCCTCGGCCGGGCTCGTCACGCCCGCGGGGCGCCCAGGCGTCCTTCCAGCCGGCTCAGCAGCGCCCCGAGCAGCGAGGCCAGCTCGTCGAGCGCCGGCCCCTCCAGGCCGGACAGCACGGCACTCTCGTAGGCGAGCTGCGCGGGAACGACCCCGTCGATCGCGTCCCGCCCGGCGTCGGTCAGGCGCACTCGGGCCACTCTGCGGTCACGGGGGTCGCCGCGGCGCTCCACCAGGCCGTGCGCGCCGAGCCGCTTGAGGCGTTTGGTGACGGCGGCGCCCGAGGAGAAGGTCTCGCGCGCCAGTTCACCCGGGGTGAGTTCGCGCCCCGTGCGGCGCAGCGCGCCGAGCAGGTCGAACTCCGGGCGGGTCAGTCCGGCCCGGCCGAACGGGGCGTCCTCGGCCTGCTGGAGCAGGGCGGCGCAGCGGTTGATGCGTCCGATGACCTCCATGGGCCCGGTGTCGAGGCCGGGGTGCACGGCCCGCCACTGCCGGACCACCTCGGCCACGGTGTCCTGGCCGGCCGCCGGTGTGCCTTCGCCGGCGGGGACTCCCGCACCGCCCTCCGGGAGCCCCTCGTCCGCCGGAGGTCCTCCGTCGGCCCGGTGGACCTCTTCGGCGGGGCGCCCCGCGTCGGCCGGGAGTCGTTCGGTAGCCGTCATGGCCGTACATCCTCCGTGTCGTCGCCCGGGTCCTGGCCGGTGCCGGTGCCCGCCTTCGCGGCGCCACCCGAACTCCTGCCCGAGCCTGCGTCCGGGCCCGTACCGGGGTACGTGTCCGTGTCTGTGCCCTGGTTCGCGTCCGTGCCGGAGCCGGCCGCGAGGCCCTGGCGTCGTACCGTCGGCGCGAGCGTACGGTGTCCCGCCTGCTCGGCGAGCACCACGTGTTCCCGCGACAGCGTGCGAAGCCACCATTCACCCGCGGCCGCGTCGGCGGTGGCCCGCAGGTGGGCGCCGGCGACGGCCAGGCCGCGTCGCGCGGTCTCCAGGGCGGCGGGACCGGCCTGCCGGCCGGCCAGGAGCCGGGCCGTGTGTCCACGCCTCAGGCCCACCGGGGTGAGCGCGTTCGCGGCGCGGCGGCCCGCCCACCGGTCGGTGACGGCCAGGGCGGCGCCGAAGCCGACCAGCACGCCGACCAGGGTGCCCACCACACGGTCGGTGACCAGGGGGCCGGTCGCCTGGTAGCCGGGGACCCCGGTGACGAGCGGGGCCGGCGGGGTGACACAGACGCTGCCGAGCCAGTAGGTGCGGCCGATCAGCGCCTCGGCGCCGAAGTCGGGGACAAGACAGCACAGGACGAGGGCGAGCGGTCCGGGGCCGGTGAGGGGGTGACGGCCGCGAAGACCAGCACGCCGACGAGGTTGCCGACGACCCGCTGCACGGTCCGGCTCCAGGTCAGGGTGATGCCGCGAGCGCCTTGGCACGGACGGCGTACGGACGGTTGGGGGCGCAGAGCGCGCACAGGAATCCGGCCATGGTGCAGACCGCGAGGTCGAGCCGGCCGAGGGCGACGAGGATCCGGCCCGGCGGCGCGACCGCTGCCACCACGCTGAAGGCGGGCTTGAACCAGACGCCGGAGGGCGGCCCGACGCGCAGCACGTCGACGAGCGGGAACCGTCGGGGTCCGGACATCGGCCCTGTCTCGGGGCGGGTCCGGAACCGGGGGGCGCACTGCTCATGGCGTACAACACCGCCAATTCTTTTGCCAGTAAAATATATGCGTGCTCTGCGGTGCTCCCCGAATGCTCCTCGCGCACCCCCGTGCGCTCGCGTGCACGCCTTCGAGCGCGGGCATGCCTTGACCGACCGTGGAGGGGTCCTCCCATGCGGCGGGGACGGCCCCAGGGGAGGTTCGCGTGCACGGACCGGCGGTGTCCGGCTGGCTGCTGGTCGCGCTCTGCGCGGCGACCGGCGCCTACTGCCTGCTGCGGATGCGCAGCAGCGTCGAGGAGCAGCGCCGCAGCGCGGGCGGCGAGGCACTGATGGGCTTCGGCATGGCCGCGATGGCCGTACCGGCGGCGGTCCTCACTCCGCCCCCGTGGGCGTGGCCCGCCTACGCGGTGGTGTTCGGCGCGACGGGGCTGCACTCCCTGTGGGCGTCGCACGGGGACACCCGGCATCTGCACCATCCGCTGGGCGCCGCGGCCATGGTCTACATGGCGGTGGCGATGCCCCTCTCCCCCGGGCCGGGGCACGCGCACGGGAGCGCGGGCCTCCCTCTGCTGACCGGCCTGCTGTTGCTCTACTTCACCGCATACGTGCTGGTCACGGGTGTACGGCTGGTGCCGGTGACCGCCGTGGCGGGAAGGCCGCCACCCGGGGCGGTCAGGGCCCCGGGCTGGGGGGACCGGCCGGAGCTGGCACGGGCGTGCCGACTGTCCATGGGCATCGCGACGGTGGTGATGCTGCTGACGATGTGAGACGGGTGGCGGCCCGCCTGCCGCCGGACGGGACCGTTGCCTGCGTCACTTCGCCCCGGTGGGCCGTACCCGGGAGTGGGGTGCGCTCCTAGGCTGAACGCATGATGCTCCCCGCGGCACTGTTGCTGTTCGGCGTCCTGATCGCCGTCGCCGGCCCCCGGTTGCTGGCGCGGGCCCACTGGGCGGACCGCGAGCCGGTGGTGGCGCTGTGGGTGTGGCAGTGCGTGGTCGCGGCGGTGCTGCTGTGCTGCGCCCTGTCGATGACGTTCAGCGCGGCGGCCGCCTCGCACGTGATCGGCCGCCCGGTCTTCGCCACGGCACCGCACGGGGCCGTGGAGGCCTACGCCCTCGGTACGGCCGGGCCCCTGGCGGCGACCACCGCGGTCGTGCTGGCGTGCGGCGGGCTGTGGACCGCGGCGATGCTGGTCCGTGAGGTCGTCCGGGCCCGGGCGCGGCGGCGGGCCCGTCGGGCCGAGCTTCTGGTGCGGGCGCCGCTGCTGCCCGGCGAGGAGCCCGGCGCCGAGCGGCTGGTGGTCCTGGAGGGCGAGCACCCCGACGCGTGGTGGCTGCCCGGCACCCCGCCCCGACTGGTCGTCACCACGGCCGCGCTGCGCCGCCTGACGGGCCGCCGGCTGGACGCCGTCCTCGCACACGAGCGGGGGCACGCGCAGGCCCGGCACGACTGGCTGCTGCACTGCTCCTCCGCGCTCGCCGACGGTTTCCCGCAGGTACCGGTGTTCGCCGCGTTCCGCGACGAGATGCACCGGCTGGTCGAACTCGCCGCCGACGACACCGCTTCCCGCCGCTTCGGCCGGCTGACGACCGCCCTGGCGCTGGTCGAGCTCAACGAGCACCGTGGGGTGTTCGGCCCCTGCCCGTCCCCGGGGGGCCAGGTACCGGCCCGGGTGCACCGGCTGCTGGCTCCCCCGAACCGGCTCCCGGCGTGGCACCGGCTGCGGCTGACCGCCGTGGCGTCGCTGGTACCGGTGATCCCGGTCCTGGTGGCGTTCGTACCGGGACTGCGGGCGCTGGGGTAGGGCCTGCCCGGCGGATCCCGCCGAGGACACGGGGCCGGCGGGGCCCCGGGGGCGCGGGGACGAGAGGGTGAGGAGGGCCGGCCGGGCCCATGAGACCGCCGGCGGGCGGAGAACTGGCTCCGGACCCCGTGGGTCGGCGAGGATCGCTGTATGCCATCCCCCCACATCTCTCCCGTCGACCTCGAGCCACCGCCCCGTCCACCGGAGCACCGCCCGTCCGCCGCCCTCCTCGGCGTTCCGGCCGTGTGCTCGGCCCTTCTGCTGGTCCTGGTCGCCGCAAAGTGGCGCCCGCTGACCGGCCTGGACCGCGACATCGCCTCGGCCGTCCACCGCTGGGCGGTCGACGAACCGGGTCTGACACAGGCGGCACGCGTCCTGACGGACTGGGTCTGGGACCCATGGACCATGCGCCTGCTGTGCGGGGCGGTCGCGCTGCTGCTGTGGTACCGGTACACGGCCCGGTGGACCGCGGTGTGGCTGGTGGTGACGTGCGCCGTGGCGGCCGCGGTGCAGCAGGTCCTGAAGGCGGTGGTGGGCCGGGCCCGCCCCGTGTGGCCTGACCCGGTGGACTCGGCCCACTACGCGGCGTTCCCTTCGGGGCACGCCATGACCGCGGCCGTCACCTTCGGTCTCCTGCTGTGGCTGCTGCACCGGCACGGGGTGGGCCGGACCCTGTGGGTCTGGGCCGTGGCCCTGGCGGCGCTCTCCGTCGGCGGCGTCGGCCTCACCCGCGTCTGGCTCGGCGTCCACTGGCCCACGGACGTGCTCGGCGGCTGGCTCCTCGGCCTCGTGGTCGTGGCGGTGGGGGTACGGATCCACGGGCAACGGCACCCGTGACCGTGAGAGGTGCCCCGGCGTCCTGATGGCCTGGCGGCCCTGTGTCCTGAGCGAAAAGACCCGCGCCGCGCCACCGCCGCTCTCCTCGGGCGATCCCCCGCGCCGCCCGAGGAGGACGGCAGCCCGGCGTGGACCCACGAAGGGCCCGACCGGATGCGCTGAGTATAGTTGGCTGCCAGCCAGTCAACGCAGGAGTCCAGCATGTCCCCGCGCAGCGCCTCGGTCAATGAAGAGTTGCGAAGGCGTTCGAAGGAGCGGCTTCTGCAGGCCGCCGTGGAGCTGGTGAGCGAGCGCGGTTACGACGCGACGACGCTCGGCGACATCGCCGACCGAGCGGGTTCCGCACGGGGTCTGGTGTCGTACTACTTCCCGGGGAAGCGCCAGTTGGTGCAGTCCGCCGTGCACCGCCTGATGCACCGGACACTCGAGGAGGCGCTGGAACAGGAACCGCGCACCGAGGACGGGCGGGAGCGGATGGCGCGGGCCATCGACGCGATCCTGGGCCTGGCCCGGGACCGTCCCGTACTGATGCGCCAGCACATGGCCGGGCTGCTGCAGGCCGAGGGTTTCCTGCCCTGCCCCGAGCAGCGGCGGCTGGCGGAACTGCTGAGCGACACCGTCGCCCGGTACGGCTCGACGCAGGTCGACAGCGACTATCCGATGCTGCGCGCCCTACTGATGGGCGCCGTCTACTCGGCGCTGGTGCCAGGTGTGCCGATGCCCGTCGCGGTGCTGCGGGAGGAGTTGTTCCAGCGGTACCGGCTGGACTGGGAACTGGGTGTCCCGCCGGGCACCGGGGTGCCCGGCGGGACGGGTGCGACGAGTCCGACGGACCGGCCCCAGGAGGGGGAACCGAGCGACGGGCCGAACCCCTCGCACGGAACGCCCGGCCCGGAGGGAGCGGGCGGCACGGACGCACCGAACCGGACGGATGTGTCACGGTTCTTCGCGACCGGGGCGGCGCAGGAGTCCCTGGCGCCCTCCCGTCGCCCCGAGCCGGACGGTCAGTCGAAGTAGTCCGGCTGCGTCTGCACGTTGAGTTCACGCATCTTGACCCAGCGGGCCGGATCCGTGCGCCGGTCGTCGATCTTCAGGACGTCGAAGCCCTTGGCCATGTCGTTCGAGTAGATGTAGCCGTTGTAGTAGTACGCCGACCACGAACCGCCGGTGACGAGCCGGTCGGTGCTCAGCGGCCCCCGCTCGAAGTAGGCGATCTCCTTCGGCTTCGAGGAGTTGGTGAAGTCCCAGACGGAGACCCCGCCCTGGTACCAGGCCTGGACCATGAGGTCCTTGCCCTTGACCGGGATCAGCGAGCCGTTGTGGGCGACGCAGTTCTCGGTGTCGGCCTGGTGACGCGGGATCTTGAAGTAGCTGCGGAAGACGAGCTTGCGCTTGTCACCCTTGCCGACGACGTCGTAGATTCCGTCCGCGCCGCGGTCCGGTCCGACCTCGGCGTTGCAGGTGGCGGCGCCGCCGCCGCCCAGCTCGTCGGTGAACACGATCTTGTCGGCCCGCTGGTTGAACGTCGCCGAGTGCCAGAAGGCGAAGTTGACGTTGTCCTGCACCCGGTCGATCACCCTGGGGCGCTCGGGGTCCTTGATGGAGAGCAGGACGCCGTCGCCCATGCAGGCGCCGGCCGCCAGGTCCCTGGAGGGCAGCACGGTGATGTCGTGGCAGCCCGTGGTCTTGGAGACACCCGGGTTGGTGGGCCCGCCCGGGTTGCCGCCGCCGTCGGGCCCCTCGCCGGGGAACAGCACCGGGAACCCGACCACGGCCGCCCGGTGCGGGGCCTTGCGCGGCACCTTGATGACGGAGATGCCGTCGTGCGGCGGCTGGCAGTCGGGGTAGGCGGCGTTCGGCGAGTACGAGGAGACGTACACGTAGACGTTCCTGCCCTCGGGCACCAGCGAGTGGGTGTGCGAGCCGCAGGCGGTCTCGACGGCGGCGACGTAGCGCGGGTTGCGCTTGTCGCTGATGTCGAAGACCTTCATGCCCTCCCACGAGGACTTCTCGGTCACCGGCTGCGTGGTGCTGTTGCAACTGCTGTCACTGCGCGAGGAGTCGGTGGAGAGGAACAGCAGATCGCCGGAGACGGAGATGTCGTTCTGGGAGCCGGGGCACAGCACCTGGGACACCGTCTTCGGTGACCTCGGGTTGCTGATGTCGTAGATGGTGAAGCCGTCGTAGTTTCCGGCGAAGGCGTACCGGCCCTGGAAGGCCAGGTCCGAATTGGTGCCGGTCAGCGCGTCCTTGGGGACGTGCGCGACATGGCGGATGTTGTCCGAGTGGACGATCTCGTCCTGGGCGGGTATCTCGCCCTCCGCGATGGCCTCGCGTGCTTCTGCCTGTGCGCTCTTCGGCATCTCCTTCGAAGAGGGCGGCGCGTCCCCGGGGTCGGGGGTGGCCGCGGCCGGGGCGGCGGTCAGGAGCGCCGCCAGCAGCCCACCGGCCGCTGCGGCAACTCCCAGCCGTCTGCGCCGGGTTCGGGGAACATTCAACAGGATCACTGTCTTCCTCCCTTGTACCGTTCAGCTCGGAACGGGTTCCGCTCCGGCAGTATGGTCCTGAGCATGCACATATCAACAGTGGGCAACACACTCGCAACGAAGTTTTCTGATCACTGCCCCGCGGAAGCGTGCTAGGACAGTCGTCAGCGCTCACGAGGTGCCGTGCCGCCCACCTGCCCCAGGAGGTCCCGTGTTCCACCGCCGTGCGTCACGCGTGTCCGTCGTCGCGACCGGGCTGATCGCCCTGGCCGTACTCGGGCTCACGGGCTGCGACTCCGGGACGGACGACGCCGGGCCGGCCTCGGCGGACGGTCCTTCGGTGATCGCGCCGGGCGAGCCCGGAGGGCGGAACCGGACCCTGTCGGCCGAGGAGGCGGCGGAGCAGCGCGCCGAGGACGACTCCCCCAACTCGGCGGACGTCTCCTACTCCCGCATGATGATCGAGCACCACGCGCAGGCCCTGGAGATGACCGAACTCGTCCCGGACCGCGCCGAGTCGACGAAGATCGTCAAACTGGCCGAGCGGATCGCCGCCTCGCAGCAGCCGGAGATCAAGGCGATGGAGGGCTGGCTGATGGCACACGGCAAGTCCAAGGAGGCCGACGGGCACTCCCACGGACACGACCACGCGACGATGCCCGGGATGGCGACCCCGGGCCAGCTCAAGAACCTCCGCGCGGCCGAGGGGAAGGCCTTCGACCAGCTCTTCCTCACATTGATGATCACCCATCACGAAGGGGCGATCACCATGGCCACGGAGGTGAAGTCGGAGGGCAACAACATTCGGGTCGAGGAGATGGCGGACGACGTGGTCGCCCAGCAGACGAGCGAGATCACCCGGATGCGCTCCCTACTCTGACGACCGCCGGATGTGACGCGGGGTCAGCAGGCCCGCGTCACGCGCCCGTCCGATGGCCCTGAGCGCTCCGCGCCGGCTGTATCCGGTCGCGCACATCACGGCGAGGACCGGGTCGACGCCCTCCTCCTGGGCCGCGCGGTACTCCCGCGCCACGAGACGTCTCCCCACGGGCTCCCGCGGCCGGACCGCGCGGCTGCGCGCCTCCGGCTCCCCCGCGCCGGGGGGCCGGGCCCGGGCGGCGGAGCCGCCCTCGGACGCCGCGTCGCCGTCGGCAGCCGACTGGACGGCGGGGGTCGATGCGCTCCCGGCCGCCACGACACCGACCGTCCCGTCGCCGAGGCCCGGCCCGTCGTCGGCACCGCACGCCCGTGCGAGCGGCCCCTCGATCCAGTCGGCGAACAGCGCCAGATCCTCCAGTGACAACGCGGGCCGGGCCCGTACGTCCTCGACGCAGACGCAGAGCCCGGACACCAGGGCGAGCGCTTCCACACCGGCCCCGTCGGCGAAGGTGAGCCGCACGTGGAACCAGCGCGTCGCGTGCTCGCCCTCCCGCACCTCCCAGGCCGGCCACACGAAGACCGCCCCGTCCGCCGGAGAACGATCGGAAAGATGGAGAAAAGATTCCTCAAGCACGCGCGCTACGTAAGCACGCGATCACTTTCCATACGAACGAACACGCACCCCGGCTGCCGGACGGCACCCTGTCAGCGCAGCGGACGCAGTCCACGCCGTGAGGAACTACCGCCCGCGTGGACGGGAAAGGCCGCACGGAGACGGTAGGCGGTACCGGCTGCCCGGACGGCAGGGCGGGGCAGGCATACCGGTGGGCGGCTGACGAGGCGCCGGTCGCGGGACCGGTCCGAAGCCTTCCGCGGACAACGCCCTGTTACCCGCGGGGGGCCGGTCGCGACCTGCGGGAACGGCTCGGAGGCCGTGTGCGAAGCGGCCCCGTCATCTGCGGCAGGGCCGCCGCCTTGCCGTCCTTGAGCTGAACTCCGGCCCTGGCGCAGTGGTGCCGCCCGGTGGCGCCACCGGGCGGCACCATGCTGCCTGCATCACATCGTCCGCCGGCCCTTGGTCCTGCTAGTGGCCGATCTTGTCCAACTCGGCGAGTTCCTCGTCGGAGAGCGGGAGTCCCGCGCCGGCGACGTTCTCGCGCAGGTGCGTCACAGACGAGGTGCCGGGGATGAGCAGGATGTTCGGCGACCGCCGCAGCAGCCATGCCAGGGCGACCGACATCGGCGTCGAGTTCAGCCGGGTGGCCACGGCAGAGAGCGCCGCGGACTGCAGCGGGGTGAAGCCGCCGAGCGGGAAGAACGGCACGTAGGCGATGTTCTTGGTGGCGAGGTCGTCAATCAGTTCGTCGTCCTGGCGGTAGGCGAGGTTGTACATGTTCTGCACGCACACGATCGGTGCGATCGCCTGCGCCTCGCTGACCTGTTCCGCGGTCGCGTTGCTCACTCCTAGGTGTCGGATCAGGCCCTGCTGCTGGAGTTCGACGAGGGTCTCGAAGGGCTCGGCGAGCGAGCCGGGCCGGGGGCCCTGGGCGTCGCCGAGCCGGAGGTTGACCACGTCGAGCGCATCGAGGCCGAGGTCCTCGAGGTTCTCGTGGACGGCGCGGCGCAGGTCTTCGGGCTGCCGGGCAGGGGGCCAGCCGCCCTGCCGATCGCGGACCGCGCCGACCTTGGTCACGATGTGCAGCGATGCGGGACAGGGGTGCAGCGCTTCACGGATCAGCTGGTTGGTGACGCGTGGTCCGTAGGCGCCGGCGGTGTCGATGTGGGTGATCCCGAGGCTGGCGGCCTCGCGCAGGACGGCGAGCGCACCGTCGTGGTCGGCGGGCGGGCCCATGACCCCGGGGCCGGCGAGCTGCATGGCACCGTAACCGAAACGGGTGACGCTCAGATCGCCCAGCATCCAGGTGCCGCCGGGCAATGACGCGGAGGGTGTGTTCATGGCTGTGTCTTTGGTCTTTCCTGCTGGGCGGGATGTTGCAGAGGGCTGCGTGTCACGCGATGTGCCGCTTTTCGTGGGCAGCTGTCCGCGTCGGTCACCGGCGCGGACTTCGCTTGGCCCATGCCGTAGATGTTCGCTCGCAGACGAGCGGCGCATCCAATACCGACCCGGTGCCCTGTAATACCCGTCAGGTATCACAGGAGTACGCTGTAGCTGTGGACACCTTGGAGACCCGTGAGCTGAGGTACTTCGTCGCCGTTGCCGAGGAACTGCACTTCGGCCGCGCCGCCGAGCGCCTCGGCATGGCCCAGCCACCGCTCTCCCGGGCGATCCAGCAGCTCGAGCGGCGTCTTGGTGTTCGCCTGCTGGACCGCAGCCGCCGCGGCGTCGCCCTGACCGGCGCCGGAGAGATGCTGTTGCACGAGGGCCGCGCGGCCCTCGACGCGACCGCCGCCGCCGCTCGCCGCACCCGCCGTGCCGGTGGTGCCGACAGCCCCGGCGGCCCCCGCAGCCGCCTGGTGCTGGCGGTGAAGGCCGGCGCGTCCCACGAGCTGCTGCACAAGCTCCTCGACGCCTACGCGGCCGAGCCCGACGCCGCCGAGATCGAGGTGCTGCCGAGCGGCACGTGCGAGCAGGGAGAGATGCTGCGCGACGGCCGCGCCGACGTGGCGCTCATGCACGCCCCGTTCAACTCCCTCGCCGGGTTCGACAGCGAGGAACTGATGACCGAGGGGCAGATCGCCGTCCTGCCCGCCGGACACCCTCTCGCAGCGCACAGGACTCTGTCCCTGGCCGACATCACCGGCATCCCCGATCTTCCGCTCGCCCGCTGGTCCCGCGACGGCACCTACCCTCCCGGTCCGGGCCCCGAGATCCACGACCAGACGCAACTGGCCCAGCTGATCGCCCTCGGACGCACCGCGGCCGTCTTCCCCGACTCAGCCCGCGCCTGGCTGTGGGCCGAGCACACCGCCGTCCCCCTGACCGACGCGCCCTCCGTCGTCACCCACATCGCCTGGCCCGCGCACAGCCGCTCCCTCGCCCTCGCCGGGCTGGTCCGCACGGCCACACGGCTATGACCCTCTCCTGCCGTCCCTCACCGCCGCCACCCTGATGACACGCCGCCCGACAGCCGGTCCGCGCACGGGACGGGCCGGCCCGCGAAGCCGTCACAGCCCTGACCGGCGAGACGGCTCCCGGAACCCCTTCTGGGACGCTGACCAGTAGGTATGCCTTGGCCAAGATGGTCACGACCCTGACGAGCCGACAACGCCGTACGCCATTGCCGCATCACTCGTCGTCGATGGCGTCCTTGTCGCGCGGCGCGCGCAGGCCGTCCGGCAGCCCAGGAGCTGGAAGGGATACCGGCCGAGCATGCCGGTGTGGTGCCGTACGAACGGTGAGAGGCGGGCGACGTCCTCGTCGCGGACATCGCCGACCGCTGCACCGCTGCTCCTCACGACCGCCCTGACAGACGGCCGAATACGGCTGCCCGAGGCGTTGACCAGAAAGCGCTTGCCCTCTACGTTCCGTTCAGCGATGCGAACCGGCCCGGGCGGCGCGGTGCCGCCCCGGCGTCCTCCACGTCGCCGCATCCCCCACATCACGACAGAAGGAACCGGAACATGACTTCCGCGACACGACCACGCGCCCGCGGGCGCGCACTGACCGGAGCGCTGGCCACCCTCGGCCTCTCGATTGGCATGCTCATGACCACCGGGGCGTCCTCGGCGAGCGCCGCCACCTGGCCGACCCCGAACGGCAGCGAGGGCGTCTCCTCCACCATCCCGGTGTCCGGTACCAGGGACTACGGGATGAAGCGCCTCTACGGCACCGGCGACCTGGGCTCGGGCGGTCAGGACGAGGACCAGGGGCCGATCCTGCAACTGGCGGACGGCGCGGTCCTGAAGAACGTCATCCTCGGCGCCCCCGCGGCCGACGGCATCCACTGCACGGGCTCCTGCACACTGCAGAACGTGTGGTGGGAGGACGTCGGCGAGGACGCGGCCACCTTCAAGGGCAAGTCGTCGTCCTCGGTCTACACCGTCAGCGGCGGCGGGGCCAAGGAAGCCAGCGACAAGGTGTTCCAGTTCAACGGCGCCGGCACGCTGAACGTGTCGAACTTCGCGGTCAAGAACTTCGGCACCTTCGTGCGCTCCTGCGGCAACTGCTCGACGCAGTACAAGCGCACGATCAACCTCAACACCGTCGAGGTGAGCTGGAAGGGCGGCAGGATCGCCGGCATCAACACCAACTACGGCGACAGCGCGACCCTGCGCAACATCAGGATCGTCGGGGACAGCGGCAAGAAGATCGTCCCCTGCCAGAAGTACATCGGCAACGACGACGGCGACGAGCCGAGCAACAACGGTTCCGGCGCCGACGGTACGTACTGCAAGTACGCATCGTCCGACATCACCTACCAGTAACCCTTCCGACAGCCCCCCACGGTGAAGGAGGCGGCCGTGCACGGCGCCCGCGTGGCGCTGCGCACGGCCGCCGTCCTCTGTCCGACGGCCGTTCCCCGCCCGTCCCACGTTTTTCCCCAACGGCTCCGCCGCACCCGCCTCACGTTCCGCCGCACCGCTTTGACCTGCGTCGGCGCCTGATCCTGAGGTGACTGTCAGTGGTGGGGTGCAGACTTACGGATGTCCTGAACGAGGGCGTCGACGAAGACGTCGCGGAGGTGATCGGCATGTCCGAGGTACTGCTCGCCGTGGGCACCCGTAAAGGCCTGTTCATCGGGCGTCGGCGGGGGACCCGCTGGGAGTTCGACGAAAGTCCCTACTTCAACGCGCAGGCGGTGTACTCGGTCGCCGTCGACACCCGCGGCGCGGTTCCGAGGCTGCTGGTCGGCGGTGACAGCGCGCACTGGGGCCCGTCCGTGTTCCATTCCGACGACCTGGGCCGGTCGTGGACCGAACCGGCGCGGCCCGCCGTCAAGTTCCCCAAGGACACGGGGGCGTCGCTGGAGCGGGTCTGGCAGCTCCATCCGGCGGCCGCGGAGCCGGACGTGGTGTACGCGGGCACCGAACCGGCCGCGCTCTACCGCTCGGAGGACCGCGGGGAGACCTTCGATCTGGTCCGGCCGCTGTGGGAACACCCGACCCGCTCCAAGTGGGTGCCGGGCGGTGGCGGCGAGGGCCTGCACACCGTGCTGACCGACGAGCGGGATCCGCGGGCGGTGACGGTCGCCGTGTCCACGGCGGGCGTGTTCCGCACGCTGGACGGCGGTTCGAGCTGGGCCCCGTCCAACTCGGGTGTCTCCGCGGTGTTCCTGCCGGATCCGAACCCGGAGTTCGGCCAGTGCGTACACAAGGTGGCCCGGGACGCGGTGACGCCGGACCGGCTGTATCTGCAGAACCACTGGGGTGTGTACCGCAGCGACGACGCGGGCGCGCAGTGGACGGACATCGGTGCCGGGCTGCCGTCGACGTTCGGTTTCGCGGTCGTGGCCCATCCGCGTCGGGGTGACACGGCGTACGTGTTCCCGATCAACGCCGACTCCGACCGCGTACCGGCCGGCCGGCGCTGCCGCGTCTACCGCACGACGGACGCGGGCCGGAGCTGGGAGCCGCTCGGCGCGGGCCTGCCGCGGGGCGACCATTACGGCACGGTGCTGCGCGACGCGATGTGCCACGACGGCGCCGACCCGGCGGGCGTGTACTTCGGCAACCGCAACGGCGAGGTGTACGCGTCGGCGGACGACGGCGACAGCTGGCAGCAGCTCGCCGCACACCTGCCGGACGTGCTGTGCGTCCGGGCCGCGGTGCTCCCCTGACGGGACGCGGTGAGTGTGCGGCACCGCCGGGCCCGGGGTGGGGCGGTAGTGGGTCAGGTGATGCGTCAGCCGGTCGTCGCCGGTCGCGTGCTGCCGTGAACCACGGATGGCAGGGGCCGGTCACAGAGGCCAAGTCCGCCCGCGGGTCTTTCGGCTCCGAGATCGTCCACCGACTGGAGGCCGGGCACACCACCGTCGTGGCGGACGGCGCGTCACCCTGACAGCGATCCCCCGCCTCTGCCCTGCTTCGCAGGAGTCCGGTTCCTCCCGACCGGAGGCCGGAGCGTTCTCGGAGGTTCTCGGTGCCCCTGGACCGGCACGCGTCGGCGTCCTTTGGCACGGGGGCGACACAGGTCGACGTCTCGTCGGGGCGAGCGCCCGGGCGGACGTCGGCCTGGTCGGGTGACGCCGGCCCCCTGGGGAGCCCGGAGTCCTGCCGGTCCCCCGCACCGACGGCTCTAACCGGCCGGCGCGTCCGCCTCCTGGACGGACGGCAGCCGCCAGTCCACGGGGGCGGCGCCCTGCCGGACCAGGTAGTCGTTGGCCCGGCTGAACGGGCGCGAGCCGAAGAAGCCCCGGTCCGCCGACATCGGCGAGGGATGGGCCGACTCGATCGCGGGGTGGTCCCCGAGCAGTGGGCGCAGGTTGCGCGCGTCCCTCCCCCACAGGATCGACACCAGGGGTCCGCCCCGCACGGCGAGGGCGCGGATGGCCTGCTCGGTGACTTCCTCCCAGCCCTTGCCCCGGTGCGCGGCGGGCTTGCGCGGGGCGGTGGTGAGCGCCCGGTTGAGCAGCAGGACGCCCTGTTCGGTCCACGGGGTCAGATCACCGTTGACGGGCCGGGGCAGGCCCAGGTCCGCGTTCAGCTCCCGGTAGATGTTCTCCAGGCTGCCCGGCAGCGACCGTACGTCCGGTGAGACCGCGAAGCTCAGTCCGATCGCCATTCCCGGCGTCGGATAGGGGTCCTGACCGACGATCAGGACCCTCACGTCGTCGAAGGGCTGCTGGAACGCCCGTAGGACGTTCGCTCCCGCCGGCAGGTAGGTGCGGCCGGCCGCGACCTCCGCGCGCAGGAAGTCCCCCATGGCCGCGACGCGCCCGGCCACCGGTTCCAGAGCCTTTGCCCAGCCGGGCTCAACAAGTTCGTGCAAGGGTCGTGGTGCCACGGTGGATCACTCTACTGGCTGCCACCGACATGCCTTGCCCAGCAGCCCGCTTCCGGCCCCGGGGGCGTCCTGGGGCGCTACTCTTCCTCCCCGTCGAGGTCGGGACAGAGGCCAGGGAAGAGAGAAGAGAGGGGAGCCCGTTGAGTCCGTCCGGCAACGGTCTGCAGACGAGCGGTCGGCCGAGCAGCGGTCAGCCGGTCCGGCAGGAGGTGGCGGCGTCAGGCGCGCGGGACGCCGGGCCCGGATTCGTCGCCGTGGACTCCGGAGGCTCGGGGCTGCGGGTCGTCGTCGGTGCCGCCGGGCGCGGCCCGCTCGCCCGGGGCGCCTCCGGGGAGCCGGTGCGGACCGGCTCCCGAGGGATCGACCCCGTCCATGTGGCGGAACAACTGGTGCCCATGGCGCGGGAACTGGCCGCCGAGGCCGGCATCGGTCGGCTGGACACGGCGGCCGTCGGTGCGGCCGGGCTGGCCAGCCTCGGGGACGCGCTGCGCGCCGAACTGCCGGGGGCGCTGGCCCGGGAACTGGGAGTGCGCCGCGTCGCGCTGGCCGCGGACGCCGTCACCGCCTACGTCGGCGCCCTGGGGCCGCGGCCGGGCGCCGTGGTCGCCGCCGGTACGGGCCTGATCGCCGTCGGCACCGACCTGGCCGGCTGGCGCCGGGCGGACGGCTGGGGACATCTGCTCGGCGACTGCGGCGGCGGCGCGTGGATCGGGCGGGCCGGACTGGAGGCGGCGCTGCGCGCGCACGACGGACGGGACGGCGGCTCCGGGCTGCTGCTGGAGTGCGCCGAGGGAATGTTCGGCCCGGCGGCGTCCCTTCCCGGCCGCCTGTATCCGCGTACCGACCGGGCGGCCGTTCTCGCCTCCTTCGCGCCCCGGGTGGCCGAGTGCGCCGACCGTGACGCCGTCGCCGCGGGCATTCTGCGGGCGGCCGCCCGGCACATGGCGGACTCGGCGGTGGCCGTCTGCCCGGAACCGGGCTCGGGCTCGGGCTCGGGCTCGGGCTCGGAAGCAGGCTCGGGCGAGCAGCTGGTTGCGTTCACCGGTGGTCTGCTCAACCTGGGGGACCCCCTCCTCGTACCCCTGGGTGAGGAGCTGGCGAAACGGTTGCCACGGGCACGGCTGCTGGCCGCGGAAGGAGATCCGTTGCACGGGGCGGTCCGTATCGCCACCGACCTCGCGACGGGTTCGCTCACCCTTCCGAGGGACGAGAAGATGCTGTACGTGACGGGCCCGGCAGGTGAGGGCGGCACCGGTGCGCCCGATGTCCGTACATAACACATCAGACAAATAAGGACGTAGTCCGCGCAGGCGCACCCTCCCCGAACGGGGGAGCCCGGGAAACCACTAACATTCCGCTCCATGAGCACCCCCCCTGGGCCCGCGTCCGGCCTGCCCGTACGAATGCCGCGCCCCCGCCAGCCCGGACGGCACCGCCGTCCCGAGCCTCTGGTGGCTCCCGAGGGCGCGCCCGCGCTCGTCCTCGCCGTGCCGGGTACTCCCAGCAGTGCCACCCGCTCCCTCGCCGACGAGGTCATCAGCATCGCCCGTTCCGAGCTGCCCGGCCTGGACGCCCGGATCGGTTACCTCGACGGGGACGACGCGGAGTTCCCCACGCTGCAGTCGGTGCTGGCGCACGCCGCCGAGGAGCGCACCGCCCGCTTCGAGCAGGCCCGCGCGGCCGGTATGGACGTCAAGGAGCCGGACGGCCCCGCCGCCGTCGTCGTGCCGCTGCTCGCCGGTCCGGACAGCGCGCTGCTGCGCCAGGTCCGCCAGGCCGTGATGGACAGCCGTGTGGCCGCCGAGCTGACCGACGTCCTCGGTCCCCACCCGCTGCTCGCCGAGGCGCTGCACGTACGGCTGTCCGAGGCCGGGCTGGCCCGCGCCGACCGCGCCCGTCTGTTCACCGTGGCAACCGCCGCGGACGGCATCATCCTCGCCTCCGTGGGCGGTGACGAGGCCGTGCAGGCGGCCGGGATCACCGGCATGCTGCTCGCCGCGCGTCTCGCCGTGCCGGTGATGGCGGCGGCCCTGGACGAGGAGGGGTCGATCGCGTCGGTGGCCGAGCAGCTGCGCAGCTCCGGTTCGCAGCAGCTGGCGCTCGCGCCGTACCTGATCGGCCCCGAGATCGACGCGAGCCTGGTCGAGGAGGCCGCGAAGGAGCTGGGGTGCTCCGCCGCCGAGGCGCTGGGCCCCTACCCGGCGATCGGCAAGCTCGCCCTGGCCAAGTACACCTCCGCGCTGGGCATCAGCCCGCAGCAGGCGCAGAGCACGTCGGCGCACTGACCCCGGGCGGGGCTCATCCGCTCCACGACGCAGACGCCGAACAGGCCCGCTCCGGTCACCGGGGCGGGCCTTTCGGCGCGCGCGGACGGGTGCCCGCGAACGGGTGTGCGCGGCCGGGGCCGTGCGGCCTGGGTGCTCAGCCGACGACCACGCAGGACGCCGCCGTCACAGGGATCGAGCCGCGGCGCCTGGGGGTCCCCGTGTCCGGGTCGATCGCGAACCAGGTCACGTCCCCGGAGCGCTCGTTCGCCACGTACAGGAAGCCGTGGGACTCGACGAGCGCGCGGGGCCAGTGGCCGCCGCAGGGCACGGTGGTGATCAGCCGCAGACCGGGCGCCCCGTCCGTCCCCGCCGCCCCGTCGCCTCCGTCCGGGCGGTCGACGACCGCGAACACCGACAGGACGTCCTCTCCACGGGTCGCGGTCCATACGAAGCGGCCGTCGGGCGAGACGGCGACGCCCGACGGGTAGGCGTCGCCGGACGGGACGCCGGGCAGGACGGGGATCTCGGCGAGCGGCCGCAGCGTGCCCCCGGCGGTGTCCCAGCGGCAGACGGTCAGGGTGGGAGTGAGTTCGTGGAGGAGGTACGCGCGCGTGCCGTCCGGGTGGAAGGCGAGGTGACGCGGACCCGAACCGGCACGCAGCACCGTCTCGCTGTGCGGCGCGGGGGTCCCGTCGGCCAGCGTGTACACCCGTACCGAGTCGGTGCCGAGGTCGACGGCGACCGCCCAGCGGCCGCTCGGGTCGGGCTGTACCTGGTGTGCGTGCGGCCGCTGCCGGCGGCCCCCCGGGCCGGTGTGCGGGAACACCCCCGACGCGGAGCGTGCCAGGCTCCCGTCGGCGCGGACGGGGACGGCGGTGACGCTGCCCGAGCCGTAGTTGGCGGTGAGGACGTGTCCGGCGAAGAGGCAGAGATGGGTCGGCCCGTCCCCGTGGACCGGCACCGCCGGCCCGGCCGGCTCCGGCATGTCATCCGCGTCCCCGGCTCCGTCCCCTGCCCCGTCCTCGGCCCCGGGCAGCCGGAACGCGGCCACGGCCCCTTCGGTCGTCTCGCTGACCGCGTAGAGGGTCCGCCCGTCGGGCGAGAGCGCCAGGCAGGAGGGGTCGGGCAGACCGTTCACGGTGTTCAGGACGGTCAGGGCGCCGTCGTCGGGGCTGAGGTCCGCGGTGACGACGCCCGGACCGCCCGCCGTCGTGAACGACCCGATGAACGCCCGCCGTCGTCGTCCGCCGTCCGGCACACCCGTGTCCCCCACGCTCACGCCTGCTCCCCTCTCGCTTCCCACCGACCGGGGTGACGCTAGCAGCCGACCCCTGAAGGTCTGGACCAGGAGGGAACCTGCCCCCCGTCCGCTCGGAGCACCGCCCTCAGGGACCGACCAGCGGAGACCCGGAGGGGGCCCGCAGGGGCGCGGCGAGTTCGGCGAGAGCCCGTTCCAGGCCGTGGAGATGGATCAGGGCCGGTTCCGTCGCTGCCGGGGGCCTCCGTACGGTGATGTCGTCCCGGCCGTCGGTGAGCGCCTCGACCGCCCTCTCCACACGTCGGCACGCACCGGCCAGGCGGGCGTCGTGGGAGGCCTCCGGGTCGGCGGCGACGAGCACCAGGCCGCGGATCTCCCGGGCGCAGTCGTCGAGCAGCGCGAGAACCGCACGGGCGCGCCGCTTGCGGCCGAGCATGGGGTTCAGCGGGTGCACGAGGGGGGCGACCGAGAGCCGCACCCGGGCGAGCAGCTGTTCCAGCTCGGCCACCTTCGGCGCCGGGTCGGCGCCCTCGGCTCCCGCCAGCCGCGCGGCCGCCTCCGCGGTACACGCGTGGACGCACCGCAGGGCCCGCTGGATCCAGGCGTCGGTGACGCCGTGGGTGGTCACGGGCAGGACGAGGGCCACGGCCAGCCCGGCGCCGAGCGCTCCGACGCCGGTCTCCACCACCCGCAGGGCCAGCAACCCGGGGTCGAGCACGCCCAGGAGGCCGTAGAGCATGGCGGCGAGCAGCGTCACCCAGAGCATCATCCAGGTGTAGGACACGGCGGCCGTGTAGAAGATGCCGAAGACGGACACCGCGACGACCAGCGCCGTGGCGAGCCCGTCGCCGTGCGCGGGAACCGCGACGAGCAGGCCGAGGCCGATGCCGATGACAGTGCCCAGCACCCGCCGGAAGCCCCGGACCAGGGTCTCGCCGCGCGAGGTGGTGTTGACGAAGACCCACCAGGTGGCGCCGACGGCCCAGTACCAGCGCTCGCCGGACACCAGCTGGCCCACGACGAGCGCGAAGCCCGCGCCGGCCGTCGCCTGGACCGCCTGCCGCGTGGTCACGCGGGCCAGCCCGGTACCGCCGGGCGCGGCGGGCACCACCGCGGGAGGCAGGCGGCGCTCGTAGCACCACAGCCCGAAGCGCACCGCGGCCGCGGTGGACACGGACAGCAGGACGGAGGCGTACAGCTCGGGCAGCTGGTCCGTGGTCGCGTGCAGGAACTGCGCCACGAAGTAGGTCATGAACGCGAACACGCCGAGGCTGTGCCCGCGCGGGCCCCAGCGCCGCACGTAGACGCCCAGCCCGACCACGGCGAGAAAGGTGAGGTCCCGGGCCACCGGGTGGTCGTACAGCCCGGCCGCGGCGGCGAGCACGGGCAGTCCGACGGCGGGCAGCAGGGCGGTGGTGAGCGCCTGCCCGCGGACGGTGGCGTCGGTGACGGTGAACAGGGCCAGGAGGGCGGCGAGCCCGCCGGTGACGACGCCGGTGAGCGAGTGGCCGGCCAGGCCGCAGACAGCGACCGCCAGGCCGATGCCGAGCACGGCCCGCGCGGCGAAGCGCAGCCGCGCCCGGCCCGGGTCCGGGGCCGTGAACACCCTCTTCAGCACTGCCGACCGCCCCTCGGAGAATCGTGGTGTGCGCGGATGCGCGGTTGCGTGCCATGACGCCGTTGCGCGTCGGCACGAGAAAGGCGCCGCGGAGTCCGCAGCGCCATCGATGCGCATATCTCAGCATCTCGGCCCCCGCTGGCTCAACTCTCCTTTTTCTGGCTGGACCAATGGCACAGCAGAGGTGGCCGGAGAGTGGCCGGTGGAGTACCAACGGCCGACGATGTGTGGCTCAACGGTACGGACAGTTGGCCGGCCATTGGTACAGTCGGGAGCGATCACCGGTGACGAGCCCGCAGGACAGGAGGCCGGGCACCATGGCCGTGGACGATCTGGACACCCGCATCCTGCGACTGCTGCTGGAGCAGCCGCGCACCAGCGTGCGGGAGTACGCCCGCGTCCTCGGAATCGCGCGCGGCACGCTCCAGGCCCGTCTCGACCGGATGGAGCGCGACGGCGTGATCACGGGGACGGGTCCGACCCTCTCCCCCGCCGCGCTGGGCCATCCGGTGCTCGCGTTCGTGCACATCGAGGTCACGCAGGGGCATCTGGACGAGGTCGGCGACGAACTCGCCGCCGTGCCGGAGATCGTCGAGGCGTTCTCGATCACCGGCGGCGGGGATCTGCTGACCCGGGTCGTGGCGCGTGACAACGCGCATCTCGAGGACGTGGTCCAGAAGCTGATCAACCTGCCCGGCGTGGTCCGCACCCGCACCGAGGTGGCCCTGCGCGAGCGCGTCCCGCACCGGTTGCTTCCGCTGGTGAAGTCGATCGGCCGGACGGCTCGCTCCTAGAGTCCGCCCGGGAGCCCCTCCACCGTCCGGACCTTGGCATCCTTGGACCCCATGAGCACTTTCGGCACACTTGCGGTCGTCTTCGATCTCGACGGAACACTCGTGGACAGCGAGCCGAACTACTACGAGGCGGGCCGGCTGACCCTCGCCGAGCACGGCGTGCCGGGCTTCTCCTGGACGGAGCACGAGCGCTACGTGGGGATCAGCACCCGGGAGACGATCACCGACTGGCGGGAGCGCTACGGGCTGCACGCCTCGGTGGAGGAACTGCTGGAAGTCAAGAACGGCCACTACCTCCGGCTGGCCGGCGCCTCGACACACGTGTACCCCGAGATGCGCCGGTTCGTCGAGCTGCTGGCCGCCGACGACGTACCGATGGCCGTCGCCTCCGGCTCCTCGCCCGGGGCGATCGGGGCGATCCTGGCCGGCACGGGCCTGGACGCCCACCTGCGTACAGCCGTCTCGGCGGAGGAGGTGCCGCGCGGCAAGCCCGCTCCCGACGTCTTCCTGGAGGCGGCCCGCCGGCTCGGGGCGGACCCCGCCGACTGCGTGGTGCTGGAGGACGCCACCCCGGGCGCCGCCGCCGCGCACGCCGCCGGCATGCGCTGCATCGCGATCCCGTACGTCGCGGCGCAGGCCGACGCCCCGGAATTCGCCACGGCCGCGCTGCTGCTGCGCGGCGGGCAGCGGGAGTTCACGGCACGGGCCGTGCACGAGTGGCTGACGCGAGCCGCCCGGCCGGCCTGACGGGGCCCGCCCGACGGGGCCGCGCAACACGGCGGAAGCGGCCGGGCGGCGGGCCCGGGACCCGTCGGGCGGGTGTCTTCGGCGAACGGCCGGATCCGGTCCCCCCTGCCTGTTGACACCCTTCCGACCCGTTGACGCCCTCCCGCCCTCTCCTTATCGTCTGGTCGATCAATCGCACGACGTTCGCAATGCCGAACACCTGGACTCGGCGCCCCCACCCCACGCCGATACCCAGGTCCCGATCAGAGGAGCGTTCATGGCACGGCCCCTCTCCAGACGAACCCTCTTGCGGACCGCGGCCCTCGCGGCGACGGCGACCGCGGTCTCCGCCGAGGCCGCCGGGCGAGCCGCCGCCGCTCCGGGCCCACCGGGCGCCGCGGCAGCCGCCACCAGTGCTGCCGCCGCCTTTACCACCGTCGTGCCGTCCACCTGGACGGTGCGTCCGTTCGGGTTGGAGGACGTGACGCTCGGTCCCGGCGTCTTCGCCGACAAGCGGCACCTGATGCTCGACCACGCCCGGGGCTACGACGTCCACCGGCTGCTCCAGGTGTTCCGCGCCAACGCCGGCCTGCCCACCGGCGGTGCGGTCGCCCCGGGCGGCTGGGAAGGGCTGGACGGGGAGGCCAACGGCAATCTGCGCGGCCACTACACCGGCCACTTCCTGACCATGCTGGCACAGGCGTACCGCAGCACCGGGGAGCAGGTGTTCGCGGACCGGATCGGGACCGTGGTCGGGGCTCTGGCCGAGGTGCGCGAGGCGCTGCGCCACGCTCCGGCGGTGCTGAGCGTCGACGGCCGGTTCGGCCGGGCGGCGGAACAGGTACGGGGCTCCCACCAGTACGTGGACCTCCCCGCCGCCGTTCTGGGCACCGCCCCGGCGCTCACGCTGTCCGCCTGGGTGCGGCCCGCCCACGACGCCGTCTGGGCCCGGGTCTTCGACTTCGGCGACGACACGACCCGCTACCTGTACCTGGCGGCCCGCAACGCGAACGGCGTGCCCCGGTTCGCCGTGACCGCCTCCGGGCCGGGCGGTGAACAGGGGCTCGACGGCACCGCGCCGCTGCCGCTCGGCGAGTGGAGCCACCTGGCCGTCACCCTGGACGGCGCCGCCGGCACCCTCTACGTCGACGGCACCGCCGTGGCCCGCAACACGTCCCTGACCCTGACCCCGGCGTCCCTCGGCCCCCTCGCCCACCACTGGCTGGGCCGCTCCCACTTCTCCGGCGACCCGGTGTTCGCGGGCGCTTTCGAGGAGGTCGACGTCTTCTCGCGCGCGCTGACCGGGGCCGAGATCACCGAGCTGGCCGACCGCCGCGCCGCCGACGCGTCGACCGGCCGGGGCGACCTGGCCTCGTACTCCTTCGACGAGACGTCCGGCGGGACCTTCGCCGACGCCTCCGGCCGCGGACTCGACGCGACGCTGCGCCGCACCTGGGGCGGTCCGAGCCATCCGGGGTTCCTGGCCGCGTACCCGGAGACGCAGTTCATCGAGCTGGAGTCGATGACCGGCAGCGACTACACACGGGTGTGGGCGCCCTACTACACCGCGCACAAGATTCTCCGGGGGCTCCTGGACGCGCATCTCGCCACCGGGGACGACCGCGCGCTCGATCTCGCCTCCGGCCTGTGCGACTGGATGCACGCACGGCTGTCCGTACTGCCCGCGGCCACCCTTCAGCGGATGTGGGGGCTGTTCTCCAGCGGAGAGTTCGGCGGCATCGTGGAGGCGGTCTGCGACCTGCACACGCTCACCGGCCGTGCCGAACACCTCGCCCTGGCCCGCCTGTTCGACCTGGACCGGCTCATCGACGCCTGCGCGGCGAACACCGACGTGCTCGACGGACTGCACGCCAACCAGCACATCCCGGTCTTCACCGGCCTGGTACGGCTGCACGACGAGACGGGCGAGGAGCGGTACCTCACGGCCGCGAAGAACTTCTGGCACATGGTCGTCCCGCATCGCATGTACGGGATCGGCGGCACCAGCAGCGGCGAGTTCTGGCGGGCGCGCGATGTCATCGCGGGCACGATCGGTGCCACCACGGCCGAGACCTGCTGCGCGTACAACATGCTCAAGCTGAGCAGGACGCTGTTCTTCCACGAGCAGGACCCGGCGTACATGGACTACTACGAACGGGCCCTGCACAACCAGGTCCTCGGCTCCAAGCAGGACCGGCCGGACGCGGAGAAGCCGCTCGTCACCTACTTCATCGGCCTGTCGCCCGGTCACGTGCGCGACTACACGCCCAAGCAGGGCACGACGTGCTGCGAGGGAACCGGCCTGGAGAGCGCCACGAAGTACCAGGACTCGGTGTACTTCGCGAAGGCCGACGCGAGCGCCCTGTACGTCAACCTCTACAGCCCCTCCGAACTCACCTGGTCCGAGAAGAGCGTCACGGTCACGCAGACCACCCGCTTCCCCGAGGAGCAGGGCAGCACGCTCACCATCGGGGGCGGCCCCGCCTCGTTCGCCCTGCTGCTGCGCGTGCCGTCCTGGGCGACCGGCGGGTTCCGGGTGACCGTCAACGGGCGGGCGGCGCCCGGGACTCCGGTCCCGGGCGGCTACTTCGGCGTCCGACGGACCTGGCGGGCCGGTGACACCGTGCGGGTCCTGGTGCCGTTCCGGCTGAGGGCGGAGCGCACGCCCGACGACCCCACGCTGCAGACCCTGTTCCTGGGTCCGGTCAACCTGGTCGCCCTGGACCCGTCGACCGAGCACCTGCGGTGCGCGCTGTACGGCAACGCCGGTCTCTCCGGCGATCTGCTGCCCTCGCTCACCCCGGTCGCCGGGAAGCCGTTGCACCACACCCTCGACGGCGTCGAGTTCGCTCCCTTCGCCGAGGGGACCGAGGACCCGGCCCACGCCTACTTCCGGCGCTCGGAACCCCGCGTGGTCTTCGGCACCTCCGACGCCGGCGTCGCCAACCCCGCCCGGAACGACGGCGTCACGCTACTGGACGAGATCTGGGCGGGAGCCCCCTTCGGCAGCAAGGACGCGCTGGTCACGCGGGTACGGACGACGGTCGCCGACTGGGTCCTCGCCGGCCTGCTGAGCGGCACGGACGGTGACAGGGTGGTGCGTACCGCACGGAACGCCTCCTACGCGGCATGAGGCCGTACGGCGGGAGACCGTGCGCGTCCCGGCAGAAGATTTCTTCCGGAACGGTGATTGTCTCGCCACTTCCGTCCGTACTCCCTGGTGTTGGGCTGTTGATACACCAGGAGGAACGATGCGCATCTCGCGCAGCACGGCAGGAACCGCGTTCGTGGGCGGAGCCATGGTTCTCACCCTCTCCGCGCTCGCCTACCCCACCATGCTGGGCGTGCAGAACACATCGAGCACCCCGGACCGGGTCGTCGCCAACACGCAGTACGGCCAGCTGACCGAGGCCGACCGCGACTTCGTGGTCAAGGTGCGCGCGGCCGGGCTGTGGGAACACCCCCTGGGCCTGCTGGCGATGGAACGGGGTACGACGCCGGAGATGAAGGAGGCGGGCGAGCACCTGGTCGTCGGGCACGGGCGGCTCGACGAGAGCTGCCGCAAGATCTCCCTCGAACTGGGCATCACCCTGCCCAACCAGGCCTCGCCCCAGCAGGAACAGTTCGTGGAGAGCATCAAGACCACCAACGACAAGGAATTCGACACCTTGGCGGTGAACATCATGCGGGTGACCCACGGCCAGATCTTCCCGGCGATCGCCAAGGTGCGGGCCAACACCAGGAACACCCTGGTGCGGCAGCTGGCCGACCAGGCCAACGACACCGTGCTCGACCACATCACGGTGCTGGAGAAGACCGGGCTGGTCAATCACGAGCAGGTCAACTTCCAGCAGACCAGCCCGCCCAAGATGCCCCGGGAACAGGTGACGCCGCCAGCCCCGCCGGCGGGCGCCCCGGTGCTGGTGCTCGAGATCCCCGAGGAACTGAAGGACCTCAACACCGTTTCCCCGGCGCCGACGCCGGCCTCGACGGTGAAGTAGACGCCCCGCGGGATCCGGGGCCCCGGGCTCAGGACCCGCGGCGGGGTTTGCCCCGGCGCGGGTTCTTCGGTGTACCGCCGGTGCCGGTGCCCTTCCGCCTCCCGCGGCCGTCCGGCCCTCCCGCCCCCTGCCGGCGCCGGGCCCCGGCTCCGCCCTTCCCGGCGGCCCGTCCGGGTTTCTCCTCGGACTTCCCCTGCGCCGCGGAAGGCTGGGGCCGGGTGCGGCCCCGGGTGCTGTTGACGGTCCGGCCGCGGACGATCCCGATGAACTCCTCCACCAGGTCGGTGGTCGCGTCCTCGGGCCAGGCCAGTGCCACACTCGACTCGGGAGCGCCCTTGAGCGGCCGGTGGGTGAGGTCCTTGCGGTGGTGCAGCCGCGCCAGGGACAGCGGTACGACGAGCACGCCGATCCCGGCCGCGACGAGCTCGACGGCGTCGGCGGTGGTGGAGGGGCGTTCGAGGGCGGGCCTCCCGGGCAGGGTCTCCCAGGTGAGCACGTCGTCGAGGGGGTGCAACAGGATCTCGTCGGCCAGGTCCTCCGGGGACACCTCGTCGACCGCCGTCACGATGTGGTCCCTGGGGACCACGACGACCGTCTGCTCGGTGTAGAGGGGGATCGCGCTGAGCACCGTCCGGTCGACGGGCAGCCGGACGAGACCCGCGTCGGCGTCACCGGCCAGCAGCAGGCCGGCCGTCCGAGCGGCGGGCGCCTGGGTGAGGGTCAGCGGGACACCGGGCAGCCGCTCGTTCCAGACGCGCACCCACTTGCCGGGCATCACCCCGGGTGCGTACACGAGCCGGAACGACGGGGACACATCCGAGGCTGTCACCCTGCCAGGCTACCGTCCGTGGCCACGGGCCCGGACCGCCGGCGACGGCCTGAGGGCCGGCCGCGCCCGCCGGTGGTGGTCGGCGGTCGCGCGTACGGTCGATACCCTGGACACCATGACGTCGCACCAAAACACCCAGACGATGAAGCCCGCGACCGCGGCGAAGAAACTGGGTGTGTACCTCGAGGCCACCCCCGCCGAGTTCCGGGAGGGTGTCGTCTCTCGCGCCGAGCTGAACGCGCTCCAGGCAGACCCGCCCCAGTGGCTGCAGGACCTGCGGCGCAACGGTCCGCACCCCCGCCCCGTGGTCGCGTCGAGGCTGGGCGTCTCCATCGCCGGTCTTGCCCGCGGCGGAATCACCGAGCCGCTCACCACGGAGCAGATCGACGCCCTCAGGGAGGAGCGCCCCGAGTGGCTGGAGCGTGAGCAGGCCACTCAGGCGGAGGTACGCAAGGAGGCGGAGCGCATCAAGCAGCGGGACGCGGAGCGCGCGAAGCAGACCGGCTGACCCCGGCGCACCCTCCCCTCCCCTCCCCTCACGTCACGCCCCCTGACGTCGAACACCCCCGAAGGGATTTTCCCTTCGGGGGTGTTCTCGTTCGAGTGGAACGCCCCAGGGCGCGGACCCGGGGGACACGAACCTGCAGTACCCCTTTCGGAACATAGAAATATCTATCACCATGACTGCGCGCCGGGGCGCGAAGCCGCCCGTCGCCGTAGGTGATTGCCAGACAGTCAGGACTTCGAGACCTGTCCCGCGGTCCCTCTGGGCTCGCCACGTCACGTCAGTAACTGGTCGCCGAGGGGGCTGCGCAGGTAGAGCACGAGGTGTCCGTGCCGGGCCCGGGTGACCAGTCCGGCGCGGTGCAGGACGCCGAGGTGCCGGCTCACCGTGCCGGAAGTGACTTCCAACCGCTGAGCCAGTTCGGTCGTGCTGGTCGGCTGGGTGAGGTGGCCGAGGACACAGGCGCGGGTGCGGCCGGGCAGGTTGGCCAGGGCGGTTGGCGGAGCGGCCTGCGTCGAATGATCCGAGCCGAGAATCAAGCCCCCGCCCCAGGAGAACGGCCGGGCTCTTGAGCGGTCAGGACGGCAGGAGCACCTGCCGAGCCGTTTCGGGCGTCGTCGCGAGGCGGGGAACGAGCCGAACGTAGGCGACCATCCCGTGGGACCTCACCAAGGTCTGGGGTACCACGACCGCCGCGGCAGCAGCCATGTCGTCCGGCATAGGCCGACGTCTCGCCGAACCGCTGGCGTATCGCTTAGCGGGGCCTGAGTCCGTCGACGACGACGTCCAGCATGCGGTTTAGTTGGGGGCGCTGCTCGGGTGCGCCGGCTACGGAAAGCAAACCGGCGAGGATGCCGCCCACGTCGGTCGGGTCGATGTCGCTGCGCAGTTCTCCTGCTGTGGCGCCGGCCTTGAGCACCATCGCCAGGACCTGCTGGACCTCGTCACAGACCGGTCCGGTGCCGAAACGGCCGGAAGCGCTCATGGCCACCAGGGCCTCGCAGATGCCGCGTCGTTCGCCGGCCCAGTCGGCGAATCGGAGCATCCACGCGTGGAGGGCCTGTGCGGGCGGCTCGGTGGCCAGCAGGGTGCGCGCGTCCTCGCGCAAGGGGCGGATCTGGTCCCGGTAGACCTCTTCGACCAGATCCTCTCGGGTGGGGAAGTGCCGGTACAGGGTGGCACTCCCCACTCCCGCGCGCTTGGCGATCGCATCCAGCGAGATCGCGCGTCCGGAGGCGAAGACTTCGGCGGCCGTGACGATCAGCTGCTCGCGGTTGCGCTGCGCGTCGGCGCGCAGGGTGCTGCGTGGAGGTGTCATGGCCTTCGCGATCGTGAGTGCCGGATGAGACTCGGGAACGAATTGGGGATGTCCCCGGTTCAGTGTACGGTGACGCAAACGGGGAGTCCCCCGTTTGTGAAGCAGTCTCGCCGGCTGCTTCAGCGACGAAAGGTTTGCCATGCCTACAGCGCTCATCACCGGGGGGACGACCGGGATCGGCAGAGCGACGGCCGAGCTGCTGCACGCCCGCGGCTACCAGGTCGCGGTCACCGGACAGAATCCTGATTCCCTCACACGGGCACGGTCCGAGCTCCCCGACGACGTGCTCGTCGTCCGATCCGACGCGCGCGTGCTCTCCGACACCGACGCTCTGATGTCGGCGGTGTCGGCGCGGTTCGGGTCACTGGACCTGCTCTTCCTCAACGCCGGGGTATTCCGTCCGGCACCGGTAGCCGAGGTGACGGAGGAATCGTTCGACGAGCACGCCGACCTCAACTTCAAGGGCCAGTACTTCGCCCTCCAAAAAGCCCTTCCCCTCATGAACGACGGCAGCTCGATCGTCCTGACCGTGGGCATCGGATCCCGTCGCGGCAGCCCCGGCGCCACAGTGGGGGCGGGGACACGCGGCGCGCTGTTGGCGATGCTGCCCTCGCTCGCGCTCGAACTGGCTCCGCGCGGAATTCGCGTCAACGCCGTGAGCCCCGGGGCCACCGACACCCCGCTGTTCGACAAGCTGGGAGTGCCCCAGAGCGGTCGGGACGCCATGCGCGCGAAGATCCCCTTCGAGCGCTTCGGATCCAGCCAGGAGGTTGCGGAAGCAGTCGCCTTCCTCGCCTCGGACGCCGCCGGCTACATCACCGGTCAGGACCTCGCCGTGGCCGGCGGCTACGGGCTCGGCGCCTGACACACGGGCACATGCCGGTCGACCGGCCCGCACCTCTCGAACGCCACGCACCACCACCAGCCACGTACCACCACCACAGGAGGACGTCATGCCCCTCACTCTCGACACCTACCGGCTGCTGGGCCGTTCCGGGCTGCGGGTCTCACCGCTGGCGCTGGGCACGGCCACCTTCGGCAACGACTGGGGCTGGGGCGCCGAGCGGGAGGAGGCGCGCAAGCTCTTCGACCGCTACACCGAGCTCGGCGGCAACTTCTTCGACACCGCCAGCACCTACACCAACGGCAGTTCCGAGCGGCTGCTGGGCGAGTTCACCCGCACCAACCGCCCCGAAATGGTCCTGGCGACGAAGTACTCGACGCTGCGCCAGCCCGGTGACCCCAATTCCGGGGGTACGCACCGCAAGAGCATGCTGGCGTCGGTGGAAGCCAGTCTGCGGCAGCTGAACACGGACTACATCGATCTGCTCTATCTGAATGTATGGGACTTCAGGACGCCGGTGGAGGAGATCCTGCGCGGCCTGGACGACCTGGTGAGGCAGGGCAAGGTTCTGTATGTGGGGATCTCCAGCGCCCCTGCCTGGCAGGTGTCGCGCATGCAGGCGATCGCCGACCTGCGTGGCTGGTCGCCGCTGGTCGCACTGGAGATGGAGTACAGCCTGATCGAGCGTACCGGGGAGCGTGACCTGATCCCCATGGCACGCGAGATGGGGCTGGGTGTGGTCTCCTTCTCCCCGCTGGGCGGCGGGGTGCTCACCGGCAAGTACAGCAGGGAGGACCAGAACCCTGTGGGCCCGATCGCCGGCGAGACCGCCGGCAACCGCAAAAGCCTCAACGCCGCCCTGGGATGGGTCACCGACCGTAATCTCGCCATCGCCGATGTGGTAAAGGAGGTGGCCTCGGAGCTGGGCCACACACCTGCCCAGGTCGCACTGGCCTGGAACCTGCGCTCCCCGGGCGTAACGGCACCCATCATCGGCGCCCGCACCGTCGCGCAACTGGAGGACAACCTGGGCGCACTGCAGGTCGACCTCGCTCCCTCCCAGCTGGCCCGCCTCGACGAGGTCAGCGCCATCGACCTCGGCAATCCGCACGGCCTGCTCGCCAGCGACCACATCCGCGCCGTCACCACAGGCGACATGACGATCGAAAACCGCCGCTGATTCACTTCACGAACCGCAACATCCAGACATATCACCACGTTTTCGATGATGGAACGGAGCAACCTCGGCATGGGTAAGTACAGCGACAAGAATGTGGTGATCACGGGTGGCAGCAGCGGCATGGGGCTCGCGGTAGCGGAGCTGCTGGTGCAAGGCGGAGCCCGTGTGGTGATCACCGGCCGGTCTCAGGACACGCTCGACGCGGCGCGCAAGCGGCTCGGCGAGAATGCCGTGGCCGTCCGGAGCGATGTGGCCTCACTGCCCGACCTGGACACGCTCGCCGACCGCGTGAAGAGCGAGCTCGGCTCGATCGAGGCTCTGTTCGTCAACGCCGGAATCTCCGCCCTGACGCCCCTGGAGTCGACGACCGAGGAGGCATACGACGAACTGTTCGCGATCAACGTCAAGGGCGCCTTCTTCACTCTGCAGAAGCTCGCCCCGCTGCTGAGCACGGACGCCGGCGTCGTCCTCACCACCTCGATCGCGAACGTCATCGGCTTGGTGGACACCAGCGTCTACGCGGCCGGCAAAGCGGCGCTGCGCTCGATGGCCCGCACCTTCTCCCGCGAACTGCTTCCGCGAGGTATTCGTGTCAACGCGATCAGCCCGGGTCCCATCGACTCGGGGATTCTGGAAAGGATGAACTTGCCCGAAGAGGCCGCCGAACAGTTCAGGGCGGAGCGGACCGCGAGCAACCCCATGGGGCGTTACGGCACGGTCGAGGAGTTCGCCAAGGCGGCCGCATTCCTCGCCTTCGACGCCACGTACACCACCGGCATCGAGCTGGCCGTGGACGGCGGCGAAACCCAGCTCTGAACTCGCCCTGCCGTCCCGCCACGGGCGTAAGGCCCGCTACGACCGACCGAGAGACTTCCCTCACGACCGTCCAGGGATCATACGGAGGTCTTTTCGTGCGCTCAGCAGGACTGATCACGCAGACGCCGGTCACCGTTCATGGCGAGCATGTCGCGGTGCTCGGGATTGCCGGCCCAGTTCCTGCGCGCGGACGGCACAGATGCGGCGGGTGGTCCTGGCAGCAGCCCTTCGCCCCGCCGACGGCAGGTGAGCGAGTTCTGGCTTCGGTATGGGACGCTGCGGACGCAGGCCCTCAGTACCGAGGAATCCTCGCGCCTCATCAGGCACATGGCAGGGGAGCTGTGAGCATCGGCCAGCACATTGAGCAGTCCGACGACCTCGCGTGGTTCAAGAGCAGCTACAGCGGAACCAACGGCGGCGACTGCGTCGAGGTGGCCGCCGGGGCGGGCGCCGTGTACGTACGGGACTCCAAGACCGTGGGCGACGGCCCCGTGCTGCGGATCCGCCGGGACGGGTGGGCCGCGTTCGTGGCGCTCGCGGCCGTGTGGCGTCACCGTGTTCCCGAGTGTGACGACGGGCTCGTCCGTGTCCTTGAAGTGACGCGGACGAGCCCGTCGCCTGCTGTGGATCCCCGCGACGACCGCGGGTGCCGCAGCCGGGCACGGTGAGCAAGCGGACCGGCCGTCGCCGGGCCTTTCCGGGTCCGGGTTGACCCTCGACCTTGTCGAGGCACGAGGGTCGTGGGCGTGGAGAGCGAGATGCGCAGCATTGGTGAGACGGCCCGGGACTGCGGACTGAGCGTGAGTGCCCTGCGGTTCTACGACCGTGCGGGTGTGCTGGTCCCCGCCTGGGTCGATCCGGTGAGCGGCTACCGCTGGTACGCCCCCGGGCAGCTGGACGAGGCCCGGCTGCTGGCGCGGTTGCGGCGGACCGGCATGCCGCTGGCCGACATCCGGCTGGTGCTGGCCGGCTGGGCCGGCACGGACACCGACCTCGTACGGCAGCTTCTTCAGGCGCACCTGCGCCGGCTGGAACAGGGGTTGTCCCGTGCCCGCGGTGAGTTCTCCACGCTCCGAGCCCTACTCGACGACAGGGAGAACCCCATGACCTCGCTCCGTACCTCCTCGGCCCGGTCGGCCCTTGCCTCGCCCGAGCTGGCCGCCGCGTTGGACGCGGTCCGCTTCGCGGCCGGTACCGGCCCCGAGCTGCCGATGCTCGGCGGGATCCTCTTCGACCTCGAGGGCGAGGCGCTGCGCCTGGTGGCGACCGACCGGTACCGGCTGGCCGTCGCGCGGGTCCCGGTCACCGTGCACAGCGGGTCCCCCGTGCGGGTCCTCGTGCCGCTGCCGCTCGTCGACGCCATGCGTGCGCTGGCCGGAGGCCCCGAGCCCGTACGGCTCGCCGTCGACGGCGACCGGGTGACGCTGGAGACCGAGGGGGGCCGCCAGGTGGCCGGTCGGGTCCTCGATCACGAGTTCCCGGACTACCGCCGTCTGGTCGGTCTTCCCGCCGGGCGCCGCGCCCCGGTCGACGTGGCCGGCTTCCGGGAAGCGGTGCAGGAGGGCCCCGTCCGCACGGGCGAGGTGCGCGAGGAGGACGGGGCGCTCTACGACGTCAGTGTGATCGAGGCCGGCGCCGACGGCACGGTGCGCGTCTGCGACGACGGTGCGGACGGGGACGGTGGCCGTCTCGCGGTCAACCGCGCGTTCCTGCTGGAGGCCCTCGACGCCGGGGCCCGGGAGCGGCTGGTCCTGGAGTTCGGCGCCCCCACGGCGCCCCTCGCGATCCGCCGGCCGGACGACGAGGACACGTTCTCCCTGCTGATGCCGGTCCGGCTGGACGGCTAGGGCCGGGGGCGGGAGTGGCGCCTGCCGCATGCTCCCGGCACGCACTCCCGCCGTCCCCGCATCCGCACCACCCGGAAGCCCGGGTACGCCCGGTACGAGAGCTTTTGGGCGTCGCGCCGGGAGCGCACGCTCCCCCGAGCTCTCGGCTTCGCTCGGGCAGGGGCCCATGACACCGCGCGACCGCCCCTCGGGCGACGACGCCACTTCCGCCACAGGCCCCAGGCCCGGGGTCACCTCACCGAACACCAAGAAGGTCCCGTGCTCCACGCCCCCGCTCGGGGTGGGAACACGGGACCCGTGCCACGGAGAGGGACGGGTCCCGTGCTACGGCCGTTCGCTCTTGCCGTCCTCGACCGGCTCCAGCGTCTCCAGGGCGGGTACGGCCCCGGCAGGGGTGGCCGTGGCGCTCACAGGGGTCTTCTTCCTGGTCAGGCGGAGGGCGATGGGCTCGGTGTAGCGGGCGGTGAGCGGGCCCAGGAGGACCAGGATCAGGACGTAGGAGGTGGCCAGCGGGCCGAGCTGGGGCTCGATGCCCGCAGTGACCGCGAGTCCGGCGATGACGATGGAGAACTCGCCGCGGGCGACCAGCGCGCCGCCCGCGCGCCAGCGTCCCTTCCCGGAGATTCCGGCCCGTCGGGCGGCCCACCAGCCGGTGGCTGTCTTCGTCAGCGCGGTGACGACGGCCAGCACGAAGGCGGGCAGGATCACCGGCGGGATGGACTGCGGGTCGGTGTGCAGTCCGAAGAAGACGAAGAACACCGCGGCGAACAGGTCACGCAGCGGGGCCAGCAGGCTGTGCGCGCCCTCGGCCGCCTCGCCGGACAGGGCGATGCCCACGAGGAACGCCCCGACGGCGGCCGACACCTGCAACTGCTGGGCGAGACCGGCGATGAGCAGGGCCAGGCCGAGGACCACCAGCAGCAGTTTCTCCGGGTCGTCGCTGGAGACGAAGCGTGAGATGACCCGCCCGTAGCGGACGGCGACGAAGAGGACGAGTCCGGCGGCACCGAGCGCGACGGCCAGCGTGACGCTTCCCGCGGCCAGGCTGACGCCGGCCAGCAGGGCGGTGATGATCGGCAGGTAGACCGCCATCGCCAGGTCCTCCAGCACGAGGATGCTGAGGATGACCGGGGTCTCCCGGTTGCCGAGCCGTCCGAGGTCGTTGAGGATCTTGGCGATGACGCCGGAGGAGGAGATCCAGGTGACGCCGGCGAGGACCACGGCGGCGACCGGGCCCCAGCCGAGCAGCAGGGCGAGGATCGCGCCCGGGACGGCGTTCAGCAGCATGTCGACCAGGCCGGCCGGGTACTGGGTCTTGAGGTTGGAGACCAGGTCACTGGCGGTGTACTCGAGGCCGAGCATGAGCAGCAGCAGGATCACGCCGATCTCTGCGCCGATCGCGACGAACTCCTCGCTCGCGCCGAGCGGCAGCAGCCCGCCCTCGCCGAAGGCCAGGCCGGCCAGCAGGTAGAGCGGGATCGGGGAGAACCGCAGGCGCCCGGCGAGGCGCCCCAGGAGACCGAGTCCGAGAATGATCGCGCCGAACTCGATCAGGAAGATCGCGGAAGAGTGCATGCGCTCATTCCCGCCCGAGGATCTCGGCGGCGTTCTCGATGCCCTCGCGCGTCCCGATGACGATGAGCGTGTCACCGCCCGCCAGCCGGAAGTCGGGCGGCGGCGACGGGATCGCCTCGGCCCGGCGCAGTACGGCCACGATCGAGGAGCCGGTGTCGCTGCGCACCCTCGTCTCGCCCAGCACCCTGCCGTTCCAGTGCGAGGCGGCGGACAGCTCGATGCGCTCGGCGACCAGTCCCAGGTCGGTCGTGTGCAGCACGTTCGGGCTGTGGTGAGCGGGCATCAGCGCGTCGACCAGGGCGGCCGATTCGGCGACGCTCAGCCGCAGCGACTGGGCACAGGCGTCCGGGTCGTCGGGACGGTAGACGTTGACCGTGCGGGCACCGTCCCGGTGCGCGACCACGGACAGGTGCTGGTGCTCACGCGTGGTGAGATCGTACTTCACGCCGATGCCCGGCAGTGGCGTGGTGCTCATCCGTGGAGCAGGCACAGCCCGTCCCCTTCCCGGTCTTCTTCTGGTCGTCCGTGTATGACTGAGGGCCCTCATCACGCTGGTGGACGGCCCCAGGCAGGACATGGTGTCATCCCGCGAGCTCACCGGGATGTCGGGTATTGCCACGGACGGGCAGCAGGCGCAACGGCCACCGGTCGCCCACCGCACCGGCCGGGGCCCGGACCCGCGGCTCGGGAGCCTCCGGGTCCGTCCGGCGGCGGGGTGTGCCCCATGGGACCCATGGCGGAGGGACACGCGCGTGGGAGCATTTCCGTGACGCACTGATTCTGGAGGCGTGATGAGTGGTCTGATCGTTGTGGGAGTCGACGGGTCGGCATCGGGCCTGGCCGCGGTGGGGGCCGCGGCGGTGGAGGCCCGGCGGCGCGGGGCCGGGCTGCGAGTGGTGCACGCGTTCCTCTGGCCCGCCATGCATGTGCCACTGGGCGCCTCGCCGCTGGGACCGCCCGAGGGCGGTCTGCGGACCATGGCCGAGAAGCTGGTGGCCGAGGCGGTGGCGCACGCCGAGTCCGTGGCACCGGACGTGGAGGTCTCGCACGCCGTGGTGACGGGCGAACCGCTGACCGTGCTGGAGGCCCAGTCCCGCGACGCGGAGCTCGTGGTCGTCGGATCGCGCGGCATGGGCGGTTTCATCGGACTCCTGGTGGGATCGACGGCGGTGCATCTGGCGAGTCACGGGCGGTGCCCGGTGCTGGTCGTGCGGGAGACGGGAGCCGCGGACGGGCCGGTGGTGCTCGGGGTCGACGGTTCCCCGGCGGGTGCGAAGGCGATCGACTTCGCCTTCGCCGAGGCGTCGCTGCGCGGGGCCGAACTGGTCGCGCTGCACTCCTGGACCAGCTGGAACGCGCCCGCGCCCACGCCGCAGGACGAGAAGGCGCCCTACGCGAGCCGGCCCGGCGAGCTGGGGGCGGCCGAGGAGCGTCTGCTGTCCGAGGCGCTGGCCGGCCGGCAGGAGCGGCACCCCGGTGTGAAGGTGCGGCACGAGGTGGTGCACGGCGGCACACGCGAAGCGCTCATCGGGGCGAGCCGTACGGCTCAGCTGCTGGTGGTCGGGGCCCGGGGGCGGGGCGGGTTCTCCGGACTGCTGCTCGGCTCGGTCAGCCAGGCGATGCTGCACCACGCCCACTGCCCGGTGGCGGTCGTCCGCGGCGGCGGGGAGAAGGACGGGGACGCGTAGACCCCGCGCGCGTCCCGCTTTCCCCTTCCTCCCTCTCCCTTCCTGTTTCCCCCTCCTCCCTCTCCCTTCCTGCTCGTTCACTCGCCCTGTGTGCGGGGGCGAGCAGGGGTCCGCACGGGGTGTTCCGTCTCCACCCGCGGGTACTCAGGGCGTACCGGGGACGGACGGGAGGGAATGGTGGACGACGCGGTGATCGTCGGTGTGGACGGGTCGCCGTCCAGCCTCGCCGCGGTGGACGTCGCGGCACATGAGGCGCGCCTGCGCGGCGCGGAGCTGCGGATCGTGCACGCCTTCAGCCACTCCGCCGACCTGGACCCGATGGTCCACGGCGTCCTGGCTCAGGCCGAACGGCGGGCCCATGACCGTGCGCCGGGCCTGGAGGTGACCAGGACCGTGGCGTCCGGGGGCACCCTGACCGTGCTGCGGAGCGAATCGCGCCACGCGGTACTGGCGGTGGTCGGCGGGCGGGGCCACACCCGGCTCGGGGATCTGCTGCTCGGCTCGACGGTCGTCCGGCTGGCCGCCCACGCGGACTGCCCGGTCATGGCGGTCCGGGGCCGGCCCGGTCCGCGGGGACCCGTGCTGCTCGCCGTGGACGGTTCGCCCGCCGGGGCCGCGGCGGGCGAGTTCGCCTTCACCGAGGCGGGGCTGCGGGAAGCCCCGCTGATCGCGCTGCACGTGTGGAACACCTGGAGCGAGCCGACACCGTACGAGGGCCCGGCCGACCCGCTGAACGTGGCGGTCGACCTTGATCAGCTCCGGAAGAAGCACCGGCGCCGGCTGGAGGATACGGTGGCTCCTTGGCGGGCCGCGCGTCCGGAGGTGCCCGTGGAGCTGCGGCTCGAGCGGTCCCGGGTACGGAACGCACTGCTCGGCGCCGCCGAGGAAGCCCAGTTGGTGGTGGCCGGGGCCCGGGGGCACGGCGGGTTCACCGGGATGCTGCTGGGTTCGGTGAGCCAGGCGCTGCTGTACCACGCCGGCTGCCCGGTCGCCGTCGTCCGCGGCGAGCAGTGACCCGTCGGCAGAGTGACAGGGCGACAGGGGCGCCGGACACACCTGCGCGGTGAAGCGCCGGGAGCGGGCCCCGTTCCGGCTCACCGGCCTCCGAGGAAGCTCAGCCTGACCCGGCGGTCCGGGTTGTCGCGGTTCGTGTCGACCAGGCACACGGACTGCCAGGTGCCCAGTTCCAGTTGTCCGCCCAGTACGGGCAGGGTGGCGTGCGGCGGGACGATGGCGGGCAGGACGTGATCGCGGCCGTGGCCGGGGCTGCCGTGGCGGTGCTGCCAGCGGTCGTCGGCCGGCAGCAGGCTGTGCAGGGCCGCGAGGAGGTCGTCGTCGCTGCCGGCGCCGGTCTCGATGACGGCGACGCCGGCGGTGGCGTGCGGGACGAAGACGTTGAGCAGTCCGTCACGGCCGGCCGCCACCTCGCGCAGGAAGGAGTCGCAGTCGCGGGTGATGTCGGCGATCCGCTCCACGGAGCCGGTGGCGACGTTCAGGACCCGGGTGTTGAAGGCATCTGACATACGCCCCATCCTGGCCCATGAGCCGGAGGTCCTCGGGATCCGCGGTCTCCCGGACGGCCGCGGCGGTCCGTGGGAAGACGTGCAACCCTCAGCAGCGTTAGTAGAAATATGAACTGCATGAGCGAGGCTGCGGTGCCCGAGGACCGGGCCGCGCAGGACCGCGCGGCCGAGGTCCGGGTCGTCGTCGTGGGCGCCGGACAGGCAGGGCTGTCCGGCGCCCATCACCTGCGGCGCACCGGGTTCGAGCCGGGGCGCGACTTCGTGGTGCTCGACCACAACCCGGGCCCCGGCGGGGCCTGGCGGTACCGCTGGCCCTCGCTCACGTACGACAAGGTGCACGGGATGCACTCGCTGCCCGGCATGGAACTCACGGACGCCGACCCGGCCCGGCCGTCCTCCGAGGTCGTCACCGAGTACTTCGACCGCTACGAGCGGACGTTCGACCTGCGGGTGAGGCGGCCGGTGAAGGTGCGGGCGGTACGGGAGGGGACCGGCGGGCGGCTGCTCGTGGAGACCTCGGCGGGCACCTGGTCGACGCGGACGCTGATCAACGCCACCGGCACCTGGGACCGACCGTTCTGGCCGCGCTACGAGGGCCAGGAGACGTTCCGGGGGAGGCAGTTGCACACCGCCCGGTACCCGGGCCCCGAGGCGTTCGCCGGCCGGCGGGTCGTCGTGGTGGGAGGAGGCGCCTCGGCCACCCAGCACCTGATGGAGATCGCCCCGTACGCGGCGGAGACCACCTGGGTGACGCGGCGGCCTCCGGTCTACCGCGAGGGCCCTTTCGACGAGGACGCGGGACGGGCGGCCGTGGCACTGGTCGAGGAGCGGGTGCGGCAGGGGCTGCCGCCGCGCAGTGTCGTCTCGGTCACGGGGCTGCCGCTGACCGGCGCGATCCGCCGGAACATCGCCGACGGGGTGCTGGAGCGCCGGCCGATGTTCGACCGGATCACGCGGGAGGGTGTGGAGTGGAAGGACGGGCGGCGGGTGGCGGCCGACGTCATCCTGTGGGCCACCGGCTTCCGTCCGGCCGTCGACCACCTCACCCCGCTGCGGCTGCGGGAACCCGGTGGCGGCATCCGGGTCGAGGGCACCCGGGCGGTCGCCGATCCGCGCGTGCACCTCGTCGGCTACGGGCCCTCGGCCAGCACCGTCGGCGCCAACCGCGCCGGGCGTGCGGCCGTACGGGACATCAGGCGCCTGCTGGCAGAGGAGCGCGTCACGGTCTGAGAGGGCCGGCCGGGGAGCGCGCCGCGGTCCGACGCGGACGACCGGTGCGGCTCGTCTCACTTCTCCGCCGGCTGTTCGTGCCTCTCCCGCTGCTCCTTCTGCCGCGCGGTGAACTCGGCAACGTCGCTCTGGTGTTCCTTGTGGTCGGCGGTGAAGCGGGTGTCGCCCGGCTTGACCGTGACGAAGTACAGCCAGTCACCCGGCGTCGGATTGATCGCCGCGCGCATCGCCTCCTCGCCGGGGTTGTCGATCGGGGTCGGCGGCAGCCCCATGCGGGTATAGGAGTTGTAGGGGCTGTCGGCCCCGATGTCGGTCTCCTTGACGCCGGGCGTCGAACGGCCCAGGGCGTAGTCGACCGTCGAGTCCATCTGCAACGGCATCCCGCGCTCCAGGCGGTTGAAGATCACCCGGGCCACCTTGCCCATGTCGGCCTTGGTGGACGCCTCGGCCTGGACGATGCTCGCGATGGTGACGGCCTGGTAGACGTTCATCGCGTTGCGCTGTGCCCCGGCGGCGACGGGGGCTCCGTTGAACTTCTTGTTGGCCGCCTCGACCATCAGCGCCAGCAACTGCTCCGGTGTCGCCTTCTCCTTCAGCGGATACGTCCCCGGGAAGAGGTAGCCCTCCGGATTCCCCTCGGCGTCGGCCGGCAGCTCGAGGCCGGCCTTCGCGAGGGACTTCCTCGTGCTTCCCGCGGGCAGTTCGAGGGCCTTGTCGACGGCCGCGTACACCTGGCTCGCCCGTCGGCCCTCCGGGATCACCAGGGTCGTGGGGCGGGAGTCGCCGTCGTCGCCCAGGACGAGCAGGGGCACCGCCACGGCGGTACCGGCCACGACGGCCCCGGTCGCGATGAGGGCGAGCCGCCCCCGGCGCGTCAGTCGGATCGTGCTTCGTGACGGAGTGTTCGTCTGCATGCGGGCACGGTAACCCGCATATCGCCACAAACCTGGCATATTTTCATCTTGTCGACTCCAGTTGGGCGTCCCTGCGGACGAGGGCCGCGTACCGTCCGTCCCGCTCCAGGAGTTCCTCGTGCGTGCCGCGTTCGACCGCGCGTCCCGCGTCGAGCACCACGATCTGGTCGGCACCGCGGACGGTGGAGAGCCGGTGGGCGATGGTGAGCGTGGTCCGGTCGGCCGACAGCGCGTCGATGGCCTGCTGGACGGCGGCCTCGGTACGGGTGTCGAGCGCGCTGGTGGCCTCGTCGAGGACGAGCACGGGCGGGTCCCGCAGAATGGTCCGGGCGATCGCCAGGCGCTGCTTCTCACCGCCGGAGAAGCGGTGGCCTCGCTCCCCCACGACGGTGTCGTACCCGTCGGGCAGGGCGGCGATGTGGTCGTGGATCTGCGCCGCCCGGGCCGCCGCGTGGAGTTCCTCGTCCGTGGCGTCGGGCTTCGCGAACCGCAGGTTGTCGGCGACGGAGGCGTGGAAGAGGTACGTCTCCTGGGAGACGACGCCGACCGCGCGCGCCAGGGTGTCGAAGTCGAGGTCGCGCACGTCGACACCGTCGAGCGTGACCCTGCCCCCGGTGACGTCGTACAGCCGTGGCACGAGGTGGCCCAGCGTGGACTTGCCGGCGCCGGTCGAGCCGACCACCGCGAGGCTGGTGCCGGCGGGGACAGTGATGTCGATTCCGTCGAGGACGGGGCCGCCCTTGCCGTCGTAGCCGAAGGTGACGTTCTCGAACCGGACCTCGCCGCCGACCCGGTCGAGGTGGACCGGATCCGCGCGCTCGGTGATCTCCACGGGAAGGTCGAGATACTCGAAGATGCGCTGGAACAGCGCGAGCGAGGCCTGGATCTGGACCCCGGTCGACAGCAGGCTCACGGCCGGCCGGAACAGGCCCTGCTGGAGCGAGACGAAGGCGACGATCGTCCCGATGGAGACCCCGGGCCCTCCCGTACTCAGGGCGATGCCCGCGGTCCAGTAGATGACGGCGGGCATGGCGGCCATGACGATCGTGATGACGGCCATGCGCCAGCGGCCGGCCATGTTCGAGCGGACCTCCAGGTCCACCAGGCGGTCGGACTCCTCGGCGAAGGCACTGGTCAGCGAGTCGGACCGGCCCATGGTGCGGCCCAGCAGGATGCCGCTGACCGACAGCGACTCGGTGATCGTGGCGGCCATCGAGGCCATCTGCTTCTGACGCCGGGTGGTGATCTTCTTGCGTTCGTTGCCGACACGACGGCTGATCCACACGAAGGCCGGCAGCAGGACCAGTGAGACGACGGTCAGCCGCCATTCGAGGACGAGCATCGCGACGACGGTGGCGACGACGCTGGTGAGGTTGGAGACCAGGGAGGTCGCCGTGGAGGTCACGGTGGCCTGCATGCCTCCGATGTCGTTGGCGATGCGGGACTGGACCTCGCCGGTGCGGGTGCGGGTGAAGAAGGCGAGCGACATGTGCTGGAGCCGGTCGTAGACGGCGGTGCGCAGATCGTGCATCACGCGCTGGCCCACGGTCGTGGAGATCAGCGTCTGGAGCACGCCGAAGACACTGGTGAGGACGGCGCCGAGGATCATGCCGAGGGCCAGCAGGCTGAGGAGTCCGGTGCGTCCCTCGGGGATCGCGACGTCGAGGATCGCCTTGAGCAGGAACGGGGTGGCGACCGAGACGAGCGACGCCGCTCCGACGAGCAGACCGACGATCGCGAGGCGGCCCCGGTAGGGACGGAACAGCCGCAGGATGCGGCGTACCTGCCGGGGCTGCTCCTCGGCGCCCGCGGGTGCGCTCCAGGCGGGTTCATGGTCGGGGTGCATGGTCTCCTTCGAGGGCTCGGGAGCGGGAAGCCGGAGGCGTGAGCCCGGCGGGTCCGGGGGCCGGACAGGGATCGGTCCCGGGAGTCCCGGGACGGCGGAGCCTAGCTCATTGTTACCTACACTCACAATGAACGGCATGCTGATATTGTTCCGCACATGACCACCCCCGACCCCGACGGCCTGCTGGCCGAGCAGCTGCTTCGGCTGACCCTCCGGGTGCACCGCATCCAGAAGCGCCATCTGGTGCGGCGCGAGCTGGGCATCACCCCGGCCCAGTCCCGGCTGCTGCGCAGCCTCGCCCACTACGCCTCGCCGCCCCGCATGGCCGACCTGGCCGAACGGCTGGAGGTCGTGCCGCGCGCCGTGACCACACTGGTCGACGGGCTGGAGACCGGCGGCAAGGTGCGACGGGTGCCCGATCCGGCCAATCGGCGGGTGATCCGGATCGAGCTCACCGACGACGGACACGCGGCCCTGCGGGAGATCCACGCCGCGCGCAGGGCCGCCGCGGAGGAGATCCTGGCTCCGCTGGCGGACGAGCAGCGCGAGGTTCTCGGCGCGCTGCTGGACACACTGGTCGACGGCACGTCCGCCGCCCCGCAGCACCGCGACGCGTCCTGCTGAGCCGCCGCGCGGGGATCTGTTCCGAAGCCTCGTGACGCCGTCGGCCGGTGTGCCGCGTCGAGGTCGCCCGGCGGCCCCTGCCGCGCCGGTCCGGTCCGGTGTGCCACGAGGTTCCCGTCCGGCGGATCGCGCCGGTCCTGTGCGACGGCGTGAAAAATCGTTTGCCTTACGGCACGAGACGGCGTCAACCTGTCACGGTTTGCTGTCGCCGCCGTCCGAGGACGGCGCGCGGCCCCGCCTCCGCGAGCCCCTGGGACGTCATGCAGATCCAAGACCTTCCGTATCCCGACCCGGGCGTGCCCGACGCCCGCTCGGGCCCTCGATTCCTGCGGTGGCTCTTTCGGAATCAGCTGCCGGGCCAGCTCAAGTCCCTGGCCTGGGGACTGCTCCACTTCGCCTCCGTCGCCTCGCTCCCGTTCTGTGTGGGCATCGGCGTCCAGGCCGCCGTCGACCGTTCCGGCACCCGGCTCGCCCTGGCCGGCGGACTCATGGCCCTGGCCTGCGCGGGCAACGCGATCGGCGACACCTTCCTGCACCGGGCCGCGGTCACCAACTGGATCACCGCGGCCGCCCGCGTCCAGCAGTTGCTGGCCCGCAGGGCCGCGACCCTGGGTTCCGCACTGACCCGGCGCGTCGCGGCCGGCGAGGTCGTGGCCGTCTCCACCGGTGACGTCGAGAAGATCGGCTGGTTCGTCGAGGCCCTGTCCCGGTTCACCGCGGCCCTGGTCACCATCGTGCTGGTCTGCGTCGGCCTGGTTCTCTACCAGCCCGCGCTCGGTGTGGTCGTCGTCGTGGGCCTGCCCCTGCTGGCGCTCGCGGTCCTGCCGCTGCTGCCCCGCGCCACCCGGCGGGCCGACGTCCAGCGGGAGAAGGCCGGCCGGGCCACGGAACTCGCCTCGGACACCGTCGCCGGACTGCGTGTGCTGCGCGGCATCGGAGGCGAGGAGCTGTTCCTGGACCGCTACCGCCGCGCGTCCCAGGAAGTCCGCCACGCCGCCGTGCGCAGTGCCCGGATGTGGTCCCTGATCGCCGCGATCCAGGTGCTGCTGCCGGGACTTCTGCTGATCACCGTGGTCTGCTACGGAGTTCACCTGGCCCGTCAGGGGCGGATCACCGTGGGTGAACTGGTCACCGTCTACAGCTCGGTGATGCTGCTCGCGTACCCTCTGCGCCACTTCGAGGAGATCGCGATGGCCTACTCCTTCTCCCGGCCGTCGGCCAAGCGGGCTGCACGGGTGCTGTCACTGGAACGGGCCACGGACACCGCCGGTACGCGCGGCCCCGAGCGGCCTTCCGGCGACCTGTACGATCCGGCGACCGGTCTGCTCGCCCCGGCGGGCCGGCTCACCGCGGTGGTGTGCGGGGATCCGGACGCGGCGGGACACCTCGCCGAGCGGCTCGGCGGGCACGCGGCGCACACCACGCACGCCGAGCGGGACGGCTCGGTGCTGCTCGGCGGCGTGCCGCTCGACGAGCTGCCGCTGGACTCCGCGCGCGGCTGCGTCCTCGTCCAGGACAAGGATCCGGTGCTGCTGTCCGGCACGCTGCGCGAACTGCTCGACGTGCCCGCGTCCGGGGCCGTCCCGGCACGCGAGGCGCTGGACGCCGCGCAGTGCGGGGACGTACTGGCGGCACTGGTGCAGGGTTCGCTCGACGTCGCGGACCCGATGGACGCACAGCTCACCGAGCGCGGACGGTCCCTCTCCGGCGGCCAGCGGCAGCGGCTGTCACTGGCCCGGTCGCTGGTCACCGACCCGGAGGTCCTCGTTCTGGACGAGCCGACCTCCGCCGTCGACTCGCACACCGAGGCCCGGATCGCCGAGGGTCTGCGAGGGCTGCGGTCGGGCCGCACGACCGTGGTCCTCACCTCGTCGCCCCTGCTGCTGGACCGGGCGGACCAGGTGGTCTTCCTGCACGACGGGACGGTCGTGGCCGTCGGCGGCCACCGCGAACTGGTGCGTACCGAGCCCCGGTACCGGGCCGTGGTGACCCGCGAGACGGAGACGGAGACCGGGGCGAGGACCGAGGCGCGGCCCCGGGTGGAGAACGGGGCACGGGCCGGGACGGACGACCTGGCCGGTCTGGACCAGCTCGTGGAGATCGAGGAGACAGCATGATCGGCGTGGCGCCACCGTCCTACGACCCGGCGGCCCCGACCACGGCAGGCACCCTGCCCGTGGGCGCGCCCGCCACCGTCCGCACCTATGTGGGCGAGCTCCTCCGCAGGCATCGCAGGGCCTTCGTGCTCCTGATCACGGTGAACACCGTCGCGGTGATCTCCTCGATGGTGGGCCCGTATCTGCTGGGCGGCCTGGTGGAGCGCGTCTCTGACCGCGCACGGGAGCTCCACCTGGGTCCCACCGCCGCACTGTTCGTGCTGGCGCTGGTCGTCCAGGCGGTGTTCGTGCGGCAGGTGCGGCTGCGCGGAGCGATGCTCGGCGAGCGGATGCTGGCCGATCTGCGCGAGGACTTCCTGGTGCGGTCGGTCGGGCTGCCGCCCGGTGTGCTGGAGCGGGCCGGGACGGGTGACCTGCTGTCCCGGATCACGACCGACATCGACCGGCTCGGCAACGCGATGCGTGAGGCGGTGCCCCAGCTGGCCATCGGTGTGGTGTGGGCGGTGCTGCTGCTGGGCGGCCTGGTCGTCACGGCCCCCGAACTGGCGCCGGCCGTGCTGGTCGCCGTTCCGCTGCTGGTGGCCGGCTGCCGCTGGTACTTCCGGCGGGCACCGGCCGCGTACCGTTCCGAGGCCGCCGGATACGCCGCCGTGGCCGCGGCCCTCGCCGAGACCGTGGACGCGGGGCGGACCATCGAGGCGCACCGCCTCAGCGAGCGCCGGGTGGCGCTGTCGGACCAGCGGGTCAGGGAGTGGACGGCCTGGGAGCGCTACACGCTGTGGCTGCGGTCGGTGCTCTTCCCCGTCGTCAACATCACCCATGTGACCGTGCTCGGCTCGGTGCTGATGATCGGTGGCGTCTTCGTCCTTCAGGGCTGGACAGACGTCGGCCAGCTGACGACCGGAGCGCTGCTGGCACAGATGCTCGTCGACCCGGTGGGGCTGATCCTGCGCTGGTACGACGAGTTGCAGGTGGCCCAGGTGTCGCTGGCCCGGCTGGTCGGGGTACGGGACATCGAGCCCGACGCCGGTGACACCGCTCTGGCCCCCGACGGGCGCCATGTGCGGGCCGAGCGGGTGCACTTCGGCTACCACGAGGGCGTCGACGTGCTGCGCAAGGTGTCGCTCGAGGTCGCGCCCGGCACCAGACTGGCGCTGGTCGGCCCCTCCGGCGCGGGCAAGTCCACCCTGGGACGGCTGCTCGCCGGGATCTACGCCCCCCGGGACGGCACGGTGACCCTGGGCAGCGCCGAGCTGTCCCGGATGACCGCCGAAGACGTCCGCACCCATGTGGCCCTGGTCAACCAGGAGCACCACGTCTTCGTGGGTTCCCTGCGCGACAACCTGCGGCTCGCCCGGGCGGGTGCCGAGGACGCCGAGTTGTGGGCCGCGCTCGGCGCGGTCGGCGCGGACGGCTGGGCGCGTGCGCTCGACGAGGGCCTCGACAGCGAGGTCGGCTCGGGCGGGCTGGCGCTCACCCCGGCCCAGGCACAGCAGATCGCGCTGGCCCGTCTGGTCCTGGCCGACCCGCACACGCTGGTGCTGGACGAGGCGACCTCGCTGCTCGACCCCCGCGCGGCCCGGCACCTGGAACGCTCACTGGCCCGTGTCCTCGACGGCCGCACCGTCGTCGCCATCGCCCACCGCCTGCACACCGCACACGACGCCGACGTCATCGCCGTCGTCGAGGACGGCCGCATCAGCGAGCTGGGCAGCCACGACGAACTGGTCGCGGCGGACGGCGCGTACGCGGCACTGTGGCGCTCCTGGCACGGGTGAGTGCCTGCCCGTCGTCCCATGAACGGGCCCCTCACCGACGGGGGCTGTGGGACCCCGCAGCCGGGGGATTCCCCGCTCGTGCCCGGCCGGTGGCAGCGGTCGCCGTGTCGTCGGCCACCCGGGCTTCGTCCTCGACGAAGCCCGGGTCAGCGTCCGGTCGCCGATGATTTCCGCTGGCCCTCCAGCCCTTCATTGCTCTGAGGGCGCCGGGTGAGCACGAGCGGGCCGGTCTCGGTGATGGCAACCGTGTGCTCGGAATGAGCGGTGCGCGAGCCGTCGGCCGAGCGGATCGTCCAGCCGTCCGGGTCAAAAACGATCTTGTTGGTGCCGGCGGCGAACCAGGGCTCGATCGCGATCGTCAGGCCGGGACGCAGCTTCCAACCACGGCCGGGACGACCGTCGTTGGGGATGTGCAGGTCCTCGTGCATCGTGCGGCCGATACCGTGACCGCCGAACTCCAGGTTGACCGGGTAGCCGTACTCGGCGGCGACCGCGCCGATGGCCGCCGAGATGTCCCCGAGCCTGTTGCCCGGCCGGGCGACCTCGATCCCGGCTTCCAGGGCGACCTCGGTGGCCTCGATCAGCCTCAGGTCCTCCTCGGCCGGGGTGCCGACGATCACGGAGTGGGCCGAGTCCGCGGCCCAGCCGTCGATGACCACCGCCATGTCCATGGTCAGCAGATCCCCGTCGCGCAGCTTGTAGCTGTGCGGCAGCCCGTGCAGCACGGCGTCGTTGACCGAGAGGCACACCACGTTGCGGAACGGGCCCTTGCCGAACGAGGGCTCGTAGTCCCAGTAGCAGGACTCCGCGCCGCGCTCCTTGATCCGGCGGCGGGCGTGATGCTCCAGGTCCAGCAGGTCGACCCCCACCGCGGCGAGGTCGGCGAGTTCAGCCAGCACCTGGCCGACGAACTGTCCGGTGACGTGCATACGCTCGATGTCTTTGGGAGATTTGTGCTCGATCACTGCGGTCCTCGATTCCCCGGGGCACTGGCAGGTATATTTATACCAGGTGGAGTGGTTGCCGCCGGTCACCTGCGGCTCTAGCATGTGCGCATGGTTCGCTATCCGCTCGCCCCCGAACAGATCGAGGCGGGCCGACGCCTCGGGGCCGCGTTGCGCTCCGCCCGGGCCGGACGCAGCCCCGTCGAAGTGGCCTCGGCGGCGGAGATCTCGCCGGAGACCCTCCGCAAGATCGAGACCGGTCGGCTGCCGACGCCCGCGTTCGGCACCATCGTCCGGCTCAGCGAGGTACTCGGCATACCACTGTCCGAACTCGCCGCCGTCTGGCGCACCGATCCCGCCCTGAGCAAGGCCTCCTAGCAGCGGCCCTTCGCGGTGCGGCGCCGGCGTCGACGGGCCGCCCCCGTCCTCGAGGAGCTGGGCGAGGTGCTCGTCCAGGGTGAACGGGCCGGCGTCGATCGCGGCCTCCAGCCGGTCCGCAGCGCCATGGCCCTTCGCGATCCCCTGGCGGATCGTCTCGCGCCCGTCGTCGGTGGACTCCCGGTGGCCCCCGTGCGAGGACCCAGGTGCCGCGCCGCTCCGACAGCGGCAGGCCTGCTTCCCGGAGCTCCCCCGGACGGCGGTCGGCCGCGGACCGGCAGACGCCGACATCCGCGATGTCGCCCGCACGGGCCGGCCGGCGCCGCCGGTATCGTCCGCGGTGACCTGCCCCTGCGCCGCAGGCCACCGCCATCACCGACCGATGGGGTGCCGACGGCCACGACCGCCTGTCCGGGACTCTCGCCGCCCTCGCGACGACCGCCTCCGCGCCCGCCCCGTTCACCGGTACCGCCCTGGCCGTCCCCCTCGGCGGCTGCCCCCACCTGTCCACCGCCCTCGCTCCGGCCTCGGCCGGAGCAGCGCTCACCGCCCGGCACGCCACACCGACCGGCCGGACGGGCCGGCGGCCCTGCCGGAAGGCGGGGCCCGGTCCGTCGCCGCAGAAGCGCGGGAGACGATCGGCGAGTCGGGCCGGCGCCGGGTGGGTCATCCTCGGGCGCCGAGAAGCCCGGCGATCTCTCGGGCCGCGTCGCGAGCCGGCCGTCCGACGCCGATGAGCGTGGCGGAGGCGGGGCCCGTCCAGTCGCCGTAACCGAGAAGGTGCAGCCGGGGTTCCTCCACGGAGCGGGTGCCCCGGGTGGCGATGTGGCCGCGCGGGCCGCGCAGGCCCAGGGGTGACAGGTGCGAGAGGGCCGGCCGGAAGCCGGTGCACCAGATCACCACGTCGGCGGGCGTCCTCGTACCGTCGGCCCGGACGACACCGTCGCGGTCGAGGCGTACGAACAGGGGCGAGGCCTTGAGCAGTCCGGCGTCCCGGGCCTCGCGCACCGGCGGTACGGCGACGATGTCCCCCAGTGAGGCGACGCCTCCGGTGTCGGTGCGGCCTTCGTCGAGGGCGCGGCGGCGGGCGGTGGCCGCGTCGAACAGGGCGCGGCCGTCGATGTCGTCGGAGAGGAAGCGGGGTGGACGCCGGGTCACCCAGGTCAGTTCGGTGTCGTGGGCGAGGTCGGCTGCGATCTGCGCGCCGGAGTTGCCGCCCCCGACGACGATCACGCGTTGGCCCGCGAAGTCCTGCGGTCGGCGGTAGGAGACGGTGTGCAGTTGCCGGCCCGCGAAGTCCCCACGGCCCGGGACGGCGGGGAGGAAGGGGCGCCACCAGGTACCGGTCGCGCTGATCACCGAGCGTGCGTGCCAGGTGCCGGAGTCGGTCTCCACGCGCAGCAGCCGCCCGTCGTCGTGCACGCCGAGCACCTGGACCGGCCGCTGCACGGGAAGCTCGTACCGCTTCTCGTAGTCGCTCAAGTACGCCACCACGTGTCCGGCGTCGGGGTACTCCTCGCCCGGCTGCGTCGGCATGAGGCGGCCGGGGAGGGAGGAGAAGGCGGCCGGGGAGAACAGGTGCAGCGAGTCCCAGGTGTGCTGCCAGGCCCCGCCGGGGGTGGCCCGGGCATCGAGGACGACGAAGTCCAGGCCCTGGCGGCGCAGGTGGTAGCCGGCGGCGAGCCCTGCCTGGCCGCCGCCGATCACCACCACGTCGGTGTGCCCGGTCATGCCGCCTGCGCCGCCGCCCCGGGCGTGGTGCACCGTACGGTGCGGGCCACGGCCTCGCCGTGCCGTCCGGAACGGGAGCCCTGGCGCACGACTTCCCCGCGCACGACACGGTTCGCGACGGGCGTGTGCTCGTGGCGGACGACGGCTGCGCGGTCGCGGCGGGCACCGGGGGCCGTGGCGGTCGCCCCCTGTGCACGGCAGCCCGGGCGGTGCATCAGTACTCCCTTCCCTCAGTGGTCAGAGCGGACGGGGCGAACTTCCTGCGCCAGGCCAGGGACACGTAGACGAGACCGATCAGGACCGGGACCTCGATGAGCGGGCCGACGACTCCCGACAGGGCCTGGCCGCTGGTCACGCCGAAGGTGGCGATGGCGACCGCGATGGCGAGCTCGAAGTTGTTGCCCGCCGCGGTGAAGGCGAGCGTGGCGGTGCGGTCGTAGGCCAGGCCGATCGCCTTGCCCAGCAGGAAGGTTCCGGCCCACATCACGGCGAAGTACACCAGCAGCGGCAGCGCGATGCGCACGACGTCCAGCGGCTGGGAGGTGATGGTCCTGCCCTGCAGGGCGAAGAGGACGACGATCGTGAAGAGCAGGCCGTACAGCGCCCACGGGCCGATCCTCGGCAGGAAGTTGGACTCGTACTTCTCGCGGCCGAGCTTCTTCTCTCCGAGGCGGCGGGTGAGGAAGCCGGCCAGCAGCGGGACGCCGAGGAAGATGACGACGTTCAGGGCGATCTTCCACATCGAGATGTCCAGATGCTCGCCGTCGCCCAGGCCCAGCCAGCCGGGCAGCAGGTCGAGGTAGAACCAGCCCAGCAGGCCGAACGCCAACACCTGGAAGACCGAGTTCAGCGCGACGAGTACGGCCGCCGCCTCACGGTCGCCGCAGGCGAGGTCGTTCCAGATGATGACCATGGCGATGCAGCGGGCGAGGCCGACGATGATCAGGCCGGTGCGGTACTCGGGAAGATCCGGCAAAAAGATCCAGGCCAGGGCGAACATCACCGCCGGGCCGGCGATCCAGTTGATCACCAGCGACGAGGCCATGAGCCTGCGGTCGCCCGTGACGGCGTCGAGCCTGTCGTAGCGGACCTTGGCCAGGACCGGGTACATCATGATCAGCAGGCCGATGGCGATCGGCAGGGAGATGCCGCCGATCTCGACCTTGGCGAGGGTGTCGTTCAGGCCCGGGACGGCCCTGCCCAGGCCGAGCCCGACGGCCATGGCGATGAGGATCCAGACGGCGAGGAAGCGGTCGAGTGTCGACAGCTTCGCGACGACCGACGAGTCCTCGGTGGTCGCGGGTGCTTCGGTGCGGGTCACGGGCAGGCCCTCTTGTTGTCGGCGGCATTGCGGGCGGACTCGGCCAGGTCGGCGAACTGACCGGCGAGCGAGGCGATGACGTCCGGCCGGACCTTGTAGTACGTGTAGCGGCCGCACGGCTCCGTCTCGACGACACCGGCCTCGCGCAGCACTCTCAGGTGGTTGGAGAGGTTGGTCTGCCGCGCGCCGGTCTCCTCCACCAGGTGGGTGGTGCAGAGCGTCTCCCGGGCGAGCAGGGTCACGATTCGAAGCCTGAGCGGGTCGGCCAGAACCCGGATCAGGTCAGTGTCGACTGACGTCATCATGGACTGATAATCTCACATCAGTGGTGGCTGACACCACCGGGTGCTGAAGTCATTCGCACCTGATGCCGTCGTGAGACAAGAGAGACCTCCTGATGTCCGACAAACCCTCCGTGCTGTTCGTCTGTGTCCACAACGCCGGCCGCTCGCAGATGGCCGCCGCATGGCTGACCCACCTGGCCGGGGACCGCGTCGAGGTCCGTTCCGCCGGCTCCAACCCGGGTGCCGGCGTCAACCCGGCCGCCGTCGAGGCCATGCGCGAGGTCGGCATCGACATCTCCGCCGAGGTGCCGAAGATGCTCACCGTGGACGCGGTCCGGGAGTCCGACGTCTGCATCACCATGGGCTGCGGCGACACCTGCCCCGTCTTCCCCGGCAAGCGGTACCTGGACTGGCAGCTGGAGGACCCGGCCGGCCGGGGCGTCGAGGCCGTCCGTCCGATCCGCGACGAGATCAAGGTGCTGGTCGAGGGCCTGATCAAGGAGATCGCGCCGGAGCCACAGGCATGAACGTCTACAAGGGCGGAGAAGTCGTCCGGACGATCGTCGGCGCCAAGCCGAAGGCCGCGCTGGAACGCGAGCTGGCCGACCACCTCGGCTGAGCGGCGACGTCAAAGGGCCGGCCTCGCCGAGGACCGGCCCTTGCGCCGCGGATCGGCACCCGAAGGGATCCGGAGCTGCGGCATCGCGGCCACACCCGGTCGGGAGTTCCGCGTCGCCCGGCTGCCGGCCACCGGATCCGGCATGATCTTCAGGTAACGGCTCGGGGCCGGCTGCCGGAAGCCCGGGCAGTCGACGAGGCTCCCCGCACACGGGCTTCGCCGGCCGGCGCACGCTCGATGATGCGGAGGATCTGCAGCCGGGCGGGGTCGGCGACGGCCATGAGGACGAGGGCCGGACGCCCGGCCCCGGCCCGCTCGACGAGCAGGCACACGAGGCCGGGACCACAGGTCTCAGCCGTGGTCCGCCCGCTTTCCCCCCGCAGCGCGGGGGGCTGTGTGGTGGGCCGTGCGGCCGTGCCCGGGGGCCTGTCCCCCAGCCGCGGTGCGAGGCGGCCCGGGCGCGGGTTCGTCGGGTGTGCGGTCCGTCACCGGGTGCCGCCAGGTACGGGCCGTGCCGTTGCGCGGAGCCGAACCGGGGTGGAAGGGTGGAGTCAGGCACCGGCTCGGGGGACGCCCAAGTCTCCGGGGAACCGGGGTGCGGGTGACGCCAGTGCCCCGTACAGGCGCGGCCCGCAGCGGGCCATGGCGGGAACGGGCCCGTCCCCACCCCCTGGAGGTCCCCGTGAACAGAGCCGGCGGTTGGGGAGACGATGTCTACCAGCCCGACGGATCCGAGGTCCAGGACGACGCCGGACTGCTCGACGCCGAGGACACTCTCGAGAACGACGGCGTCGACGATCCCCTCGACCGGGGCTGGTCCCCTCCCGAGCGGCCATGGGCTGTGGAACACCGCGGGGTGACCGCGTCGGAGCGCAGGGCGGGCGAGACGCTGGACCAGCGGCTCGCCGAGGAGCTGCCCGATCCCGCCGCCTTCGACGGTGACGGCCTGGGCGACAGTGAGAGCACCGACGGCGAACTCCTGGACAACGAGGTCGGCACCGCACGCTCCGGCCGGCTCGTGGCTCCCGACGAAGGGGCGCACGAGGACGAGGAGGCCGCCCTGGTCGCCACGGACGTCGGCATCGACGGGGCGGCGGCCTCGGCCGAGGAGGCCGCCGTGCACGTCGTCGACGAGGACGACCTGCCCGGCTGACGCCACTGTTTCCCGGCCACCACGGCCGCCCGGGCGGTGCCGGCCGGCTGGCCCGCCCTCCGAACGGTCCCGGTGACCCGGTTCGCCCAGACCGTTTTGGCCGTCCGGACCGGCGGGGCCGATCACCTGGCACGCGCCGCACGCTCGCCCACCTCGCACGAGGAGCATCCATGCAGCAGGACAAGCACCCCGACTACCGCCCCGTCGTCTTCCGCGACCGGGCGGCCGGATACGCGTTCCTGACCCGGTCCACGGCGACCAGCGAGCAGACGATCGAGTGGGACGACGGCGAGACCTATCCGGTCGTGGAGGTGGAGATCTCCTCGGAGAGCCACCCCTTCTACACGGGAAAGGCCCGGACCGTGGACACGGAAGGACGCGTCGCCCGCTTCGAGCGCCGCTACGGCGGTGAAGGCTCCGGCTGAGCCGAGGACGGCGACCACCGGGTCGCGCCTGCGGCAGGGCGAGGGGCACAGCCCCTTCGTCCGCAGCTCAGATCAGGTTGAGCGCGGCCGCACAGCCCACGCCGCCGAGCAGCATGAACCCTGGCATCAGTACCTTGACCTCCACCCAGCTGCCCGCCCGGAACCGCATCGCCTTCGGCGGACCGAGGGGGTACCAGCGCTTGCGGCCCACCGGTATGGGCCACAGGATCGGGCAGCCGGAGATGGTCAGGGCGTCTCCGACGTCGTGCACCAGCGCTCCCAGGACGATCGGCAGCCCCAGCCACAGGTACTCCTGGCCCGGTGCCGTGAACAGCCAGTCGGCGCCGCTGCCCGGCTGGTCCAGAATGCCGGCGAGGATCCAGGCGCTGGTCGCGGCGAGCAGCCACACCAGGACCTCGCTGCTGGCGCCCCGGGTCGCCCGCCACAGCAGGCCCTCGATGGCCAGCACCATGTGGACGAAGAGGAGCGCCAGTACCGCCCACCGGCCGCCCGTGATCGCCAGTGCGGACGCGCCCCCTCCGATCAGGACCGCCCACAGCCACGTGTGGGTGAGGGTGCGGTGGCCGCCGGAGCGGCGCGGGTCGCCCGGTTTCCGGGTGGCCTTGTAGACGGCGTACGAGAGCTTGTCGACGATCTCGCACAGCCGCCGGGACACCGGCCCGAAGGACCTCGAGATCGTCGCCGCCTTGTGGTCCAGGTCCGGGGCGAGAGCGGCGCCGGCGCATATCAGTGCGCCGACCAGAAGCACCGGCCACGGCATCGGCTTCCCCGCGGCGGCCGTCGCCGCGCCCACTCCGAGCCATGCCGCGGCACCCGACAGTGAGTGTGCTGGTCCCATCATCCCGTGGCCCGCCCTGTTCTTCCTGTGCCGCTGTCCGGTTGACCAGGTGCGCTGCCGCCCCTTCGGCGCCACAGCGTAGCGTTCGCGATCTTCGTAACCGAATCCGATTCCCGCGCGGGGCCCGGCGGCAGGCAAGATGGGGGCGTGACCCTCATCGATCAGCTGCCGCCGACCGCCGACCCCGACGCCCTGTACGAAGCCTTCGAGTCCTGGTCCGGGGAACGCGGCCTCACGCTCTACCCCCACCAGGAGGAGGCGCTGATCGAGGTGGTCTCCGGGGCGAACGTGATTGTCTCGACACCCACCGGTTCGGGCAAGAGCATGATCGCGGCCGCCGCGCACTTCGCCGCGCTGGCGCGGGACGAGGTCACTTTCTACACCGCGCCGATCAAGGCGCTGGTGTCGGAGAAGTTCTTCGAACTGTGCAAGATCTTCGGCACGGAGAACGTCGGCATGCTGACCGGCGACGCGTCCGTGAACGCCGATGCCCCGGTCATCTGCTGCACCGCCGAGGTGCTGGCGTCGATCGCGCTGCGCGACGGCGGGAACGCCGACGTCGGCCAGGTCGTCATGGACGAGTTCCACTTCTACGCGGAGCAGGACCGGGGCTGGGCCTGGCAGATTCCGCTGCTGGAACTGCCCCAGGCTCAGTTCGTGCTGATGTCGGCGACGCTCGGCGACGTCTCCTTCTTCGAGAAGGACCTCGCCCGCCGCACCGGCCGCCCCACGTCGGTGGTCCGTTCGGCGACCCGGCCGGTTCCGCTGTCCTACGAGTACCGCTACACACCGCTCACCGAGACGCTCACCGACCTGCTGGCGGCCCGGCAGGCACCGGTGTACATCGTGCACTTCACGCAGGCCCAGGCGGTGGAGCGGGCGCAGGCGCTGATGAGCATCAACATGTGCACGCGCGAGGAGAAGGAGAAGATCGCCGACCTGATCGGCAACTTCCGCTTCACCACCAAGTTCGGCCGCAACCTGTCCCGCTACGTGCGGCACGGCATCGGCGTGCACCACGCCGGCATGCTGCCCAAGTACCGGCGGCTGGTGGAGAAGCTCGCACAGGCCGGTCTGCTGAAGGTCATCTGCGGTACGGACACGCTGGGCGTGGGGGTCAACGTCCCGATCCGCACTGTGCTGTTCACCGCCCTGACCAAGTACGACGGGAACCGGGTGCGCACGCTGCGGGCCCGTGAGTTCCACCAGATCGCGGGCCGGGCCGGACGGGCCGGCTTCGACACCGAGGGGTTCGTCGTCGCGCAGGCCCCCGAGCACGTCGTCGAGAACGAGAAGGCGCTGGCCAAGGCGGGCGACGACCCGAAGAAGCGCCGCAAGGTGGTCCGCAAGAAGGCTCCGGAGGGGTTCGTCGCCTGGTCGGAGCAGACCTTCGAGAAGCTCATCGGTTCCGATCCCGAGCCGTTGACCTCCCGCTTCCGGGTGACGCACACGATGCTCCTGTCGGTGATCGCCCGGCCCGGCAACGCCTTCGAGGCGATGCGCCGTCTCCTGGAGGACAACCACGAGCCGCGCAAGCAGCAGCTCCGGCACATCCGGCGGGCGATCGCCATCTACCGCTCGCTGCTGGACGGCGGCATCGTCGAGAAGCTGGACAGCCCGGACGCCGAGGGGCGGATCGTCCGGCTCACCGTGGATCTGCAGCAGGACTTCGCGCTGAACCAGCCGCTGTCCACCTTCGCGCTGGCCGCGTTCGAGCTGCTGGACCCCGAGTCGCCGTCCTACGCGCTCGACATGGTGTCCGTGGTGGAGTCCACGCTGGACGACCCGCGCCAGATCCTCGCGGCCCAGCAGAACAAGGCGCGCGGCGAGGCGGTCGCCCTGATGAAGGCGGACGGTGTCGAGTACGAGGAGCGCATGGAGCGCCTCCAGGACATCACGTACCCGAAGCCGTTGGAGGAACTGCTCTTCCACGCGTACAACACCTACCGCAAGAGCCACCCGTGGGTCGGTGACCATCCGCTGTCGCCGAAGTCCGTGGTGCGGGACATGTACGAACGCGCGATGTCCTTCACCGAGTTGGTGTCCCATTACGAGCTGGCCCGGACCGAGGGCATCGTGCTGCGGTACCTGGCCAGCGCCTACAAGGCCCTGGAGCACACCGTCCCGGACGACCTGAAGTCCGAGGATCTCCAGGATCTGATCGCCTGGCTGGGCGAGATGGTGCGCCAGGTCGACTCGAGTCTGCTGGACGAGTGGGAGCAGCTGGCCAACCCCGCGGAGATGACCGCCGAGGAGGCCCAGGAGAAGGCCGACCAGGTCAAGCCGGTCACCGCCAACGCGCGCGCCTTCCGTGTCCTGGTCCGCAACGCCATGTTCCGCCGTGTCGAACTGGCCGCTCTGGACCAGGTGGGCGCGCTGGGCGAGCTGGACGCCGAGGCCGGCTGGGACGCCGGCGCCTGGGGTGAGGCCATGGACAAGTACTGGGACGAGTACGAGGAACTCGGCACCGGCCCCGACGCCCGCGGCCCCAAGCTGCTGCTGATCGACGAGGAGCCGGACAACGGACTGTGGCGGGTCCGGCAGATCTTCGACGACCCGAACGGCGACCACGACTGGGGGGTCAGCGCCCAGGTCGACCTCACCGCCTCCGACGCGGAGGGCCGTGCGGTCGTCCGGGTCACCGATGTCGGCCAGCTGTGAACGCAGGAGCAATGTGCCCATGACGAACCCGACCGAGAGCCTCGTCGCCCTGCTCGACCTGGAGCAGATCGAGGTCAACATCTTCCGTGGCCGCAGTCCGCAGGAGTCGCTGCAGCGGGTCTTCGGCGGCCAGGTGGCCGGCCAGGCGCTCGTCGCCGCGGGCCGTACCGCGGAGGGCGACCGCCCCGTGCACTCGCTGCACGCGTACTTCCTGCGCCCCGGCCGGCCCGGGGTTCCGATCGTGTACCAGGTCGAACGGGTGCGGGACGGCCGGTCGTTCACGACCCGCCGGGTCACCGCCGTGCAGCAGGGCCGCACGATCTTCACTCTCACCGCCTCCTTCCACCAGCCTGAACAGGGGAGTTTCGAGCACCAACTACCGCCGGCCCGTGAGGTCCCGGATCCGGAGTCGCTGCCGACGGTCACGGAGGAGATCCGCGAGCATCTGGGCGAGCTGCCGGAGCAGTTGGAGCGGATGGCCCGCCGTCAGCCCTTCGACATCCGCTACGCGGACCGGCTGCGCTGGGACCCGGACGACGTCAAGGACGCCGAACCGCGCAGCGCCGTGTGGATGCGTGCGATGGGTCCGCTCGGCGACGATCCGCTGGTACACACCTGCGCTCTCACCTACGCCAGTGACATGACGCTGCTGGACGCCGTCCGGCTCCCGGTGGAACCCCTGTGGGGTCCGCGCGGCTTCGACATGGCGTCGCTCGACCACGCGATGTGGTTCCACCGTCCGTTCCGCGCGGACGAGTGGTTCCTGTACGACCAGGAGTCACCGATCGCCGTGGGCGGGCGCGGTCTGGCCCGGGGCCGGATCTACGACCGTGAGGGACGGATGCTGGTGTCCGTCGTCCAGGAGGGACTGTTCCGGGCGCTGTAGATCGCGGGCGGATCACCCCGGCCGGCGGGGCGGCGGGGCGGCGGGCAGCCGCCGCCCGAGCCACCGGGCAGCAGCCGCCGGGCGCCCGGTCCTCGTTTTCGGCCGCGCCGCCGGGCGGGCAGCGCGGCCGAACACCCCGCGTGGGCGCTCCGGCTCCCCGGGCATCGGCCCCGCCGGTGCGGCCCCGCCGGTGCGGGGCGGTGGGGGACGGGAGCCGGGCGGGGCGCCGGCCGGTGTTCGCGGGCCTGTGCCAGCAGTTGTGCCAGGTCCGCCTGGAGCCAGGCGATCTCGTCGGGGTCCTGGGCGGTCACGAGGGTCTCCGCGAGGACGGCGGCGGGTGAGCCCGGGGCTCCGCGGGAGGGCCGCCCGGGGCAGAACCGGCTGAGGTGGGAACGCTCGTAGGGGTCCCTGACCACCTCGGCCACGTGCGGTGGGGCGAGCAGGGAGGCGAGGGCTCCGGCGCGTGACCACGGGTCGGTGGCCCTTCGGAGCAGAACGGCCGCCCGGCGGGTGCGCCGGTTACGGGCCCGCAGGTCGAGGCCGGTGTCGAGCTGCCCCCTGAGATGGTCGGGCGTGCGGCCCCTCAGCAGCACGGTGTTCTTCTCGTCCGCCGTGAACTGCCTCAGCTCCTCGGCGGGACAGAGCCAGACCACGGCACGGTGGCGGTTGAGGCAGAACCTCGTGGGGACCAGCAGTCCCAGCCGGGCCAGGCACGTGAACCGGTCCTTCGTCACCCCCATGAGCAGCGCACCTTCTGTGGTGCCCACGGTCCTGACGCTCTCCCGCAGGGCCCTTGGGCGACCGGGACGGGCCCGCAGCCGTCGGAGTTCGCCACGGTCGACACGGCGGCCGGTGCCCGGTTCACCGGAGGTGACGCGAATCCGGCCGAGGTCCACGGCGAGGTCGAATTCCCCCGGCTTGAGGCCGAGTTCCCGTGCCACGCGATCTGCCGTGGCCCAGGAACCAACCGTCGCGACGTCATGTGTGGCGGTGTTTTCGGACATGCTCGTCTCCCCCGTGGAGTACGTGCGGCCGACGCCGTGTGCGCCGCCCGGAGAAAACCGTATCCGGTTCGCCACTCTTCGTGACAGATCTGTGGACAACTCCGCAGGGGTCGACGAACGTGCAGGTCAGTCGCCTACGGGGTCCTCGGGTTCCGGTCGGCGGGCGTCCACGTCCAGATGTTCGCCGACCCGGTTGACCAGCAGGGTCATCTCGTACGCGATCCGGCCGATGTCGGCCTCGGCCCCGCTGAGCACGCACAGGCAGCTGCCTGCGCCGGCCACGGTGACGAAGAGCACCGCGTCGTCGAACTCGATCATCGTCTGGCGCATCCCGCCCGCGCCGAAATGCTGTCCGGAACCCTTGGCCAGACTGTGCAGTCCGGACGACACGGCGGCCAAGTACTCCGCGTCCTCGCCTCGCAGCCCCGTGCTCCTCCCGGTCACCAGTCCGTCGTTGGACAGGACCAGTGCGTGCCGTACCTCCTCGACTCTCTGGGTCAGGTCGTCCAGCAGCCAGTCGAGTCCCCGGTTTTGCGCCATGCGGCGGATCCCCCCTTGCTCTGCCCCTGCAGATTCCTCCGCCAGCCTTCCCCACGACCGGGCGCCGGACAAGGAGGATAGGAGCCATGGGACAGAGGATGACCGACGAGGAATGGCGGGAGTTCGTCTCGTACGGAACCCGGACCGCCAAGCTTTCCACCGTGTGCGCCGACGGCAGTCCGCACGTGGCACCGGTCTGGTTCGTGCTCGACGGGGACGACATCGTGTTCAACACCGGCGAGGCGACGGTGAAGGGACACAACCTGGCCCGTGACGGGCGGGTCGCCCTGTGCGTGGACGACGACCGGCCGCCGTTCTCCTTCGTGGTGCTGCGGGGCCGTGCGCGGATCTCCGGGGACGCCGAGGACCTGGTGAGCTGGGCCACCCGGATCGCCGCGCGGTACATGGGCGAGGACCGTGCCGAGGAGTTCGGGGAGCGCAACGGCGTACCGGGCGAACTCCTCGTCCGCGTCACCGTCGAGAAGGTCCTGGCGGAGAAGAACCTCGCGGACTGACCGCCGGGCCGACCGCCGGGCCGGTGGCCGGATCCGCCGGCCCGATCCGGCGGCTCGGCGGCGCGCGTGATCGCGTACGGAGCGCGGGGGGCACGAGGGACGGGGGCGAGCCGCCGCGGGGCGCTGGGGGGCGGGCCGGCAGGTGGGGGATCATGCCGGACATGAGCGACGACCACACACACGTCCAGGAGTTCTTCACCGCACGCGCCGCCGACTGGGAACGCCGGTTTCCCGACGACGGTCCCGGCTACGCGGCCGCGGTCGCCGAACTCGGATTGCGCGAGGGTGACCGGGTCCTTGATGCCGGTTGTGGCACCGGGCGGGCCCTGCCCCCGCTGCGAGCGGCCGTCGGGCCCTCCGGAACGGTCCTCGGGGCGGATCTGACCCCGGCCATGCTGCGGGAGGCCGCACGGGCGGGACGGGACCGTGACACCACGCTGCTGCTCACGGATGTCGCCGCACTGCCGCTGCGTCCGGGGGCGCTCGACGCCGTGTTCGCGGCGGGTCTGATCGCACACCTGCCTCACCCGGCCGTGAATCTCAGGGAGCTGGCCCGGGTGGTGCGCTCCGGCGGGATGCTCGCGTTGTTCCACCCGATCGGCAGGGCGGCGCTCGCCGCACGCCAGGGCCGCACGATCACGCCGGACGACCTCCGCGCGGAACCCAACCTCCGTCCGCTGCTGGCTGGTTCGGGCTGGCGCATGACGTCCCACACCGACGAGGACACGCGGTTTCTGGCATTGGCCGTCCGGGAGGGCTGACCTGGTCGGGCCCCCCCCCCCCCCCGGGGCCCCCCGCGGCGGGGGGGGCGATCGAGGGGGGTGGTTCGCCCCGGCCGGGACGGAAAACCGCAGGCCCAGGTACGGGTACGGGGTCGTGACAAAGGGCTCGGGGCCGGATCGGTGTGCGCGCCGGGGGCACGGCGTCAGGCCGCCGGCGGGCCGAACGACCGGCAGGCCCGCGGACGGTGGCGTGGTCGACTCCTGCCGCCCCGGACGGTGCCGGGGCGGCGGCGCGGTAGCAGCGCCCGGCAGGGGCCCGGCCCTTCGGGACGGACCCCCGTGTCTCAGCGGCCCAGCTCCTTGCGCGAAACGCGGCGCAGCCTGCTCCGCTGCGAGGGGTCCAGGGCAAGGTACGCGGCGGCCGGGACTCCCAGGATGATCAGGAGCGCCGCCCACCAGGGCAGCCAGATGAGCAGGATGAGCCCGGCCGCCACACCTCCCGCGGCGATCTTGGCATTCTTCGACATGGTGTCGCCTCCTTCGCGGCCACTGCCGCTCTCTGTCGTGAGAACGGCCCCGCACTCCCGGCGGTTCCGACCGCACCCCTGAGACGTCCCTGAGGTTCACCCCTAGGGTTTCCCCGGAGGGCCGTCGTCGGCTCGCCGGACTCCCGGCCCGCCCACAGGCCGGCCGGGGCGGAGCACGACCGCGTGTCCATGGTGCCCCAGTTCACATCCCAGGCATACCCGGCCGACTGCGGCCGTGTTGTATCCTCGGCGACCCCACCTCCACTAGTCAAGTTTGATGAATCAAGGATTCCGTGATCGCTGCGCAGACGACTCCCGTGCCTCCCTCCCCCGCCCGGTACGCCGGCCTGGCCCGCTGCTCCGCCGTATTCGTACCCGGTGACCCCGCCCGTACCGGCCTCATGGCCTTCTGGCGGCCCGACGGGGCGGATCCCCCTGCCGTGGACACGGCACAGGTCGAGGACCTCACCGTCGTCGTGCCCGGCGGTGAGGGTGTGGCGGCGGCGGGCGTCCGTGCGGTCGTGCTGCCGTTGCGTGCCGCCCTGCCCGTCCTCACGCGTGCACGGGCCGGCGGTGACGGGCATCCCGCCCCCGTGTTCTGGGGCGCCGCCGCCCTGCACGCGCTGCGTCTGGTGGCGCGCGGTCTGCTGCTGCCGGGTCTGTCCCCGGCCGGCCACGACGCCTGGCGCGCGGGTCCGCTGGACGCCGAGGACGTGGAGGCGGTGCGCCGGCTCGCCGCCGCGATGCCGCCCGAGGCGCACGCCCAGCCGCTGGACGGCACCGGGCCCCTGCGGCTGCCCGACCCCGAACGGCTGCTGCGCTCCTTCCTCGACGCGGTCGCCGACACCCTGCCCCGCTCCCCCGCCGCGCCCCTGGTGACCGGCTCCCCCGCCTACGCCGTGCCCGAGCCCCAGCATCTGCCCGAACTGCGCGACTGGGCCGCCGACGTCGCCGCGGGCCACGACGCGGGCGTCCGCCTGTCGCTGCGCATCGAGGTGCACGGCCTCACCGACGCGTCAAAGGTCTGGGACGCACCGGAGGCGCCGGGGGGCACGGACCACGCCGCCCCCTCCGCCCACCCCACCGACGACAGCATCGGCGCCACGTTCCGGGCCGTGCTCCAGGTGCACTCCGTGAGCAATCCCGCGCTCGTCGCACACGCCACCGACGTGTGGGCCGGGACCGCAGAAGACCGGCACGGTCCGGCCGGACCGGCCGAGGGCTTCGGACCGCGGGCCCGGATGGGCACACTGCTCGCGCTGCGCCGGGCGGCCCGCGCCTGGGCCCCGCTCACGCCCCTGCTGTCGGCGACGGTGCCCGACGCGGTCGAACTCGCCGACGAAGAGGTCACCGAACTCCTCGGCGAGGGCGCGAGGGCGCTCGCGGCCGCGGGCGTCGACGTGCACTGGCCCAAGGAACTGACCCGCGGACTGACCACCCGCGCGGAGATCGGTCCCGCCGACGGGAGGCGGTCACCCGGCCGGGCAGGCTTCGAGGGCGCCTCCCGGCAACCGTCCTTCCTGTCGGCCGACGCGCTGCTCGCCTTCGACTGGTCGTTCGCCCTGGGCGACCGGACACTCACCCGCGCGGAGCTGGACCGGCTCGCGGAGAGCAAGCGGCCCGTCGTGCGGCTGCGTGACCGGTGGGTGCTGATCGACCCTCAGGAGGTGGTCCGCGCCCGCGCACGCCAGGACCACGAGGTCACACCTGTCGACGCGCTCGGGGCGGCCCTGACCGGCTCGGTGGAGGTGGACGGCCGCAGGTTCGAGGCAAGGCCCACCGGCTGGCTGGCGACCCTGCGGGACCGGCTCGCGGACCCCGGGTCCCAGGAGCCCGTCCCGCAGCCCGCGGCCCTCGCCGCCACCCTGCGGGACTACCAGCGGCGCGGGCTGAACTGGCTGGCCCACATGACGTCCGTGGGACTGGGCTGCTGTCTCGCCGACGACATGGGGCTCGGCAAGACGATCACCCTGATCGCCCTGCATCTGCACCGGCAGTCCGGCCCCGCGTCCGCCGGGCCCACCCTCGTGGTCTGCCCGACCTCCCTGATGGGCAACTGGCAGCGGGAGATCGAACGGTTCGCGCCCGGCACCCCGGTGCGCCGGTTCCACGGGGCGCGCCGCTCGCTGGCGGATCTGGCCGACGGCGAGTTCGTGCTCACCACGTACGGCACCATGCGTCTGGACGCCTCCCGGCTCGCCGAGGCGTCCTGGGGCATGGTCGTCGCCGACGAGGCGCAGCACGTGAAGAACCCGTACTCGGCGACGGCCCGGCAGCTGCGGTCCATCGGCGCACGCGCGCGCGTGGCGCTCACCGGCACTCCGGTGGAGAACAACCTGTCGGAGCTGTGGGCGGTCCTCGACTGGACGACGCCCGGCCTGCTGGGCCGGCTCGGGACCTTCCGCCGACGGTACGCGGACGCCGTGGAGGGCGGACAGGACCCTGCCGCGGCGGAGCGGCTGGCCCGGCTGGTGAAGCCGTTCCTGCTGCGCCGCCGCAAGGCCGACCCGGGTATCGCGCCCGAACTGCCGCCGAAGACGGAGACCGACCACGCGGTGCCGCTCACGCAGGAGCAGACGGCGCTGTACGAGGCCGTGGTACGTGAGGCCCTGGCCGAGATCTCCGGCACCTCCGACGTCTTCGGGCCCGACGGCATGGCGCGGCGGGGAGTGATCGTGAGGCTGCTGACCGGGCTGAAGCAGATCTGCAACCACCCGGCACAGTTCCTGAAGGAGGAGCGCCCGGTGATCGCGGGACGGTCCGGGAAGCTCGAACTGCTCGACGAACTCCTCGACACCGCGCTCGCCGAACGGGCCTGTGTACTGGTCTTCACACAGTACGTGCGGATGGCTCGGCTGCTGGAGCGGCACCTCGCCGGGCGGGGTGTGCCCTCGCAGTTCCTGCACGGCGGCACACCGGTCGCCGAGCGCGAGACGATGGTGCGGCGCTTCCAGGACGGCGAGGTCCCGGTCTTCCTGCTGTCGCTCAAGGCGGCGGGCACGGGACTGAACCTCACCCGTGCCGAGCATGTCGTGCACTACGACCGCTGGTGGAACCCCGCGGTGGAGGCGCAGGCCACGGACCGCGCGTACCGGATCGGGCAGACCCGCCCGGTGCAGGTGCACCGGCTGATCGCCGAGGGCACGGTCGAGGACCGCATCGCCGAACTGCTGGGCCGCAAGAGCGAGCTGGCGGACGCGGTGCTCGGCTCCGGCGAGGCGGCGCTCACGGAGCTGACGGACGCGGAACTGGCGGATCTGGTGGCACTGCGAGGGGGGCCGCGATGACCCGGTACGACGACGGTGACGGAGCCGGCGTGGAAGACACCGACGACTGGTACGAGCCCGAGGGAGCCCGGGCGGACGGGACCGGCCCGGACGAAACCGGCGGGAAGGGGGCCGACGGTGGGGCCGGCGTGGAGCGGACGTTCGCCGCACTGCCTGCCGCGCGGGGGCGTGGTTTCGCGCAGACGTGGTGGGGCCGGGCCTGGCTGACGGCGCTGGAGGGCACGGCGCTGGACGCCCAGCAGCTCACGGCGGGCCGCCGGCTCGCCCGCGCGGGAGCGGTCGGTGCCGTGTCCGTACGACCGGGGCGGATCACGGCCGTCGTGCGGGACCGTGACCGCACGGCACACCGCGCGGACGTGCTGTTGCGGGAACTGTCCGACGAACAGTGGGACCGCTTCCTGGACATGGCCGTCGAGCGGGCCGGGCATGTGGCGGCGCTGCTCGAGCGGGAGGTGCCGCCGCACCTGGTGGAGGACGCGGAGCTGGCCGGGGTCGACCTGCTGCCCGGCCCGGGCGGTCTGGAACCGGAGTGCGGCTGCGGGGCGTGGGACCACTGCGGTCACACGGCGGCGCTCTGCTACCAGGTGGCCCGGCTGCTGGACCAGGACCCGTTCGTCCTGCTCCTGGTCCGGGGACGCGGTGAACGCGCCCTGCTGGGCGCGCTCCGGTCCCGTGGCGGGCCGGCGTCCGCGGCCGCCTCCGGGGAGCGGTCCCGGCCGGAGGGCGTGGACGCGGCCGAGGCGTTCGCGGCCGGGGGCATCCGGCCCGCGCTGCCCGGCGTCGCCCCGCTTCCCGCGGAGCCGGGGGTGCCGCCGTCGCTGGACACGGACGAGCCTCCCGTCGCCGGGGTCCACCCTGCCGCCCTGGAGTTCCTCGCCTCGCGGACGGCCGCGCAGGCCCGCCGTCTGCTGGCGGAGGCGCTCCGGGACGGGCATGAGCGGCAGCCGGTGGCGCCGGAGCCGACGGTGGCGCGGGACGCGGTGCGGCTGGCCGCCGGTGAGCCTCCGCGCGCCGTGACGGACCGGCTCGCCGATGGTTCGGGCCGTGGCCGGGAAGGGCTGGCGGTGGCGGTACGGGCCTGGCGCCAGGGCGGGGCGGCGGCACTGGCCGTGCTCGACGAGGAGTGGGCGGTGGACGCCGGGACCCTTGCACGCGCGCGTGCCGCCCTGCAGTCGGCCTGGGCCGGGAGCGGCGAAGCCGAGCGGCCGGCGTTCCGGGTCCGCGCCAACCGCTGGACCCTCGACGGCGGTCGGATCCAGCTGCGTCTCGGGCGCGACGGCCGCTGGTGGCCGTACCGCAAGGAGCGCGGACGCTGGGTCCCGGTCGGAGCCGCCGCCCAGGACCCGGCGACGGCCCTGGCCACGGCGGACGCGGAGGATCCGGCGGAGCCTGGTACGCAGACCTGGGCGGGCGCGGGGACGCGTGCGGGGCGGCTCTTCGGGACGTAGTCCTCCCGAAGAGCCGCCCCGCCGGCCTCGTACGCCCTCGCGTTTCCGTTCGGTTCAGCGCAGCGCGGCCCCTCCCAGGGACGGCGGGAGCGATTCGAGGCCGCTCGGCAGGTTGCTGGGTACGTTGCTCGGAAGTTCGGTGGGCGGATCCCGCAGGCCGGTCGGCAGCAGGCTCTCCAGACCGCTGGGCAGCGCGCGCGGGAAGGCCGGGGGCAGTCCGGTGGGGAATCCGGACGGCAGCAGGCTCTCCAGGCCACTGGGGAGTTCGGACGGGACGCCCGGGGAAGGCTCCGGCGAGCCGTCGGTGCTGTTCCCGGTGGGCCGCTCGTCCGGCGCCCCGTCGTCTCCCGACACCATCAGCACGATCACGGCGGCGGCCACCACGGCCACGATCGTCGCGAGCACGATGAACAGGAGTCCCCGACGCCCGCCGGGGCCACGCCCCGGGCCGCCCCCGTCGTCGGGCGGGCCCGTCGGTGGAGGGGGCCCCTGGGGCGGCGGCGCACCGCCGTACGAGGGGGGCCGAAGCCGCCGCCCGGAGGCGGCGTGGCACCCGGCGGGCCGAGGGCCGGGGTGGTACCGGTGGCGTGGCCATACCGGCCACGGTCGCCTCGGACGCCCCCTGTGCGGGCATCCCGCACGGAATCCGGCACGGAGCCGGACCTCGGACCTCGGCTTCGGAGCCGGCGTCGGACATCGGCGTCGTCCGGTCCCCGCGCGGGGGGGGGGGGGGGGCCGGCGGCCCCCCCCCGGGGGGGCCCCCCCCCGGGGCCACCCCCCCCGGGGCCCCCCCGGGGGCGGCGCCCCCCCGGGGGGGGGGCCGCCGGGCCCCCCCCCCCCCCCCCCGCGGGGAGGCACCGCCCCGGGAACTCAGCCCCGGGCGCCCAGCAGGTGGTCCATCGCCAGCTGGTCGAGACGCTCGAAGCCCATGCCGCGTGCGGCGGCTGTGTCGGCGTCGAAGTCCTCGAAGGCGGAACGGTCGCCGAGCAGCGACCGGAGGCCGTCGGCCGCCGTGGGCTCGGCCAGCTGGTCCAGGCGGGCCGCGCGCAGTGCCTCCTGCACCTCGGGGTCGGAACGGAAGGCGGCCGCGCGGTCCTTGAGGATCAGGTAGTTGCGCATGCAGCCGGCCGCCGAGGCCCACACACCGTCGAGGTCCTCGGTCCGCGGCGGCTTGAAGTCGAAGTGCTTCGGGCCGCTGTAGCCGGCCGATTCCAGCAGGTCCACCAGCCAGAACGCGGCGCGCAGGTCACCGGCGCCGAACCGGAGGTCCTGGTCGTACTTGATGCCGGACTGGCCGTTGAGGTCGATGTGGAACAGCTTGCCCGCCCACAGCGCCTGCGCGATGCCGTGCGGGAAGTTCAGCCCGGCCATCTGCTCGTGGCCGACCTCGGGGTTGACGCCGTACAGCTCGGGCCGCTCCAGGCGCTCGATGAACGCCAGGGCGTGGCCGACGGTCGGCAGCAGGATGTCGCCGCGCGGCTCGTTCGGCTTGGGCTCGATGGCGAAGCGGATGTCGTAGCCCTGGGAGGTGACGTACTCGCCGAGCAGGTCGAAGGCCTCCTTCATGCGCTCCAGGGCGACCCGTACGTCCTTGGCGGCACCGGACTCGGCGCCCTCGCGGCCGCCCCAGGCCACGTACACCTCGGCACCGAGCTCGACCGCGAGGTCGATGTTGCGGATGGTCTTGCGCAGTGCGTAGCGGCGCACGTCGCGGTCGTTGGCGGTGAAGGCGCCGTCCTTGAACACCGGGTGGGTGAACAGGTTGGTCGTCGCCATCGGCACCTTCATGCCGGTGGAGTCCAGCGCCTGCCGGAACCGCTTGATGTGGCCCTCGCGCTCGCTGTCGCTCGAGCCGAAGGGGATCAGGTCGTCGTCGTGGAAGGTGACGCCGTGGGCGCCCAACTCGGACAGGCGCTGCACCGATTCGACCGGGTCGAGGGCGCGTCGGGTGGCGTCACCGAACGGGTCCCGTCCCTGCCAGCCGACGGTCCACAGGCCGAAGGTGAACCTGTCCTCGGGGGTGGGCTGGTAGTTCATGCCGCGGCTCCTTGCTCACTGAGACTATTTCGTCATGGCGATTTACAAATTAGTATGCAGCAGCATCTCTGGGAAGATGGTCAGCCCGCCGAGCCGCGTTAGAGGGAGAAATCGATGTCAGCAGCCGAGGGTCCGCTCGTCGTCGGCGTGGACACGTCCACCCAGTCCACCAAGGCGCTCGTCGTCGACGTGGCCACCGGACGGGTCGTGGCGAGCGGCCAGGCACCGCACACGGTGACCTCGGGGGCCGGCCGGGAGAGCGATCCACGTCAGTGGTGGGACGCCCTGACCCAGGCGCTGCGCCAGTGCGGCCAGGCCGCGCACGAGGCCGCCGCGGTGTCGATCGGCGGCCAGCAGCACGGGCTGGTCACCCTGGACGCGCGGGGCGAACCGGTGCGCCCGGCGCTGTTGTGGAACGACGTGCGCTCCGCGCCCCAGACCCACCGGCTGACCGAGGAACTGGGCGGCGCGAAGTTCTGGGCGGAGCGCACCGGAAGCGTGCCGGCCGCCTCCTTCACGGTCACCAAGTGGGCCTGGCTGGCGGAGCACGAGCCGGAGGCGGTCCGTGCCACCAGGGCCGTCCGGCTCCCCCACGACTATCTGACCGAGCGGCTCACCGGGCAGGGCACGACCGACCGCGGCGACGCCTCCGGCACCGGCTGGTGGGCCTCCGGGAGCGAGGCGTACGACGAGGAGATCCTCGCGCACGTGGGGCTGGACCCGGCTCTGCTGCCCCGTGTCGTACGCCCCGGCGAGGTGGCCGGGACCGTGCGGGAAGGCCATGAGCTGCCGTTCTCCAAGGGCACCCTGGTGGCGTGCGGCACCGGGGACAACGCGGCCGCCGCGCTGGGCCTCGGCGTACGGCCCGGCACGCCGGTGATGAGCCTCGGCACCTCGGGCACGGTGTACGCCGTGTCGCGGCGGCGGCCCGCCGACCCGACCGGCATCGTGGCGGGCTTCGCCGACGCGCGCGGCGACTGGCTGCCGCTCGCCTGCACACTCAACTGCACGCTCGCCGTGGACCGGGTGGCGACCCTGCTGGGCCTGGACCGCGAGGCCGTCGAGCCGGGTGACGGCGCCACACTCCTGCCCTTCCTGGACGGCGAGCGCACCCCGAACCTGCCGAACGCGTCCGGGCTGCTGCACGGGCTGCGCCACGACACGACCGGCGGTCAGTTGCTCCAGGCCGCCTACGACGGCGCCGTGCACTCCCTGCTGGGCGCGCTGGACCGCGTGGTCGACGAGGACGCGGACCCGTCGGCTCCCCTGCTGCTGATCGGCGGTGGTGCGCGGGGCACCGCCTGGCAGCGGACCGTACGGCGGCTGTCGGGGCGGCCCGTGCAGGTGCCCGAGGCACGGGAGCTGGTCGCGCTGGGAGCGGCGGCCCAGGCGGCCGGTCTGCTCACCGGTGAGGATCCGGCCGCGGTCGCCCGCCGCTGGGACACGGCGGCGGGACCGGTGCTGGAGGCGGTGGAGCGGGACGAGGAGACACTGGCCAGGATCGCCGGGGTACTCTCCGACGCGGCCCCGCTCCTGGAGCGCGGCACGGACACCGCCTGACGGCCTGGTCCGATCCAGGACCGGACCAGGCCCCCTCACCACCGACCGGGAACGACCGAGCGCTCCCCTGACCGACCGAGGACTGACGGAGGCATGAGCGCACCGCTGCACGAGGCCCGACCGGCCGCTCCGGGGCGGGTACTGCCCTCGGCCGGTCCGGAGCGCGCGCTGCCCGACACCCAGCAGGGCATGCGCCGCCGCAACCTCTCACGGGTGATGCACACCGTCAGCGCCCAGGGACCCCTGTCCCGGGCTGCCGTCGCCTCGCGCATCGGCCTGACCAGGGCGGCGGTGTCCACCCTGGTCGACGAGCTGATCCGCTCGGGCCTGCTGGAGGAGCTGGGCCCCGAACGGCCCGGACGCGTGGGCCGGCCGGGCTCGGCCCTCGCCGTCAGCGGGCGCGGTCCGGCCGGGATCGGCGCCGAAATCGGCGTCGACCATCTCGCGGTCTGCGCGGTCGACCTGCGCGGGGAGGTCCGGACGCGGGCCGTGCGGCACGTCCCGAACCGCGGTCGTGCCCCCCGGGCGGTGATCGGGGAGCTGACCGCGCTGCTGTTCCGGGTCGTCGCCACGGCCGAGGACGAGGGCCTGTGGCCGGCCGGGCTGACCGTGGCCGTGCCGGGCCTGGTGGCACGCGACGCGCGGACCGTCGTCCGCGCGCCGAACCTCGGCTGGCACGACACCGACCTCGGCGCCCTGCTCCCGGCACGGTTCCCGCTGACCGTGGCCAACGAGGCCGACTGCGGTGCGCTGGCCGAGCTCTGGCTCGGCGAGGAGACCCCGCGCGACTTCCTCCATGTGTCGGCCGAGATCGGCATCGGCGCCGCGGTGGTCGTGGACGGGCACCTACTGCTCGGAAAGCGGGGCTTCGCCGGCGAGCTGGGTCATGTGCCGGTTTGGCCGGACGGCCCGGAGTGCGCGTGCGGCGGCCGGGGGTGCCTGGAGCAGTACGCCGGCGAGGAGGCCGTGCTGCGCGCCGCCGGCCTGGAGCCCGGCGAGGACCGCGTGGGCCTGCTCGCGGGCCGCGCCGAGCAGGGCGACCCCGCCGTACGACGTGCCCTGCACGACGCGGGAACGGCGCTGGGCATCGCGCTGACCGGGGCGGTCAATCTCCTGGACCCCGAGGGCGTCGTCCTGGGCGGCGCGCTGTCCGGGCTCGCCCCCTGGCTGCTGCCCTCGCTCCGTTCCGAGCTGGCCCGGCGCACGGCGGGCCCGGCCTGCCCCGTCTCGGTGTCGGCCCTGGGCCCGGAGGGCCCCCTCCTGGGCGCGGCGCACTCGGTGATCCGGGGCGTCCTGGACGACCCCGCGTCCGTCGCCGAACGGGCTTGAGACCGCCCCTGTGCGCACGGTGCCGTTCAGGCCACCGCGGAAGGTGGTCGCCGCGGGTGAGTGCGCCCAGGGCCTGTGGCGCAGGTGGCGCCGTCGTCCGGAGGGCGGCCGCACGGCGTCGTGGGGCCCCCTCTGCTCGGGCGAAGCCGAGAGCTCGGGGAAACGTGCTCCCGGCGTGCCGCCCGGAAGCCCTCGTACCGGGGGGCGTACCCGGGCTTCCGGGCGGCGGGGCGGGAGTGACGCCTGCCGGGCGTCGTGCGGCAGGCGTCACTACCGCCCCAGGCCCTGGTCAGTCCCCACCGCCACCGCCACCGCCGTCCCCGCCCCCTCCGTCACTCCCACCGTTGTCGCCGCCGTCCGAGCCCCACCCGTCGCCGCCTCCGGGCTCGTTGTCGTCCCTCCCTCGGCCGAGGTTGCTGAACCAGGGGCGGCCCCACCACTCGTCGTCGGCGACGAGCGGCTCGTCCCTGTCGACCGGGCGCCGGCCCGGCCGGAACCGCGCCGACCCCGTCGTGTCCCCGATCCCGAAGGCGACGGCGAAGACCTGCGCCATGACGGCGTCCAGCGGGTCGGGGCTCTCGTACCGCACAGGGGCCAGCGGCAGCAGCACCGTGTCCCGCTCCGGCACCGGCCAACTCGGGGGACGCGTGAGGAGGGCGACCGGCCGTTCGTCGCGCAGCAGCCACGAACTCTCCGCGTTCTCCCGCCGCAGCACCCAGCGCCGGTCGGGCAGCCCCACCTCCACGGACCGCTTGGACTTGCGCCGTTTCTTCGTGAGAACGACTTCCGCCGCAACCTCGCCGACGGTCAGGCGCAGGCCCCTGGACGGCTCGAAACTGTCACGGTCGAAGCCGCGCGGCGCCCTGATCCGTACGACGGGAGCCCCCGGCCCCCACACGTCCACGCGCACCAGCCGGCGGTCCACGGCGACGGTGACCGGTCCGGCGGGTCCCGCCGCGGTCCGCCGCGCGATCCACAGCGGCACACCCTCGGCGCGGGCCCGGGCCGCGAGGGCGGCCACCCGGTCGGGCCCGCCGCACTGCCGGACCGCCAGTTCCCCCAGCGTGCGGGCGAACTCCGCGGCCCGCCGTACCTTCACCGGCGTGCTCGTGCCGGTGACGCGGGTCACCGGGACCGCCCCGGCCCCGGCCGGCAGCCACGCCAGCGGGCGTTCCGCCCCGCCGCCCCCGAGCCAGTTGCCTCGCTGGAACGCCTCGGCCATGGCGTGGAGGTTCAGTTCGCCCAACGGCGTGCTCCTGCCGCCCCTGCGCAGCCGGTCCCCGGAAAGCTCCACGGTCCGCGCCAGCGGATTCCACGACTGCTCCCCATAGAGCACCCTGCTCACCACAATCCCCGCCCCCCCCATGCCCACGCGGTGGGCCCGGCGGAGCCCGAACCGCCCCGTCGGTCGCCGACGGCTAGTTGCTGACAGCGAAGCGCATCAGGGCGTGCTCGTCGCCCTGCTTGACCTTCCCGGTGGTGTTGATCACTTCGAGCTTCCACGTGCCACCGACCCGGATCGCCCTGGCCACGGCGCAGCCGTTGTCCTGGGTCAGCAGGCTCGGCCAGATGTCGGCGACCTGCTGCGTGCTGCCCCCGCTCGCGTCGTAGACCTTGAAGCTGATGTTGCGCGCCTTCTGGAAGGAGGAGCCCTTCTTGTACGCGGCGGCGACGAACACGATCGACGTGATGTTGGGCGGGACCCGGGCGAACTCGACGGTGACCGTCTCGTCGTCCCCGTCGCCGTGTCCGGTCTGGTTGTCGCCGCTGTGGACCAGCGCGCCGTTGCCCAGGGGGTCGAGCGAGTCGAGACCCGCGAGGCGCACCGGGTCCCCGCCCTGCAGGGCGACGGCGATCAGGTCGAGGTCCGTGCCGGTCTTGCGGCGCAGCTTGCCCAGCACTCCGCCGCTGCTGCCGGCGGTCGGGTCCCAGGAGACCCCGATGGACAGATGGGTCACTCCGTCCAGGTCTGCCGGGCCGTCTTCCTTCGTGAGCGTGATCATGAGTGGGTCATCCTTCGTCGAGGCGGACTACGACACGCAAAGTGTGCCTGATGCCCTGCATGGCCCCCGTGCCCGGCCCCGAGGAGAACCCGGAGGGCCTCCGGGCGGTGTCCTCACCCGGTTTTTGGGCCCGCCCTCACCCCAGCCGCTCCTCGAGTTCCGCGCGGTCGGAGACGAACCCGAGCCGGTGGCCGCGGTTCGCCTCGCGCACGAAGCCGCGCAGGGCATCACTGCCGGCCACGTGGGAGGCGATGTCGCCGATGACCGCCAGGCGGAGACGGTGGTGGACGCACTTCCGCGCCACCTCGCCCGCGACGCCCGGGCGCAGCGAGAAAAAGTCGTCCGCCACTCGCTCGACCGGGACAGCCACCAGGTCCGCCTGACACCCCAGGGCATCACCGATCAGATCGAGAGCGGTCTGACCACCGCCCAGTTTCGTTCCGCCGTTGTCACACATGAGGACGGAGACTCCACGCACGCCACGAGGTGACTGTCCGTCATGATGTGATCATGCGTGAGAGGTGCGTCGCCTCACTGATCGATTACGAAACGCCCAACTACTGGTTACCGCACGGTGAGCGAGTCACTATGAGGCCATGACACCGGCGCAGCGAGCCATGGAGCGACTTCGGGCCTGGCCCGACCTCACCGTCTGCAAGGCAGGGTGCGGTACCGGACGGGCTCTCCGTTCCGTCCGGGACGAGGTCGTCCACTTCCACTCGGGACGGAACGTCGACCTCCACCTCACCCGCCGCGCCATCCAGCGCCTCCGCTACGACCTCAGCGCCTCGACCGCGATCCAGCTGGTACCGGGGTCGAACTGGGTGACGGTGCATCTGGACTGCGAGACCGACATCGACCTGCTGCTGACCCTGGTGAGCGTCGCCCTCAAGGCCCATCAGGCCACCCCGCCGCCCTCCCCCGTGCCGGCGGCCACCGGATGCAACTTCCACCGGGTCACGGTACTGCCGCGCGACCCGGTGACCGAACACTGAGAAGACGCCCGCTCCTTGACGGAGCGGGTCAAGGGCCCCACTCGTCCGCGGCACCCGGCCTCACGGCCGCAGACCGCTGACGATGTCCGCCGTCGCGGTCAGGCCGCTGTGGATGGCGGGGGCGATGTCCGAGCCGGCCAGACAGAACCCGAGCAACAGGCAGACGATCCCGTGGGAGAGCTTCAGCCCGCCGTTGCGCAGGAAGATCACCGCCAGGATCGCGAGCAGCAGCACCACAGAGATGGAAACGGCCATCGTCAACCTCCTCCGCCACGTCCGCTTCGCGGCGTTCGGCCGCAAGTGTGGCGTAGCGGAGGGTTCGTCCGGGCGACCGGCCTGTCCTCCGAACGTGTGGTGTCCACGACGTACCGCGGTCGGTACGCGTCCCGCCGCGGGAGGCAGGCGTCCTACCGCGGGCGGTACGCGTCGAGGAAGGATTCCAGCCCCGCGAGGTCGTCGGTGTTGAGGTGGTCGACGTCCGCGGCGACCAGTTCGCCCCACAGGGCGTCCCGGGCGGGGCCCGGCAGGTCGGGGGTGGCCCAGAACCGTACCGTCTGGCCGCGCGCGTGCGCGGTGCCCACGATGTCGTGCAGCTTGCGGCGCTCGGCGTCGGGAAAGACGCCGACGCCCCGCCAGGTGAAGTTGAGCGCCCAGTTGTCGCTGATCAGCGGAATCAGGGAGGAGCGGGCCGGACCGCCGAGGTCGGTCAGCCGGCCGTCGTAGAAGGCGTGCCGCACCCGCTGGGCCTCCATGGGCGCGCGGGCGGCACGGTGGCCCGAGACGACGGCGGTGACCGGTCCGGGCAGCACCCGGCCTCCCGCGCAGGTGGTGAACAGGTGCCGGTACCGCCGGAGGTGGCGGTGGAGCTCGAGGTAGGTGGACGCGCCCTCGGTCTTGATGTCGATGAGCAGCTGGAGCGGCTTGCGGTGCCCTCGGTACACCGCCCCGTGGTGGGCCCGCACGCGGGCGGCGAGGGGGTCGAGGTAGAGGGACTCGAGGGTGCGGGACGGGTCGAGGTCCTCGGGGTCGTGGGCGACCAGGAGTCGGCCGCCCACGAGGTGGATGTCGGCCTCGACGCTGCCGAAGCGGTGGTCGAGGGCGTCGAGGAGGGGACGCGGGTGCTCGTAGTCGTTGTGGGCGTGGGCCCGCCACAACGGCCGCGTCCGGTGACCGTGTTCACCGGCCAGCGCCTGGGCGGCCGGCAGAGCGATCGAGGCCGCGAGGGCGGTGCCGAGGGTGGTGAGGGCTCTGCGACGGGTGGTGAGGGCCATGCTCCGCCTCCCTGGAATGGCGTACGGGGACCTCTGGAGTATGAGGTCCACGCGGGTCCAGGGAGCAGTGCTGTGAAGCGAGTTGGCTGATCCGCCGTCGCCCGTTCACCTCCGGGAACCGCCGGACGCACGGACGCACGGACGCACGGACGCACGGACGCACGGACGCACGGGAGAGCCCGCGCCCGAGGGCGGGCTCTCCCGTGGGACTCGGTGGTGCGACCGGGTACGTGAGGCTGCGTCAGGGCGCTCGCAGGTCCACGAGTTCGGCCAGTGCCTCGCGGTGGGCGCCCGCCGTACCGTAGGCGATCGAGTCGGCCTTGGCCCGCTTCAGGTACAGGTGGACCGGATGCTCCCAGGTCATCCCGATGCCGCCGTGCAGCTGCAGTGCCTCCTCGGCGGCATGGACGGCGACCTGGCCCGCGTAGGCCTGTGCGACGGCGACGGCGACGGCCGCATCGGCGTCGTCACCCGCTGCCGCCTCGTCGGCAGCCGCCGCGCCGGCGCTCAGCGCTGCCGCCGCGTTGCGGGCCGCAGCGCGGAGGCTGACGACCTCGAGCCACAGCTGGGCGAGCCGGTGCTTGAGGGCCTGGAAACCGCCCACCGGCCGGTTGAACTGCCTGCGGTCCTTCAGATAGCGGACGGTCTCCGTCAACGACCATTCGGCGAGCCCGAGTTGTTCCGAGGCCAGCAGCCCGGCGCCCGTGCTCAGAGCCCGCCGCACAGCGGGTCCGGCGTCGCCGACCCGCTGTCCCGGGGCGCCGTCCAGGACGACACGGGCGAGGGGGCGGGTCAGATCCAGGGACGTCTGCCGGGCGACGGTGACGCCGGCGGCGTCCGCCTCGACGGCGTACAGCCCACCGTCGTCCGCTGGTACCAGCAGCACGTCGGCCGCGGCCGCGTCCGCGACACCGGCCAGTTCGCCGTGCAGGACGCCGTCCGCCGCGCGGGCGGCGGGAAAGGGAGCGCCGGGCGCGGTGTGCAGAGGGACGGCGAGGGCGCCGATCCTGCGCGCGGACGCCAGCGAGGCGAGCACCTCACCCCCGCCGGCACAGGCCAGAAGCGCGGCGGTGGCCACGACGGCGCTGGTCAGATAGGGCACGGGGGCGACGGCCCGGCCCAGCTCCTCCAGGACGACCGCGGCCTCCCGGTGCGTGGCGCCCTGGCCGCCGCGGTCCTCGGGCACCAGCAGCCCGGCGAGGCCCATGCCGTCGGCGAGCGCCTTCCACAGGGACAGGTCGTGCGGGGTGTCCGACTCGGTACGGGAGATCACCCGGGCCGCGTCGCAGTGGTCGGTGAGCAGGTCCCGGACGGCGGCGCGCAGCGCCTCTTCCTCCTCCGAGTACAGGAGAGCGGGCTGTGCGCTCTCCGGATCCGCCGGACTCACCGGGCCGGTCCCCGTCGGGCTCGTGGTACTCGTCGTGCTCATCGGGCCAGATCCTTCCAGGCGACGTCCTTGTCGGTACGCGGCTCGGCCGGGAGGCCCAGGACGCGCTCGGCGACGATGTTCAGCAGGATCTCGCTGGTCCCGCCCTCGATGCTGTTGCCCTTGGAGCGGAGGTAGCGGTAGCCGGCCTCACGGCCGGTGAAGTCGACCAGTTCGGGGCGGCGCATGGTCCAGTCGTCGTACAACAGGCCCTCTGCTCCGAGGAGTTCCACCTCCAGGCCGCTGATCTGCTGGTTGAGGCGGGCGAAGCCAAGTTTCATCCCGGCGCCCTCCGGCCCGGGCTGGCCGGCGACGAGCTGCTGGCGCAGGCGTTCGCCGGTGAGCCGGGCGACCTCTGCCTCCACCCAGAGCCCCAGCAGGCGCTGGTGCAGATCGTGGGTGCGCAGTTCGGGACGTTCGCGCCAGGTCCTCGCGACCGGGCCGATCATGCCGCCCTCACGGGGCAGCCGCATGCCGCCGATGGCCACGCGCTCGTTGTTGAGGGTGGTCTGCGCGACCCGCCAGCCGTCACCGACCTCGCCGAGCCGGCAGGAGTCGGGGATGCGGACACCGGTGAGGAAGACCTCGTTGAACTCGGCCTCACCGGTGATCTGGCGCAGCGGCCGCACCTCGACACCGGGGTCGGTCATGTCGCAGACGAAGTAGGTGATGCCCCGGTGCTTGGGCACGTCCGGGTCGGTACGGGCGATCAGGATGGCCCAGCGGGCGGCATGGGCGCTGGAGGTCCACACCTTCTGCCCGTCGACCACCCAGCCGTCCCCGTCCACACGGACCGCGCGGGTACCGAGGGCGGCCAGGTCCGATCCGGCGCCCGGCTCGCTGAACAGCTGGCACCAGACCTCCTCGCCGGTCCACAGCGGCCGCAGGTAACGGCGCTGCTGCTCCTCCGTGCCGAACCGCAGGATCGTCGGTGCGGCCATGCCGAGGCCGATGCCGATGCGCCGCGGGTCGTTGTCGGGCGCTCCCGCGGCCTCCAGCTCGGCGTCCACGACGGCCTGGAGGGACCGGGGGGCGCCGAGCCCGCCGAGCCCTTCGGGGTAGTGCACCCAGGCGAGTCCCGCGTCGAAGCGGGCGCGCAGGAAGTCGAGGCGGCTGGTGGTGGCGGGTGGCTGTGCGGACAGCAGGTCCTGGGTGCGCCGCCTCAGTCCGGCTGCGTCGGTCATGCGGCGGCTCCGTTCTTCGCTGCGGGGAGCACCGCGACGCGTCCGGTGGTGACGCCGTCCGCGACCCGCTGCACGGCGTCGGCGGCGCCGGACAGCGGCACGCGCTCACTCACCAGCGGTTTGACGACACCCCGGGCGGCCAGCTCCAGGAGCTGTCCGTGGCAGTGCTGGACGAGTTCCGGGTTCCTGGTGTTGTAGAGGCCCCAGTGCAGGCCGAGGATCGAGTAGTTCTTCACCAGGGCGTGGTTCAGCGCCGCGCTGGGAATCGTGCCGCTCGCGAAGCCGACGACCACGATCCGGCCCTCGAACGCGACGACCTTGGTGGACTGGGTGTAGGCGTCCCCGCCGACCGGGTCGTAGATCACATCGGCGCCGCGGCCGCCGGTGGCCTCCTTCACCGCGGCGATGACGTCCTGCTCGCGCCGGTCGATCACCACGTCGCATCCCAGCTCGCGGGCGACGGACACCTTGGCGGCTCCGCCGACCACGCCGATGACGGTGGCGCCGGCGGCCTTGCCGAGCTGCACGGCCGCGCTGCCGACGCCTCCCGCGGCGGCGTGCACGAGCAGGGTCTCGCCGGCCTCGAGGCCGGCCCGCCGGTGCAGCCCGAACCAGCCGGTCTGGTAGCCGATGTGGAGGGCCGCGGCCTCGGCGTCGTCCAGCGCGTCCGGCGCGGAGCGCAGTCCGGCGGCGTCCGCGACGGCGTACTCGGCGAAGCCGCCGTACGGCAGCGCGGGACTGGCGAGCACCCGGCGCCCGTCCTCGGTCTCGCCGCAGATCTCCACGCCCGGGGTGAACGGCAGCGGCGGCCTGACCTGGTACTGACCCCGGCACATCAGTGCGTCCGGGAAGTTGATGTTCGCGGCGCGCACCTTCAGCAGGACCTGGCCCTCACCGGGTGTCGGCCGCTCCACGTCCGCGAGGCGCATCACCCCGCCCGGCTCGCCGATCTCGTGCACCTGCCATGCCTGCATGCGGAGCCTCCACGGGACTGTGAACGTCGTGTTCGCCTGACCGGGTCCACTGCATACTAAGCGGTCGCTTGCCCCCCGGGGAACCGTCTCGCACATCACGGCCTCCCGCACCCGCGCCCGCCAGGGGGCGCCTCGTCCGTCAGGACCGCTTGGGACGTGCCCGTACGTGCATCCGCTCCCCCTGCGGGCCGAACAGGCTGAGGAACTCCACCGGCCCCTCCCCCGTCGACCCGAAGGCGTGCGGCACGCGCGTGTCGAACTCGGCGGCCTCCCCCGCCGTCAGCACCACGTCGTGCTCGCCCAGCACGAGGCGCAGCTTGCCGGACAGCACGTACAGCCACTCGTAGCCCTCGTGTGTACGGGGCTCGGGCTCGAACGCGCGCTGCGGTTCGAGCACCTTGTACGCCTGGAGTCCGCCGGGCTGGCGGGTGAGCGGCCAGTGGGTGCGACCACCCTGCTGGAACGGCTTGGCGCGGATGCGCGGATCGCCGACCGGCGGCGCGCCGACCAGTTCGTCCAGCGGCACCTGATGGGCCTGCGCGATCGGCAGCAGGAGTTCGAGGCTGGGTTTGCGCAGTCCGGACTCGAGCCGCGAGAGGGTGCTCACGGAGATGCCGGTCGCCTCGGACAGCGCGGCGAGCGTCACCTCCCGCTCCTTCCTGATCCGCCGCAGCCGGGGGCCCACATCCGCGAGGACGTCGTCAGTGGTCATACGGATATTGCAGGTTCGGCAAAGACATTTGTCAATCCGGCAGTACTCGGGCGACGGTCGACGTGGAGGTGGTCGGCATGACCGAGAAGAGTGGGAAGCCCCGCGACGGATTCGCGCACGGCAACGGAGAAAAGGACGGCACCGGTACAGGCACCGGCACCGGCTACGACGTGGTGGTCGTCGGAGGAGGTGCGGCCGGGCTGTCCGCCGCGCTGGTGCTCGGCCGGGCCCGGCTGCGGGCCCTGGTCGTCGACGCGGGCGAGCCGCGCAACGCGCCCTCGTCCCACATGCAGGGCTATCTGTCGCGGGACGGGATGTCACCGGCGGCGTTCCTGGCAGCCGGCCGCGAGGAGATCGCGGGTTACGGCGTCGAACTGCTCGCGGGCCGGGTGACGGACGTGACCCGGAACGACACCGGTACCGGTACCGGCACGGCGGACTTCACCGCCCTGCTGGACGGTGGCCGGACCGTCCGCGCGCGGCGCCTGATCGTCGCCACCGGACTGAAGGACGAGCTGCCCGCGGTCCCCGGTGTCGCCGAGCGGTTCGGGCGGGACGTGCTGCACTGCCCGTTCTGCCACGGCTGGGAGGTCCGCGACCAGCCGTTCGGGGTGCTCGCGTCGAGCGCCATGAGTGTGCACCAGGCCCTGATGGTGTCCCGGTGGTCCAAGGACGTCGTCCTCTTCCTGCACACGGTCGCCGAGGAGGAACTGTCCGACCAGGACCTGCGCCGACTGGCCGCGGCCGGCGTCGACGTGGTGCCCGGCGAGGTCGCGGGGCTGGTGGTCGAGGACGACCGGCTCACCGGCGTCCGCCTCGCCGACGGCTCCGTGCACGCCCGCTCCGTGCTGTACGTCGGGCCACGTCCCGTGCCGCGGACCAACTTGCTGGAGCGGCTCGGCGCCGAGCTGTCCGACACCCCGTTCGGCGCGTACCCGGTGGTGGACCCGACGGGGCTGACCTCCGTGCCGGGTGTCTGGGCGGCGGGCAACGCGATCGGCTTCGCCGAGCAGGTCGTCCACGCGGCGAGCGGCGGATACCGCGCGGCGGCCGCGATCGTCGGGGATCTGCTGATGACGGACCTGGACGCCGCGATGACCGGGTGATCCGCGGCTGGTGGTCCGAGGCGGCCCGGGTGTGGAACGCCGGGCTCCGTAGCACCATGGCTGCATGCTGCTGTCCCGGCTGGCCCGTGTGTCGCAGGAGGTCGCCGCCGCCTCGGCGCGGTCCCGGAAGGTCGAGCTGCTCGCCGAGCTGTTCCGGGAGGCGGAGGCGGACGACGCGCCCGTCGTCCTTCCGTATCTGGCGGGCCGGCTGCCGCAGGGCCGGATCGGCGTGGGCTGGAAAACGCTGAGCCGGCCGGTCGCCCCGGCGGACCGGCCGACCCTGACGGTGCGCGCGGTCGACGCCCGGCTCGGCCGGCTCGCCAAGGTGTCCGGGCCCGGTTCTCAGGCCGAGCGTGCCCTGCTGGTCGGGGAGCTGCTGGGCGTGGCGACCGAGGAGGAACAGCGGTTCCTGCTGGGCCTGCTCACCGGCGAGGTCCGGCAGGGGGCTCTGGACGCGGTCGCCGTGGAGGGGCTGGCGCGGGCGACCGGGGCACCGTCGGCGGGTGTGCGGCGGGCGGTGATGCTGGCGGGCTCGCTGCAGACGGTGGCCGGGGCACTGCTCGCGGACGGCCCCGAGGCACTGGAGCGGTTCCGTCTCACCGTGGGGCGCCCGGTGCTGCCGATGCTGGCGCACAGCGCCTCCTCGGTCGCCGAGGCGGTGGAGAAGCTGGGGGCGGCGGCGGTCGAGGAGAAGCTGGACGGCATCCGCGTCCAGGTGCACCGCGACGGCGACACGGTGCACGTGCACACCCGCACTCTGGACGACATCACCGACCGGCTGCCCGAAGTGGCCGCGGCGGCACGGGCGTTGCCGGGCGAACGGTTCATCCTGGACGGCGAGGTCGTCTCGCTCGACGAGCGGCTGCGTCCCCGTACGTTCCAGGAGACCGCCGGGCGGGTCGGTTCCCGGTCGGACGTGGCCACCGCCGCCCGGGACCTGCCCGTCGCCGCCGTCTTCTTCGACGCGCTGTCCGTCGACGGCCGTGAGCTGCTGGACCTTCCCTTCGCCGAGCGGCACGCGGAGCTGGCCCGGCTGGTGCCGCAGGCCATGCGGGTACGGGGCACCAGGGTGTCCGGCTCCGGGGACGTACCGGCGGCGGAGGACTTCCTCGCCGACACGCTGGCGCGCGGTCACGAGGGCGTCGTGGTCAAGGGGCTCGACGCCCCCTACAGCGCCGGGCGGCGCGGCGCGGCCTGGCTGAAGGTCAAGCCCGTGCACACGCTCGACCTGGTGGTGCTGGCGGCCGAGTGGGGGCATGGCCGCCGCACCGGCAGGCTGTCCAACCTGCACCTGGGCGCCCGCACCGCCGAGGGCGGCTTCGTGATGCTCGGCAAGACCTTCAAGGGAATGACCGACGCCATGCTGACCTGGCAGACCGACCGGCTGCGCGAACTGGCCGTCGGCACCGGCAGAGGCGACGCGAACGCGTACGTCGTCACCGTACGCCCGGAGCTCGTCGTGGAGATCGCCTACGACGGCCTCCAGCGCTCCACCCGCTACCCGGCCGGCATCACCCTCCGCTTCGCGCGGGTGGTCCGCTACCGCGAGGACAAGCGGCCGGACGAGGCGGACACCGTGGAGTCCCTGCTCGCCGCGCACCCCGGGCTGCTGCCGTGACCGGCGCCCGGAGCGCCGGCCTGCTGGTGTTCCGGCACACCGATCACGGGCTCGAGGTGTTGCTCGGTCATATGGGCGGTCCGTTCTTCGCCCGCCGGGACGCCGGCGCGTGGACCGTGCCGAAGGGCGAGTACGACACCGGTGAGGCGGCCTGGGCCGCGGCGCGCCGGGAGTTCCGGGAGGAGCTGGGGCTGCCGCCGCCCGACGGGGAGGCCGTGCCGCTCGGCGAGGTCCGGCAGTCGGGGGGCAAGACCGTCACGGCCTGGGCGGTCGAGGGCGACCTCGACCCGGCGGCCGTCGCGCCCGGCACCTTTGGGATGGAGTGGCCGCCGGGATCGGGGCGGATGCGGGAGTTCCCGGAGCTGGACCGGGTGGAGTGGCTCTCCCTGGAGCGGGCGCGGGCGCTGGTCGTCTCCGCCCAGGTCGCGTTTCTCGACCGCCTGGCGGAGCACTCGCCCTGAGGAACGCTCCCGCGTTGCGAGGCCCACCGCCGCGCGGGAGGGTCGACATGCACGCCCCGTCCCCAGGGAGGCCAGCCATGCCCATCGCAACGGTGAATCCGGCGAACGGCGAGACGCTCAGGACGTACGAGGCCATGGGCGAGGAGGAGACCGAGCGCCGGCTCCAGCTCGCAGAGGCCACGTTCCGCACCTACCGGACGACGACGTTCGGGGAACGCGCCCGCCTGCTGCACCGGGCCGCCGAACTCCTCGACGAGGACCGGCACAGCATCGCCGAGGTGATGACCACCGAGATGGGCAAGCCGGTCGGGCAGGCACGCGCGGAGGCCGCCAAGTGCGCCAAGGCGATGCGCTGGTACGCCGACCACGCCGCGGGCCTTCTCGCCGACGAGGAGCCCGACGCGTCCGACGTGAAGGACTCCGGCGGCTCCCGGGCTCTGGTGCGTTACCGGCCGCTCGGTCCGGTGCTCGCCGTGATGCCGTGGAACTTCCCGCTGTGGCAGGTCGTACGGTTCGCCGCGCCCGCGCTGATGGCCGGCAACGTGGGCCTGCTCAAGCACGCCTCGAACGTGCCGCAGACCGCCCTGTACCTGGAGGACCTGTTCCACCGGGCGGGCTTCCCCGAAGGCTGCTTCCAGACCCTGCTCATCGGCTCCGCCGCCGTCGACGCGATCCTGCGGGACGAACGCGTCAGGGCGGCCACCCTCACCGGCAGTGAGCCCGCCGGACGCGCGGTGGCCGCCACCGCCGGAGAGATGATCAAGAAGACGGTGCTGGAACTGGGCGGCAGCGACCCGTTCGTCGTGATGCCGTCCGCCGACCTGGACCGGGCCGCCGAGGTCGCGGTCACCGCGCGGGTGCAGAACAACGGGCAGTCCTGCATCGCCGCCAAACGCTTCATCGTGCACACCGACGTCTACGACGCCTTCGCCGAGCGCTTCACCCGGGGCATGCGGGCGCTGAAGACCGGCGACCCCATGGACGAGGCGACGGACGTCGGCCCCCTCTCCAGCGAGCAGGGCCGAAAGGATCTGGCGGAACTGGTCGAGGACGCCGTGCGGTCCGGGGCCCGTGTGCTGTGCGGCGGTGAACTCCCGGACGGGCCCGGCTGGTACTACCCGCCGACCGTCCTGGCCGGGATCACCCGCGACATGCGCGTCCACCGGGAGGAGGCCTTCGGCCCGGTCGCCACGCTGTACCGGGCGGCGGATCTGGACGAGGCGGTGCTGATCGCCAACGACTCCCCGTTCGGACTGAGTTCCAACGTCTGGACACGTGACGAGACCGAGGTCGACCGCTTCGTGCGCGATCTGGAGGCGGGCGGCGTCTTCGTGAACGGGATGACGGCGTCCCATCCGGCGTTGCCGTTCGGCGGGGTCAAGCGGTCCGGGTACGGGCGTGAGCTGTCCGGGCACGGAATCCGCGAGTTCTGCAACATCACCACGGTTTGGCACGGTGCGTGACGCTCCCGCGGCTACGATCCGGTCTGTGAACCGCGAAGTGACTCTGCCTCTGATCGTCGACCACCGCGGTACCTTGCAGGTCTCCGCGGCGGACGTGAGCAAATTGCTGCGCACGGTGGGCGGCCGGTGGCTGCATCTCGTGGAGTCCGGCGACGACCGGCTCGACGAGGACACGGTCGCCGCGCTCACCATCGAACTGGCGAAGCTGGCCGACCGGATCGACGTGGCGTGCATCGCGCACAGCAGCGGGAGCAGGGCCTAGGGTGCGGCCGGCGGTCGTCGGTCATGTGTTCAGACCGGCCGGAGCAGCGTCCTCCAGAACAGCGACTCGTAGCTCTGCAGCAGGTGGCCGTACCGGCGCGCCAGGCTCTCGTCGAGGCGGCCCGTGTCCAGGCCCTCCTGGACCGCTTCCGCCGCCGTCCGGTCCAGGCCGGGGGCCGGTTCGGCGAAGAGGTCGAAGAACGCGCAGGCTTCGTCGGTGAAGCCGTAGTGCGTGCGCAGCGCCCGGGCGATGGTGGCGCAGTAGCCTCCCCAGGCCGAGAAGTTGGCGGTCACGGAGAGGACGGCGTCGGCCGGTGCCGCGTTGAGGGCCAGCCAGGCGACGTAGGCGGGATAGGCCTGGCAGCCGGGCAGGGGGTCGTACGCCGCCGCACGCTCCCGGTCCACGCCACAGGCGGCGGCGAAGGCGTCCAGCCGGGCCGCCGCCAGGTCCTCGCCCCCGGCGAGGGCGGTGAAGTACGCGGCGGCCCCCGGCTGGTCCGCGGACCGGTCCGCCAGGTGCTGGAAGGCACGGCGGTCGGCGGGTATCACCCGGCTCTGTTCCAGGGCGAGCGCGGCCAGGGTGTCCCGGTCGGCCTCACCGCGGGCGATCAGCGGTACGAGCGGGTTGGACCGGGGGTCCGGGGCCAGTTCCCGCGTGATCGTCTCCAGCAGTTCCCGGGCCGTGCGCGTCATCGCGGTCTCCGTCGCGTCGGTCGGCCGGTCCGTGGGGTGACCGGCTCCCCCACCATGGTCCCCCAGGAGCCGGTGGACGTCACCCGAAACGACACGGCGCCCGGCGGTCCGGGGCACGGCAGTCCTTTGACGGCACGGCGGCCCGGGACGTGGACCACGCCGCCGTGCCGCCCTCGTTGCCTGCCCCCGGCCACCGTACCTAGCGGATGGGCATGCCCGACAGGGTGCGGGCGATGACCAGGCGCTGGATCTCGCTCGTGCCCTCGAAGATCGTGTAGATCGCGGCGTCGCGGTGCATGCGCTCCACCGGGTACTCACGCGTGTAGCCGTTGCCGCCGAGGATCTGTATCGCCTGGGCGGTGACCGTCTTGGCGGTCTCGCTGGCGTACAGCTTGGACATCGAGCCCTCGGCCGCCGTGAACGGCTTGCCGTTCACGGCCATCCAGGAGGCACGCCACACCAGGAGGCGGGCGGCGTCGATCTGGGTGCGCATGTCGGCCAGCTGGAAGGCGACGCCCTGGTTGTCGATGATCGGGCGGCCGAACTGCTCGCGGGTCTGCGCGTACTCCAGGGCGACCTCGTAGGCGGCGCGGGCAGTGCCGACCGCCATGGCGCCGACCGCGGGGCGGGACGCCTCGAAGGTGGCCATCGCGGCGTTCTTCACCCGCTCCCCGCCCTGCCTGGCCCGCTCCCGGGCGCGGGCGAGGCGTTCGTCGAGCTTCTCCTTGCCGCCGAGCAGGCAGGAACCGGGCACGCGGACGCCGTCCAGGATCACCTCGGCGGTGTGCGAGGCGCGGATGCCGTGCTTCTTGAACTTCTGGCCCTGGGAGCAGCCGGGGGTGTTCGGCGGGATGATGAACGAGGCGTGGCCCTTGGAGCCGAGCTCCGGGTCGACGACCGCGACGACGACGTGGACGTTGGCGATGCCGCCGTTGGTCGCCCAGGTCTTGGTGCCGTTGATCACCCACTCGTCCCTGGCCTCGTCGTACACGGCACGCGTACGCAGGGAGGCGACGTCGGAGCCGGCGTCGGGCTCGGAGGAGCAGAAGGCGGCGACCTTGACGTCGTTGGCGTCCCCGTACATCTGGGGGATCCAGGTGCCGATCTGTTCCTCGGTGCCGTTGGCGAGGACGCCGACGGCCGCGAGGCCGGTGCCGACGATGGACAGGGCGATGCCCGCGTCGCCCCAGAACAGCTCCTCCATCGCCATGGGGATGCCGAGGCCGGTGGCGTCGAAGTACTGCTGGGCGTAGAAGTCGAGGGAGTAGATGCCGACCTTGGCCGCCTCCTGGATGACCGGCCAGGGAGTCTCCTCGCGCTCGTCCCACTCGGCGGCCGCGGGGCGGATCACATCGGCGGCGAAGCCGTGGAGCCAGTCCCGGACCTCCTTCTGTTCGTCGTTGAGCTCCATGGTGAACTCGGCCATGTCCCCTCCAGCGGCGACGCACGTGCATGTTACTTGCGGTAACCAGAGTCTGTTACCGACAAGTAGGAAAAGTCAACTCCCCGGCCCTCCCGACATCCCGTCCGCCGCAGGTCACACCGTCAGTGTTAGTTTGCCCGGGCGTCACCGAATCAGCAGGGGTGGGGAGAGATCATGGACACCACACAGCGGACCGATCAGCAGAGGGCCGCCGACCGCCGTCGGCGCGAGCTGCTGGAGGCCGCCGACCGGGTGGTGCTGCGCGACGGCCCGCACGCCTCGATGAACGCGATCGCCGCCGAGGCGGGCATCACCAAACCGATCCTCTACCGGCACTTCGGCGACAAGGGGGGCCTGTACGCCGCCCTCGCCCAGCGGCACACCGACGCCCTGCTGGCCTCGCTGCGGGCGGCTCTGGACGCCCCGGCCGACCGGCGGGAACGGGTCGAGAACACCCTGGACACCTATCTCGCGGCGATCGAGCTGCGCCCCCAGGTGTACCGGTTCCTGATGCACCCGGCGGAGGGTTCGCCCGGCGACCAGGGCTTCGACGTCGGCAGACACTCGGCGCCGCTGCTGCGGCGCATGGGCGAGGAACTGGCCCAGGTCATCGAGGAGCGACTGGACCTCGGCCCCGGCAGCCAGCAACTGGCCCGTGTGTGGGGGCACGGGATCGTCGGCATGATGCACGCGGCCGGCGACTGGTGGCTCGGCGAACGGCCGTGCTCCCGGGCCGAGCTGGTGCGCAGCCTGGCCGACCTGCTGTGGGGCCGGCTGGCGGCGGCGGGCGACCGGGTCGGCGGGCCCGGGTTCTGAGCCCCGGGCCCGCCGTCCGCTCCGGAGCAGTCCGCCCCCTTCACCCTTCTCTTTCCACCTGCTCCGCCTGCTCTGCTCGCTTCACCCGGTCCCGCCCGCTCCAGGAGGCCCGCCGCGCCTGGCGGGTGAGTCTGCGCCGGCGCCAGCCGGTCAGGCGGTCGGCGTAGACGCGTCCCTCCAGGTGGTCGCACTCGTGCTGCAGGCACCGGGCGAAGAAACCCGTGCCGTGCACGGTGACCGGCTCCCCGGTCGCCGTGCGGCCCTCGACGACCGCGTGGTCGTGACGTTCCGTCCCGGCTTCCAGGCCCGGCAGCGACAGACAGCCCTCCGGGCCGCGCACCACCACGCCGTCCGTCTCGACCAGCCGCGGGTTGACCACATGGCCCAGATGGCGGACGTCCTCGTCGTCCGGGCAGTCGTACACGAACACCCGCAGTGGCACACCCACCTGGTTGGCGGCCAGGCCCACACCCCGTGCGGCGTACATCGTCGCGAACAAGTCCTCCACGAGGCGGGCCAGTTCCGGGCCGAAGTCGGTCACCTCCTCGCAGGGAGCGTGCAGCACCGGGTCGCCGAGCAGTGTGAGGGGCCGGACACGACCGTGGACACCGGGAAGGGAACCGTCTCGCATGGCGGTCAGAGTACGGTCCTGGCAGCAACTCCCGTCCCCTGGGTGGCGACGTGGTTCTGGAGTGCGAACGGATCTCGATAGGCTGAGGTTCACACCACGTGGCCGTCAGCCACAGGCGCGGCGCGTACGCAAGGAGGATCGAGACTTGATGGCAGGCAACTCGGACCCGCTCACGCCGCGGGCCAAGCTGGCCGTGACCGCCGGCAAGGCGGTCGCAGCGGCATCACGCGCCGCGGGACGCGGCAGCGGTTCGGTGATCGGTGGCCGGGTCGCGCTCAAACTCGACCCCGATCTCCTCGCCCGGCTCGCCCAGAACCTGGACTGCATCCTGGTGTCGGCGACCAACGGCAAGACCACCACCACCCGGCTCATCGCGGAGGCCCTGCGGGCCGCCGGGCCGGTCGTGTCCAACGCCCTCGGCGCCAACATGCCCGCGGGCATCACCTCGGCGCTCGCGGGCGGCTCGGAGTCGAAGTTCGGCGTCATCGAGGTCGACGAGAAGTACCTCGCCGGTGTCGCCCGCGACACCGACCCCAAGTGCATCGCCCTGCTCAACCTCTCCCGCGACCAGCTCGACCGGGCCGGCGAGACCCGGATGCTCGCGGAGAACTGGCGCGAGGGCCTGGCCGGCTCCAAGGCGGTCGTCGTCGCCAACTGCGACGACCCGCTGGTCGTGTGGGCCGCGTCCTCCTCCCCCAACGTGATCTGGGTCGCCGCGGGCCAGATGTGGAAGGACGACGCCTGGTCCTGCCCGTCCTGCGGCGGCGTGATGCAGCGCCCCGGCGACGACTGGTTCTGCGGCGAGTGCGGCTTCCGCCGGCCCACCCCGAGCTGGGCACTCTCCGGCGACCACGTCCTCGACCCGCACGGCTCCGCCTGGCCGATCCACCTCCAGCTGCCGGGCCGCGCCAACAAGGCCAACGCCGCGAGTTCCGCGGCCGTCGCCGCGGTGTTCGGAGTGCCCCCGCAGGTCGCCCTGGAGCGCATGTACCAGGTGCAGGCCGTCGCCGGCCGGTACGACGTCGTCCAGTACCAGGGCCGTGACCTGCGGCTGCTGCTCGCCAAGAACCCCGCGGGCTGGCTGGAGACGTTCTCTCTCATCGACCCGCCGCCCACCCCGGTGATCCTGTCGGTGAACGCCCGCTCCGCCGACGGCACCGACACCTCCTGGCTGTGGGACGTCGACTACACCCGGCTGACCGGCCACCCGATCGTCGTCCTCGGCGACCGGAAGCTGGACCTCGCGGTGCGGCTCGAGGTGGCGAACCAGCAGTTCCAGGTCTGCGAGGACCTCGACCAGGCACTCCAGCAGTGCCCGCCCGGCCGGATCGAGGTCATCGCCAACTACACCGCGTTCCAGGACCTGCGCCGCCGCGTCGGCAACTGACGCCGGCGACGCATCGCGACGTACTCACAAGGACAGTGACTTCATGAGCGACAACGGTCTGCGGATCGTATGGATCTACCCCGACCTGCTGAGCACCTACGGCGACCAGGGCAACGTGCTCGTCGTGGAGCGCCGGGCCCGGCAGCGCGGCCTCGACGTGTCCCGGCTCGACGTGCGCAGCGACCAGCCGATCCCGACGTCCGGCGACATCTACCTGATCGGCGGCGGTGAGGACCGTCCGCAGCGGCTCGCGGCCGAGCGGCTGCGCCGGGACGGCGGCCTGCACCGGGCGGTGGGGAACGGCGCGATCGTGTTCTCCGTGTGCGCCGGCTACCAGATCCTCGGCCACGAGTTCATCAACGACCTCGGCCAGCGGGAGCCCGGCCTGGGCCTGCTCGACGTCGTCTCGGTGCGCGGCGAGGGCGCGCGGTGCGTCGGCGACGTGCTGGGCGACATCGACCCGCCGCTGGGACTGCCGCCGCTGACCGGTTTCGAGAACCACCAGGGCGTCACCCACCTCGGTCCGACGGCCCGCCCGCTCGCCCGGGTGCGTTTCGGCAACGGAAACGGCACGGGGGACGGCACCGAGGGCGCCTACAACGACACCGTGTTCGGCACGTACATGCACGGTCCGGTGCTGGCCCGCAACCCGCAGATCGCGGACCTGATGCTGAAGCTGGCGCTCGACGTCAACGCGCTGCCGCCGACCGACGACCACTGGTACGAGGCGCTGAGGGACGAGCGCATCTCGGCCTCGCAGCAGCCCGCGTAGGCCCCGCGCTCCCCTGTGCCCCCTCGGACGGGCCGGTGCCCCCGGCCCGTCCGAGGGCTGATTCGCACAGGTGAGCACGGTAGTCCAGTAGGCGGACGCGCTCTTCGGTCCCACCCCCCGGTGCCGCTAGGGTGGCGGGGATCGAGCCGGACGACGCGGTCCGGTCCCGGCCCACGGCTAGAAGGTTGTTTCGGGCTATGCGTATTGGTGTCCTCACGTCCGGCGGCGACTGCCCCGGCCTGAACGCCGTCATCCGCTCCGTCGTGCACCGTGCCGTCGTCGACCACGGCGACGAGGTCGTCGGCTTCCGGGACGGCTGGAAGGGCCTCCTGGAGGGCGACTACCTCAAGCTCGACCTCGACGCGGTGGGCGGCATCCTCTCCCTCGGCGGCACCATCCTCGGCTCCTCCCGGGTCCGTCCCGAGCATCTGCGGGACGGGGTGGTACGGGCCAGGGGGCACGTCCAGGAGCTCGGCCTCGACGCGATCATCCCGATCGGCGGTGAGGGCACCCTGAAGGCTGCCCGGCTGCTGTCGGACAACGGCCTGCCGATAGTGGGCGTGCCGAAGACCATCGACAACGACATCGCCGTCACCGACGTCACCTTCGGTTTCGACACGGCCGTCGGTGTGGCGACCGAGGCGCTGGACCGGCTGAAGACGACCGCCGAGTCCCACCAGCGGGTGCTCATCGTGGAGGTCATGGGCCGTCACACCGGCTGGATCGCCCTGCACTCCGGCATGGCGGCCGGCGCGCACGCGATCGTGGTGCCGGAGCGGCCCTTCGACATCGAGGAGCTGGCCGCGAAGGTCGGCGCGCGGTTCTCGGCGGGCAAGCGGTTCGCCATCGTGGTCGCCGCGGAGGGCGCCAAGCCGCGGGCCGGAGGCATGGACTTCGACGAGGGCGGCAAGGACGTCTACGGCCATGAGCGGTTCGCCGGGATCGCACGGCAGCTCTCCGTCGAACTGGAGGCACGGCTCGGCAAGGAGGCGCGTCCGGTGATCCTCGGACACACCCAGCGCGGCGGGACCCCGACCGCGTACGACAGGGTGCTGGCCACCCGGTTCGGCTGGCACGCCGTTGAGGCCGCGCACCGCGGGGAGTTCGGACGGATGACCGCGCTGCGCGGGACGGACATCGTGACGGTGCCGCTGGCCGAGGCCGTCGAGACGCTGAAGACGGTGCCCGAGGACCGCTACGCCGAGTCGGAGTGTGTCCTGTAGCACCTGCCGCCCGTCGTCGCTCCGGCAGCCGCCGGGCGAAGCCGCCCCCGGTCGCAGCCGCGGCCGGGGGCGGTTCTAGTCTGGTGCGGACAGACGGCGGACAACCCCCCACGAAACGGAGCCGGCGGATGGATCACAGCGGGCACGGCATGACCATGGATCTGCCGCCGTTCACGCTGGGGCGAGGGCTCGCCTGGTCGGCGGACCCCTTCTTCCTCGTCGCCTGCCTGCTGGGACTGGGGCTGTACGGCTGGGCGGTCGTGCGCCTGACGCGGCGCGGCGACAAGTGGCCGGTGGGACGGACCGTCTCGTTCGTCCTCGGCGTGCTGAGCATCGGTCTCATGATGTGCACCGGGCTGAACGACTACGGCATGGTCATGTTCAGCGTGCACATGGTGCAGCACATGGTCATCAGCATGGTGTCGCCCATCCTGCTCCTGCTCGGCGCCCCGATCACGCTGGCGCTGCGCGCCCTGCCGCCGGCCGCCCGCGGCAGCAAGGGGCTGCGCGAACTGCTGCTGATGCTGCTGCACAGCCGCTACATGCGGGTCGTCACCCACCCGCTGTTCACCATCCCGATGTTCATCGCGAGCCTGTACGGGCTGTACTTCACCCCGCTGTTCGACTTCCTGATGGGCTCCCGGGTGGGGCACATCGCGATGATGGTGCACTTCCTCGCGGTCGGCCTGGTGTTCTTCTGGCCGATCATGGGTGTGGATCCGGGCCCGCACCGGCCGGGCCATCTGATGCGGATGCTGGAGCTGTTCGCGGGCATGCCGTTCCACGCGTTCTTCGGCATCGCGCTGATGATGGCGTCCGCGCCGATGGTGACGAGCTTCCAGAACCCTCCGGGCTCGCTGGGTATCGACGCGCTGTCCGACCAGAACGCGGCCGGCGGTATCGCCTGGGCGTTCAGCGAGGTCCCGTCCGTGCTGGTACTGATCGCACTGCTGTTCCAGTGGTACGCCTCGGACCAGCGGCAGGCCAAGCGCACCGACCGGGCCGCGGACCGCGACGGGGACAAGGAACTCGAGGCGTACAACGCCTACCTGGCCTCCTTGCACCCCACTGGGAAATGAACCCTTTCGATCACTTTCTCCCCCCTTCTCTCCCTGTCGCTCACTTTCTCCCCGATTCACCTGAGAGGTGCCACCGTTCAGTAGCATGAGCCGCCAGAGGCGGGCCGCCGGAGGGGGAAGCGGTCGCCGGGGGGAGAAGCGGTCATGGCACTGCGCGCGTCGTCGTCGGGAGCGGGCCGGGTCGTCGCCGGCCGTTATGTGCTGCTGCACCGGCTGGGCCGGGGCGGTACGGGGCACGTCTGGCTGGCCCATGACCAGAGACTCACCTGTGAGGTCGTCCTCAAGGAGATCGTGTCCGACGATCCGGCCGGGCCGGGGCAGGAGCGGGAGCCCAGGGTCGCCCGTGCCCGCGCGGAGGTCCGGCACGCGGCCGGTCTGCGTGATCACCCGCATGTGGTGACCGTGCACGACGTCGTGGAGCACGAGGGCCTGCCGTGGGTCGTCATGGAGTACGTGGCGGGCGCCGTGAACCTGAGGGAGCTGGTCGCCCGGCGCGGCGCGCTCGCTCCCGCCGAGTGTGCCCGGGTCGGGCTGGCCGTACTGGACGCGCTGACCACCGGTCACGAGCGGGGCGTGCTCCACCGGGACGTGAAACCGGCGAACATCCTGCTCGCCCCGGACCGCGCCAGCGCGCCGTACGGGCGGGTCCTGCTCACCGACTACGGCATCTCCGTGCGGCCGGGCACCGGTGAACCGCGGCACACCTCGGCGTCCGGGGTGGTCGGCACCGAGGGCTGGCCGGCGCCGGAGCGCGCCACCGGGAGTCCGGCGACGCCGGCCGCCGACCTGTTCTCCCTGGGCTGCACGCTGTACCACGGTGTCGAGGGACGCGGCCCCTTCGAGCGGGAGTCACCGCTCGCGTCGATCGCGGCGGTCGTCACGGAGGAGCCGCACCGGCCGGTGCGGGCGGGCGCCCTGGGGCCGGTGCTGCGGGGCCTGCTCGAGAAGGACCCCCGGCGGCGGACGTCCGCACGGGTGCTGGAGGCTGAGCTGTCGCGGCTCGTCACACCCGAGTCGCAGTCGTACGCCCGGCCGCCCACCGGCCTGGGCTCCCAGCCGCCCTGGGCCGCACCGGCCCCGCCCGCGGGCACCACAGCGCCCGCGGGAGCCGCTGAAGACGTGGCTCCCGCGGGACGCACGGCACCCGCACCCGCACATCAGCGTCCGCGCCGCCCCGTCCCGCGGGCGGCTGCCGCCGTCGGGCTCGGCGTGCTGCTGGCCCTGGGCGGCGCCTGGTACGCGCTGGCCGGCCGGACGGACGACGGGAGGGCGACGGCACCGTACGGGGATGCCGTGGGACTCGCCGAACCACTCGAGCGGGGCGACTGCGTGCGCGCCGTCTGGCCCGGTGGCCGCCGGTTCGCCGGCGTGCCCCGGCTCAGCGTCGAACCGGCCTGTGCGGGCGCGGCGGGCCGGGAGGTCGACGGGCAGGTCATGGGGTTCGTCGGGGCCGCCTCCGCCGAGGAGGCGCGGGAGCTGGGTCCGGCCCGGTGCGAGGAGGCCACCCGGGAGTTCCGCGGGCGTATGGCCGCGGTACGCCCTCTCGCCGTCGTACCCGTCCCGGAGGGTTTCGAGGAGACCGGGCGGCGCACCGCCTGTCTGGTCCTGGGGGCGCGGGGGCCGGTGTACGGACCGCTCGGCGACCGTCGCCCGTACGGCACGGCGATCGCGGATATTGTGTCGATGCAGCGCCGGGACTGCCTGGACACGCGTCCGGGGCGTCGGGCCCTGCTGGTGCCGTGCGGTGGCCGGTACGAGGAGCAGGTACTCGGGTTCACCCGACTGGGCGAGGAGGTCACGCTCACCGAGGCGCGCGCACTGGCGGACACGGCCTGCGCCCGTGACGTGCCGCCGCGTGACTACGGCTTCGACCCGTCCGTCCACGAAGCCGGGGCGTGGACCGGTGAGCTGTCCTGGGACACGGGCCTGCATGTCGTCGTGTGCACGGTAAAGCGGCAGAACGGGGGCACCATGGAGGGAACCGAACCATGAGGAGGGTGTCGCGATGCCCGGTTCCAGCAACGGTTCCACCTCGACGAAGACCATGGGAGTACTCACCGTCGGCGGGCTCGTCGTCGTGACGGCCTACACGGTGGCGCTCGGCAGCAACGGATGGCTGTGGTTCGGCTGGGTCGTCCTGGGGCTGATCACCCTCGCCATGGTCACCACACACAGTGCCTGAGCCACCGGACAGGCCCTGGCCGAGCCTGTCCCGGCACCCGACCGGCGGGCGGCTCACTTCGGTGTGAGCCGGCCCGCCAGGTGCACGCCCGGCTGGTACTTCGGCAGCCGGACGGTGACTCTCATGCCCGCGCCGACCGCGGTCTCGATGACGAGGCCGTGGTCGTCGCCGTACACCTGGCGGAGCCGGTCGTCGACGTTGGACAGGCCGATGCCGCCCGTGTGGTCGACCTCGCGGGCGAGGATGCGGCGCAGCAGGCCGGGGTCCATTCCGGCGCCGTCGTCCTCGATCACGACGAGGGCTTCGGCACCGGTGTCCTGTGCGGTGATCTGGATGTGGCACTTGTCGGCCTTGCCCTCGAGGCCGTGCTTGACGGCGTTCTCGACCAGGGGCTGCAGACAGAGGAAGGGCAGGGCGACCGGGAGCACCTCGGGAGCGATCTGCAGGGTGACGGAGAGACGGTCGCCGAAGCGGGCCCGGACCAGCGCCAGGTAGTGGTCGATGGCATGGAGCTCGTCGGCGAGGGTGGTGAAGTCGCCGTGCCGGCGGAACGAGTAGCGGGTGAAGTCGGCGAACTCCAGCAGCAGCTCGCGGGCCCGCTCGGGGTCGGTACGCACGAACGAGGCGATCACGGCGAGTGAGTTGAAAATGAAGTGCGGGGATATCTGGGCCCGCAGCGCCCTGATCTCGGCCTCGATGAGGCGGGTGCGGGACTGGTCGAGATCGGCGAGTTCGAGCTGGACGGAGACCCAGCGGGCGACCTCCGCGGCAGCCCGGACCAGGACCGCGGACTCGCGGGGCGCGCAGGCGACGAGGGCACCGTGCACCCGGTCGTCGACGGTGAGCGGGGCCACGACGGCCCAGCGCACCGCGCAGTCGGGGGTGTCGCAGGTGAGGGGGAAGGCCTCGCCGCGTCCGGACTCGAGGGGGCCGGCCAGGCGTTCCATGATCTCGGTGCGGTGATGGGCGCCGGCACCGTCCCAGACGAGGACCTGTTCGCGGTCGGTGAGGCACAGGGCGTCGGTGCCGAGCAGGGAGCGCAGTTTGCGGGCGGACCGGCCGGCGGTCTCCTCGGTCAGTCCGGCGCGGAGCGGGGGTGTGGCCAGGGAAGCGGTGTGCAGGGTCTCGAAGGTGGCGTGCTCGACGGGGGTGCCGAGGCCGGCGAGGCCGGGCGACCGTGCGGTGCGCCGGCCGAGCCAGAAGCCGGCGGCCAGCAGGGGCAGGACGGCGACGCACAGGCCCGCCAGGAATCCGCTCACTTGGACGACACCTCCGTTCGCAGTTCCTCCGGCAGATGGAACCGGGCGAGCACCGCCGCCGTGCCGGGCGGCACCCGGCCGGGGGTGGCCAGGGAGACCAGGATCATGGTGAGGAAGCCCACCGGCACCGACCACAGGGCGGGCCAGGCGAGCAGCGCGTGCCAGGCGCCCTGGCCCGGGTAACCGGCCATGGTCGCGGCGACGGCGAGGAAGGCGGAGCCGCCGCCGACCAGCATGCCGGCCGCCGCGCCGGGCGGGGTGAGCCGGCGCCACCAGATGCCCAGGACGAGCAGCGGGCAGAACGAGGAGGCCGACACGGCGAAGGCGAGCCCCACGGCGTCGGCCACCGGCAGCCCGCCGACCAGGACGCTGGCCAGGAGCGGGACGGCCATGGCGAGGACCGTGCCGAGCCTGAAGTGCCGTACGCCGCGCGAGGGCAGGACGTCCTGGGTGATCACGCCGGCCACGGCCATGGTCAGCCCGGAGGCCGTGGACAGGAACGCGGCGAAGGCGCCCCCGGCGACCAGCGCGCCGAGCAGGTCGCCGCCCACTCCCCCAAACATGCGGCCGGGCAGCAGGAGCACGGCGGCGTCCGCGTCACCGGTGAGGGCCAGTTCGGGGGCGTACAGGCGGCCGAGGGCTCCGTAGACGGGAGGCAGCAGGTAGAAGGCGCCGATCAGGCCGAGAACGGCGACGGTGGTACGACGGGCGGCGACACCGTGCGGGCTGGTGTAGTAGCGGACCACCACGTGCGGCAGGCCCATCGTGCCGAAGAAGGTGGCGAGGATCAGTCCGTACGTGGCGTACAGCGGGCGTTCCTCGCGGGACTCGGCGCGGGAGGGCGTCAGGGCGTCGTCGGCGCCGCGTCCCGCGGCCGGGACCTCGGCCCCCTCGGCGAAGGTCAGCCGGGTGCCGCCGTCGATGCGGTGGGTGCCGGCGGTCAGGTGGACCTCGGTGCCGTCGTGTTCGCGGCCGTCGACGGTGCCGTCCACGGTGACGGCCAGCGGGCCGGCGATTCTCAGGTCGACGGTGTCGTCGACGCGGACGACACGCTGTTCGCGGAAGGCCGCGGGTTCGTCGAAGGCGTGACTGGGCGCCCCGTCGCTCTGCCAGGCGAGGACCAGGAACAGGGCGGGCACGAGCAGGGCGGTGAGCTTGAGCCAGTACTGGAAGGCCTGCACGAAGGTGATGCTGCGCATGCCGCCGGCGGCGACGATGACGGTGACCACGACGGCGACGATCACTCCGCCGAGCCAGTCGGGGGCACCGGTCAGCACGGTCAGGGTGAGTCCCGCGCCCTGGAGCTGGGGCAGCAGGTACAGCCAGCCGACGCCGACGACGAAGGCACCCGCGAGCCGCCGCACGGCGTGCGAGACGAGGCGGGCCTCGGCGAAGTCGGGCAGTGTGTAGGCGCCGGAGCGGCGCAGCGGTGCGGCGACGAACAACAGCAGGACCAGATAGCCGGCGGTGTAGCCGACCGGGTACCAGAGCATGTCGGGACCCTGGACCAGGACCAGGCCCGCGATGCCGAGGAAGGACGCGGCGGAGAGGTACTCGCCGCTGATGGCGGCCGCGTTCAGGCGGGGGCCGACCGTGCGGGAGGCGACGTAGAAGTCGGAGGTGGTGCGGGAGATGCGCAGGCCGAAGGCGCCGACGAGGATGGTCGCCAGGACGACGAGGGCCACGGCGGGTACGGCGTAACTGGAGTTCACGGCGCCCGGGTTTCCTCAGCGGTCCTCGACGAGCCGCACGAAGTCACGTTCGTTGCGTTCGGCGCGGTGTACGTACCAGCGGGCGAGCAGGACCAGTGGCGGGTAGAGCCCGAAGCCGAGTACCACCCACTCCAGCCGGCGGGCGTCCGGGGCGGCCGCGAAGACCAGCGGGAGCGGTCCGACGAGCAGGACGAGGACCGCGAACACGGTCAGGCCGGTGCGCAGTTGGATGCGCATCAGGGAACGGACGTAGGTGTGGCCGAGGGTGGTCTGCTCGTCGATCTCGGTGCGCGGGCGGTAGTAACCGGAGGAGCGGCGGGTGCGGCGGGGCGGGCCGGTGACGACCACCCGGCGTTCGGTCGGGTCCTGCACGCCTTCTCCCCTCAGCCCGTGGTCCTGCGCATCAGCAGGTCCCGCAGTTCGCGGGTGTGCCGCCGGCTGACCTGGAGCTCCTCGGAGCCGATCAGGACACTCACGGTGCCCGTTCCGAGACGGAGTTCCCCGATGTGGCGCAGGGCGACGAGATGGCGGCGGTGGATGCGGACGAAGCCGCGTGAGCGCCAGCGTTCCTCCAGGGTGGACAGCGGTATGCGGACGAGGTGGCTGCCGCGGTCGGTGTGCAGGCGGGCGTAGTCGCCCTGGGCCTCCACGTGCGTGATGTCGTCGACCACGACGAAGCGGGTCACTCCGCCGAGTTCGACGGCTATGTGGTCCGGGTCGGGTTCGTGCACGGGGATGCGCGGGGTGCTGTCGCGCTGTTCGGCGGCGCGCAGTTCGACGACGCGACGGACCGCTTCGGCCAGCCGTTCCGTGCGGACGGGCTTGAGGACGTAGTCCACGGCCTTGAGGTCGAACGCCTGCACGGCGAAGTCCTCGTGCGCGGTGACGAACACGACCAGCGGCGGCCGGGCGAAGCCGCCGAGCAGCCGGGCGAGGTCGAGGCCGTCGAGGCCGGGCATCTGGATGTCGAGGAAGACGACGTCGATGGCCTCGGGTCCGTCGGGCCCCGACTCCAGCGCGCGGTTGATGCGGCGCAGCGCCCCGGTCGCGTCGCCGGCGCCCTCGGCACTGCCGATGCGGGGGTCCGCGTGCAGCAGGTAGAGCAGTTCCTCCAGCGAGGGGCGTTCGTCGTCGACGGCGAGGGCGCGCAGCATGAAGGTGGAGTCTAGGGGGGATTTCCGCGTCTGGACATGGCTCGGACGTGGGCTTTCCCGTCGGACGGCGAGGGCCTGCCGGTGCTGGTTACAGTGCGGGTATGAGCAGCAGGCCGGCACCGTTCGACGAGCTGGACCGACAGATCGTCACCGCGCTGGTGGCGAACGCCCGGACGTCCTTCGCCGAGATCGGCGCGGCGGTCGGCCTGTCGTCGACGGCGGTCAAGCGCAGGGTGGACCGTCTGCGCGAGACGGGGGTGATCACCGGGTTCACGGCGACGGTGCGGCCGTCGGCGCTGGGCTGGCGCACGGAGGCGTACGTCGAGGTGTACTGCGAGGGGGCGGCGCCGCCCCGGCGGCTGGCGGAGGTGGTGCGCAACCATCCGGAGATCGCCGCGGCGATGACGGTGACCGGGGGCGCCGACGCGCTGCTGCATCTGCGGGCGCGGGACGTGGAGCACTTCGAGGAGGTGCTGGAGCGGATCCGTGCGGAGCCGTTCATCCGGAAGACGATCAGTGTGATGGTGCTGTCCCACCTGATCCCGGAGAGTCCGGAGGCGGGCGCGAGCCAGCCGGCTCCGTAGCGCCCGCGGGTCCCCGCGCGAGGCGCAGCAGGCGTGCGCGCAGCGGGGGGAACACGCAGCATTACTGCGTGAGCGCGCACCTCCTGTTCCTTGTCGCCCGGCCCTGTCGCTTCCTACCGTGGAGACACCCCCGATGACACCGCGTGGAAGCGGAGGCACCCCTCTGTGACCGACACCCGTGTGCCGTCCCGACGGCGCTACCTCGTCTGCGACCCCGGACACTTCGCCGTGCGGTACGCGATCAACCCCTGGATGCGTCCCGACCGTCCCGTCGACCTCGCCCTGGCCCAGCGGCAGTGGCGCACGCTGATCGACGTCTACCGCGCCCACGGTCATACCGTGGAGAGCGTGAAACCGGTACCCGGCCTGCCCGACATGGTGTTCGCCGCGAACGCGGCGGTCGTCGTCGGGGGCCGTGTCCTCGGCTCCCTGTTCCTGTCGCCCGAGCGGCGCCCCGAGTCCGAGCCCTACGAGACCTGGTTCAAGGCGGAGGGCTTCGACGTCCACCGTCCCGAGTCGGTGTGCGAGGGCGAGGGCGACCTGGTTCCCGCCGGGCGCTGGATCCTCGCCGGCACCGGTTTCCGCACCGCCCGCGAGGCACATCACGAGGCGCAGGAGTTCTTCGGTGTGCCCGTGATCGGCCTGACGCTGGTGGATCCGTGCTTCTACCACCTGGACACGGCGCTGTTCGCGCTGGACGAGGAGAACATCGCGTACTACCCGGAGGCGTTCTCGCCGGGGAGCCGCGAGGTACTGGCCCGGCTGTATCCGGACGCGGTGACCGCGACCCGCGAGGACGCGATGGCCTTCGGCCTGAACTCCGTCTCCGACGGACGCCACGTGTTCGTCTCACCGGGGGCGACGGCCCTCGCCGCGCGGCTCGCCGACCGCGGCTACGTTCCCGTTCCCGTCGACCTGTCCGAGTTCCACAAGGCAGGCGGCGGGATCAAGTGCTGCACTCAGGAGATCCGCTCATGACCTCTGCCGCCCGTACCCGTTCGTCCGCCGAGCTGATCGGCGCGGAGGAGCCGGTGCTCGCGCACAACTACCACCCGTTGCCCGTGGTCGTCGCCCGCGCGCAGGGCGCCTGGGTGGAGGACGTGGAGGGCCGCCGCTACCTCGACATGCTGGCCGGCTACTCGGCGCTCAACTTCGGCCACCGGCATCCCGCACTGACCGGGGCGGCGCACCGCCAGCTGGACCGGCTCACGCTGACCTCGCGCGCCTTCCACAACGACCGGCTCGCCGAGTTCGCCGAGCGGCTGGCCGCGCTGACCGGGCTGGACATGGTGCTGCCCATGAACACCGGCGCGGAGGCGGTGGAGAGCGCGGTGAAGGTGGCCCGCAAGTGGGCCTACGACGTGAAGGGCGTCCCGGCCGGCGAGGCGACGATCGTGGTCGCCGCGGACAACTTCCACGGCCGGACGACGACCATCGTCAGCTTCTCGACGGACGAGACCGCCCGCGCCGGCTTCGGGCCCTTCACCCCGGGCTTCCGGGTCGTCCCGTACAACGACCTGGCGGCGCTGGAGGCGGCGGTCGACGGGACGACGGCCGCGGTGCTGATCGAGCCGATCCAGGGCGAGGCAGGGGTGAACATCCCCGACGACGGCTATCTGGCGGGCGTACGGGAGCTGACGCGCCGCGCGGGGTGCCTGTTCGTCGCGGACGAGATCCAGTCGGGACTCGGCCGTACGGGGCACACGCTGGCCGTGGACCACGAGTCGGTCGTCCCGGACATGGTGCTGCTCGGCAAGGCGCTGGGGGGCGGCATCGTCCCGGTGTCGGCGGTGGTGGCCCGGCGCGAGGTGCTCGGGGTGCTGCACCCCGGGGAGCACGGATCGACGTTCGGCGGCAATCCGCTGGCCGCGGCCGTCGGTACGGCGGTGGTGGAACTGCTGGAGACGGGCGAGTTCCAGCGCCGGGCGGCGGACCTGGGCGTGGTGCTGCGCGACGGGCTGGAGTCGCTGCTCGGCCGGGGCGTCGTCGGTTTCCGCTCGCGCGGGCTGTGGGCGGGCGTCGACGTGGACCCGGCGCTCGGCACCGGCCGTGAGGTCAGTGAGCGGCTGATGCGGGAGGGAGTCCTGGTCAAGGACACCCACGGGTCCACCATCCGGCTGGCCCCGCCGCTCACCGTCCGGGGCGAGGAACTCCGGGATGCCCTGGAGACACTGGGGAAGGTGCTGGGCCAGGGCGGCTGACCCGGCCCGTCCCCGTCCTTGTCCGCCCGTCCGGCCGTTTTCACCGGTCCCCGCCTCGCCCGGGAAGCCCGCTGCCCGGTTCCCGGGTGAAGATGGGGACAAGAGGTGGTAGACCACTCTCAGCGACAGAGAGGTCGGCCGTGGGCGGACACGTGAGCGGACATGGGGAGCAGGACGTTGCCCGGCAGCAATTCGACGTGGCCGACGCCGCTCCCCTGCTGCTCGATCCGCAGGGCGTGGTGACGAACTGGACCGGCCCGGCCGAGCGGCTGCTGGGGTACACGGCGGCCGAGGCGGTGGGCGGGAAACTGTCCGATCTGCTGACCGCCGAGGACGCCGAGCGGGTGCCGGAACTGGTCGGGCGCTGCCGGGCCGACGACGGCTGGGCCGGCCTGATGACGGCCCGGCACCGGGACGGACACGTGGTCCCCGTCATGGTCAGGGTGCTGCGGACCGTGGAGCCGCGTGGCCGCTCGTCCCTGCTGGTGCTGCTGTCGGAGCTGGCCGGCTCCTCGGGCTGGGACATGAGCCGCACGATGCTGGAGCAGATGGTCTCCGGATCGGCGATCGGGCTCGCGATCGTGGACACGGACCTGCGGTACGTGTGGTCGAACACCGCGCTCGAGCAGTTCGGCGGCGGCCCCGCGCAGCGGCGGCTGGGCCTGCGGTTCGCCGATATCCAGCCCGGACTGGACGCCGAGGCCGTCGAGGCGCGGATGCGCCACGTCCTGGAGACCGGCGAGTCGGTGGTCGGCTTCGAACACGTCGGCCGGGCCCGTTCGGCGCCGCTGCGGGAAACCGCGCACATGCTGTCGTTCACCCGGCTCGACGACGACCGGGGCAACCCGATGGGCGTCTACTACAGCGTCGTCGACATCACCGACCGGCACCGCGCGCGCCAGCGCCTCGCGCTGCTCGACCGGGCCGGCCGGCACATCGGCCGCACCCTGGACATCATGCACACCGCGCAGGAGCTGGCCGACGTCACCGTCCCGGACCTCGCGGACTTCGTGACCGTGGACCTCCTGGAGACGGTGCTCCGGGGCGCCGAGCTCCCGCCGGGACCGCTCGCGGAGACGGACAGGGTGCCGCTGCTCGGCGCGGGCCACCGGTCCGTGTACGAGGATCTGCCGCGCACGGTCCGGGACATCGGCGCGCCGGTCTCCTATCTGCCCGGTTCACCGCCGGTCCGCTGCCTGACCACGGGCAGGACCTGGCGTCAGGAGCAGCTCGACCCGCTCGCCCTGGAGTGGGCCGAGAGCAGGCCCGGCCTCCGGGAGGCCACGTTCCTGGAACTGGGGCTGCAGAGTGTGATGATCGTGCCGATCCGCGCCCGGGGTGTCACCCTGGGCATCACCGTGTTCTTCCGGCGCCGCCGGGACCCCTTCAGCGAGGACGACTCGAACCTCGCCGAGGACCTCGTCTCGCGCGCCGCGGTCTGTGTGGACAACGCCCGGCGCTACACCAGGGAGCGGAACGCGGCGCTCGTGCTGCAGCGCAGTCTGCTGCCCCACCGGCTCCCCGAGCAGGACGCCGTCGAGGTGGCCGCGTGCTACCGCCCGGCCGACGAGCTGACCGGTCTGGGCGGTGACTGGTACGACCTGATCCCGCTGTCCGGTGCCCGTGTCGCCCTCGTGGTCGGCGAGGTCCCCGGGCACGGTATCGACGCCGCCGCCGCGATGGGCCGGCTGCGGACCGCCGTACGGACCCTGGCCGCGCTGGACCTGCCCCCCGAGGAGGTGCTGGGGCATCTGGACGACCTGGTGTCGCAGTCGGCGTGCGAGGGGGAGGCCGAGCCGGCGGCGGCCTACGGCCAGTCCGTGGGATCCGGTTGCCTGTACATCGTCTACGACCCGGTCGAGGGGCGGTGCGCGATGGCCGCCGCGGGCCATCCCGCGCCCGTCCTGGTGGCGCCCGACGGCTCGGTCGGCTTCGTCGAACTGCCTGCGGGGCCTGCGCTCGGTGTGGGCGGTCCACCGTTCGAAGCGGTGGAGCTGCCCCTGGCCGAGGGCAGCACGGTCGTCCTGCACACCGACGGTCTGCTGGCCGGTGTCCCCGGCGGAAACGACGCGGCCGGGAACGGGACCGGGGACGCGGACCCCGGCCGGGAGCTGCTGCGGCAGGCGCTGCAAGCGGCTCCGGACTCCCTGGAGCAGTGGTGCCGGGCGGTGGTGGACGCTCTGGTACCGGCCCGCCCGTACGACGACGTGGCCATGCTGCTGGCCCGTACCCGGCTCCTGGACGCCGGCCAGGTGGCGGTCTGGGACCTGCCGGCGGATCCGGCCGTGGTGGCCGAGGCTCGCAGGAGGGCCACCCGGCAGCTGGGCCGCTGGGACCTGGACGAGCTGGTCTTCACCACGGAGCTGGTCGTCAGCGAGCTGGTCACCAACGCCATCCGGCATGCCGCCGGCCCCGTCCGGCTGCGGCTGATCCGGGGGCGTGCGCTGGTCTGCGAGGTGTTCGACGGCGGGGCGACCACACCCCATCTGCGTCATCCCCGCGCCATGGACGAGGGCGGGCGCGGGCTGCTGCTGGTCTCGCAGCTCGCCCAGCGGTGGGGCACCCGTTTCGTTCCCGACGGGAAGGTCATCTGGGCCGAGATGTCGCTGACCGGCCCGGACGACCTTTCCCTCGGCTGACGCCGCCGGCATCGCACGTCTCCCGAGCCGCCGGCCCACCCTGCCCGGCATGGTGGCGGCCCTCACCCCGGATCTCGTGTACGCGGACGTCGGCGAGGCTTCCCGGAAGGGACCGGGAGGTCCTGTGAGGAACTGCCGGGCCGCTGCGCGCACGGGGTCGACGGCGTCGGGTCCGCGACGTGGTCACCGCCTTCGTCGGCTTCGGCCGGCACACCGTCGCGTACGGCGGCGCCTGCCGTCTCCCTCCCTCTTGCTGGTCCGCCGCGACGGGCGGGTGGGGTTGCTCGGCCGGGGCACCGGTCACCCGCTCGACGCGCTCCCCGAACCGGCACCGAGGCCCGAGGCGACGACCACGTTCACGCCGGGACGGCCCTCGTGCGCTGCACCGGCGGTCCGGCCGAACGGCGCCGGGGGGACATCGGCACCGGCCTGTTCCGCCTCTGCGAGGCGCTGCGCCGCCACCGGACGCGGGATCCGCAGTCGCCGGCGGACACCGTGCCGCCGGCGCCGCCGCCCGGCGGCGCCGGCGACGGCAGCGCGCTGATCGTCGTCCGGCTGTGACGGTTCAGCCGGTGGTGGGCCGTGTGCCGTCGAGCAGGGCCAGCCGGTCCACGTTGTGCCGGTCCTCCTCGTCCCGGCCGGACACCGGGGCGAACCAGGCGTCGAGGATCTCCCTCAGCTGTGGCTCGGACGTGAGCCGCAGCCCGAGCGCCAGCACGTTGGCGTCGTTCCAGCGGCGTGCGCCGTCCGCCGTGTAGGCGTCCGTGCACAGGGCCGCCCGTACGCCCGGAACCTTGTTGGCCGCGATCGAGGCGCCCGTGCCGGTCCAGCAGCACACCACCGCCTGGTCCGCGGTCCCGTCGGCGACGTCGCGGGCGGCGGCCTCGGAGCAGAACGCCCACCGTGCGTCGCTCCCGGGACTCAGGGCACCGTGCACGCGCACCTCGTGGCCGCGCTCGCGCAGTTCGGCGAGCAGGGCGCGGGCCACGGGTTCGTCCATGTCGGAGGAGACGGAGATCCGCATGGTACGGAGCCTATGGGGTCTCCCCTGCTCGAGTGAAGCCGAGAGCGTGGGAAAGAAGCCCGCCCGGGGTACTCCGCCCGTGGAGCGGGCCGGGTGGAAAGCGCGGCGGCGCGCGTCCTCACCGGCTCGTGCGCCGAAGGGTGTTCAGCCGTACCGCGGGCCCGGCCCGGCCTGCCCCGGGCCTGTCGCACATGGTGCCGGACGGGCCCGCCCCGACCTACACTGACAACCCCACGACGTGCCGGTTGACCTGCTGCAACACGCCGCTGGGCCCGTCCGACGGAGTCGAGGAGCGCGCCCCTTGTTCTACTACCTGCTGAAATACGTACTGCTGGGCCCGCTGCTGAGACTGGTCTTCCAGCCTCGAATAGAGGGCCTGGAGCATGTGCCGTCGTCCGGTGCCGGCATCGTCGCCGGCAACCATCTGTCGTTCTCGGACCACTTCCTGATGCCCGCGATCCTCAAACGGCGCATCACCTTCCTCGCCAAGGCCGAGTACTTCACCGGCCCGGGCATCAAGGGCCGGCTGACGGCGTTCTTCTTCCACAGCGCGGGCCAGATCCCGGTCGACCGCTCCGGCAAGGAGGCAGGGCAGGCCGCGATCCGGGAGGGCCTCGGGGTTCTGGGCAAGGGGGAGTTGCTCGGCATCTATCCGGAGGGCACGCGATCGCACGACGGGCGCCTGTACAAGGGCAAGGTCGGGGTCGCGAAGATGGCCCTCACGGCCGGTGTCCCGGTGGTTCCCTGCGCGATGATCGGCACCTTCGAGGCCCAGCCGCCCGGCAAGGTCGTTCCCCGTATCCATCCCGTGGTGATCCGCTTCGGCGAGCCCCTCGACTTCTCCCGCTACGAAGGCATGGAGGACGAACGGGCGGTCCTGCGTGCGATCACCGACGAGATCATGTACGCCATTCTGAAGCTGTCCGGGCAGGAATACGTCGACCAGTACGCGGCCGTCGCCAAGGCGGAGGAGGCCGAGCGCAAGGCGCAGGAGAAGCGCCGCCTCCCGCGGCTGCCGCGGAACTGAACCGCCCGGTGGACGAGCGGTGAGGGGCGGCCGGACGACTCCGCGGGCCCCGCCCCGCGCGGGCGCCCGCGGCCCGGGGGGCGGGAGAAGCGCCGCCTCCCGCGGCTGCCGCGGAACTGAACCGCTCGTCCACCGGGTCCCGGCTCTCAGGGTCTCCTACGGCGCGGCTGTTCCGCGGCGATGCCGAAGCGCTGCTGTTCGCGGGGAGCGGACGCGGCCGTCCCGTGGACACCGGCCACCGTGCTGACCACCTGCTCGCCGACGGGCTCCCGGTCCTCGTCGAGTTCCTGGAGCCGGTCGAGTCGTCGCAGGTCGTCGGCGGACACGAGGGCGACGAGAGGCTTTCCGTGCCGGGTCACGACGACGCGCTCACCGCCGTACACCACGCGGTTGATCAGGTCCGCGAGCTCAGCCCTCGCTTGCGTCACCGGAATCTCGTAGGCCATGCCCCATCATAACGTCCTGTACGTCCTGTACGTTTTTGACAGAGGGTCGCCACGAGGAGGGGTCCATGACCCGCCCGCCCGCCACGTCCCGCCCGGGTCCACCGACCCCACGGCGCCCGGGCGCCGGCCCACGGATCCGTGCGCGAAGCCGATGGAGGAGCGGATCGCCCTCCCGGGAAGGCCGATCGACGAGACCTTTGAGGACGACCCGGTCGCCCGGTTCACGCACCGGCGCGGCGAGACCGAACCGCATGCCGCCACGCCGGCCCGGGCCCTGCGGGTACTGGACGGCGCCCGGCGCACGGCCCGGGTCACGCTGCCGCCGGGCTCCGGCAGTTGACGCCCGTACCGGTCCCACCGCGGTCGGCGTCGGCAACACGTCCGCACCCGAGTCGAAACGGACCAAAAGGGGTACCACCAACCGGCGTAGGCGAACCACTTCTTTTCGGACCGCCACGGTTGCGCACCACGCGCGGCCACGCACCGGAGCAGGCCACTGCGATGCTGGTCCGGGACTCCTCGAGACTCCGGACGGCAGCCCGGATGCGAGGCTGTCCACCCGAACGGATGAGTGGTGAGTAACAACACAAACCCCCGGTTCAGTTGGGATTTCGGACCGGCGGTTGCCAAGATCGCTCACTGACGACAAGACCCCGCCACCGCGGCGGGGCGATCCGGGCGGACGCCGAGTCCTGCCGCCGCCCGGATGACCGGTCGACAGGAGTGGATCGGCAGGAGTGGAGGACCCAAGCACGACGGGTCGCCGGAACGGGAGTTCGACTCCCGAGCCGAGCAGCCCTTGGGGTGAAGCCGCACTCGTGCGGCCGGGCAACTTCGCCAGCCCGAATCCGACAGGTCATCCTTCACAGGCGGCTGACGAAGGGTTGCGCATGACCGCGCTCAATCGTGTCCCGTCTCTCATGGCCAGGGCCGGCACGGCCTCGGCCCTCACCCTCGCCGCCGTGGGCGGCTCGATCGTCCTCCCGGGCACCGCCCCGGAGGCCTCGGCCGCGACCACGGCCACCAAAGCCCTCCAGGTCGCGGCGTCCAAGAAGGGCGCGCCCTACCGCTGGGGCGCCACCGGACCGAGCCGCTTCGACTGCTCCGGACTGACCCTCTACTCCTTCAAGAAGGCAGGCAAGGCACTGCCCCGTACCGCAGCCCAGCAGTACAACAAGACCCGCCACGTCTCCGCCTCGAACCGCAAGGCGGGGGACCTGGTCTTCTTCCATTCGGGCCGGAACGTCTACCACGTGGGCATCTACGCGGGCCAGGGCAAGCTCTGGCACGCCCCGAAGACCGGGGATGTGGTGCGCCTGCAGAAGATCTGGACCAACAGCGTCTGGTACGGCCGGGTGAAGTGATCCGCGAGGGCGGCGGCACCCCCCTGCCGCCGCCCCGCCGGACACGCCGAACGGCACCCGGACAACACACCGGCGTGGCGGCTCGAGGATCTGCGCATCGCCCGAACAGATGAGCAGGCCCGCTTCCCGGTCCCCTCCCGGTCCTCCTTCCGGTTCTCTCCCTGCTCGCTCCTCCACCTCGCCCGCGTTCCTGCCGTGGCCCCTACGGTTCCTGCCTGCCTGCCGCCTCGACCGCCGTGACCGCAACGGCGGGGACGGTCCACGGGAGGACGACGGAGACGGTTTTTCCGCCCTCCCTGGTCGGGCGGACCCTCATCCTGCCGCCGCACTCCACGGCCAGCCAGCGGATGATGACCAGCCCCCGGCCGTTGTCCTGCTGGACCGCGGCGGGGAGCCGTCTGGGGAACCTCGGATGGCTGTCGGTGACCCCGATGCACAGCCGGCCGTCGCGGTCGAGGGCGACGTCCACGGTGAACGTGGGCGACTGCCCCAGGGTGTGCTGCACGGCGTTGGTCGCGAGTTCGGACACGATCAGCCGGACGGTGTCGGACACTTCCGTGTCCTCCGGCATGCCCCACTCCGCCAGCGTGCCCACCACATGGGCGCGGGCCGCGGAGACCGAGGCAGGATCGCTCGGCAGAGTGATGGACGCTTCCAGGTGGTCTGCCATGGCGATGTCGTCCCTTTCCACGGGACCGCAGTCCGACACGGAGCGGCTGATTCGAGTACGGTCCCGCACTGGTGCTTCGTCGTCAGACTGCCATCACCACGGACCGTCGGCGACGATACGGCCAAGATATGCATATATCTGTCGCTCAAAGCGGTGAACTCTGCGACGGGAGACCGTGCACGGGTGGCCCTGAGGGAGTAAGGGGGAAGCCATGATGCAGCACGGTCCCGCGGTGCGCCGCCGGAAACTGGGCGCCGAACTGCGCTCGCTGCGCACATCGGCGGGGTTCACCAGTGGTGAGGCAGCCCGGTTGGTGGGCTGGCACCAGTCGAAGGTGAGCCGGATCGAGACGGGCACGAGCGGGGTGAAACCGGCCGATGTGCGGTTACTGCTCGACGCCTACGACCTGACCGATCCTCAGGTGCGGGAGTTGTTGATGGTGTTGGCGGGGTCGGACGACAGCGACGGACGGCACCACTGGTGGCACGCGTACCGGGGTGTACTGCCGCCCACCTACCGGGACTTCATCAGTCTGGAGTCCCAGGCCAGCGCGATGCGCACGCTGGAGACCACCGTGGTGCCCGGGCTGCTGCAGACACCGGAGTACGCGCGGGCCGTGACGGAGGCGGCGCTGGAGGACGCTTCGCAGGAGCGGCTGGACACACTGGTGGAGGTGCGGCTGGCCCGGCAGGACGTCCTGCGGGCGGACCCGCCGCTGGGGTTCAGCGCGGTCCTGGACGAGGCGGTGCTGCGCCGGCAGGTGGGCGGCCCCGGCGTCATGACCCGCCAGCTGGAACGGCTCGTGGAGGCGGCACGCCTTCCCCAAGTGCGTCTTCAGGTACTGCCGTTCACCGCCGGGGCACACATCGGCGTCACCGGCCCTTTCGTCATCTTCTCATTTTCGCGCACTTCCGATCTGGATGTTGTAGTGCTCGACCACTTGACGAGTAGCCTCTATCTGGAGCGGAAAGAAGACCTCCGGGTGTACTCGGAGGCTTTCAACGCGCTTTCGATCCACGCCCTTTCACCCGAGGACTCGTTGGATTTCATCGCCGGGACAGCTGCCGGCGTGTAAGGAGGCACGATGCCCGCACCGCCTCGGACCCTTCCCTCCAGCACCGACCTGCACGGTGTGCGGTGGCTGCGCAGCAGCCACAGCACGGGCGCGAACAACTGCGTCGAGACTGCCCGGCCCGCCGCCGGCCCCGGTGCCGGACTGCTCGCCGTGCGCGACTCCAAGGACCCGGACGGACCCGCGCTGCTCATCTCCCCCGGGAGCTGGACGAAGTTCGTGGCCGCGGTTCACTGACCTGCCGCTCCTTGGCCCCCACTCGCACTCGACCCTCCGTCATCGGGCGGCTCACGGCCGTGCCTCGCCGACTCATGGCCGCGTCTCGCCGATCACCTGTACAGCGCGTTCGATCTCGGCCCCGGACAGGTCCGCACGGGCGGTCAGTCTGAGCCGTGAGATGCCGTCGGGCACGGAAGGAGGACGGAAGCAGCCCACGGACAGGCCGGCCGCCCGGCAGTCGGCCGCCCATCGCACGGCCTGCTCCGGGGACGGGGCACGCACGGAGACGACCGCGGCGTCGGGGCGTACGGCTTCGAGGCCCGCGGCCGTCAGCCGGTTGTGCAGGTCCCGTGCCACCGCGCCCGCCCGGGCCGCGCGCCCTGGCTCACGGCGCAGCAGCCGCAGGGCCGAGAGCGCGGCGCCCGCGGCCGCCGGGGCGAGGCCCGTGTCGAAGATGAACGTCCGGGCCGTGTTGACCAGATGCTCGACGACCCGTGCCGGACCGAGCACGGCTCCGCCCTGGCTGCCGAGCGACTTGGAGAGCGTGAGCGTCGCCACGACGTCCCCGGCGCCGGCGAGCCCCGCCGCGTACGGGGCGCCGCGTCCGCCGTCGCCGAGCACCCCGAGGCCGTGGGCGTCGTCGAGCACCAGTCCCGCGCCGTGTTCACGGCACACCCCGGCCAGCGCGGCGAGCGGGGCGGCGTCCCCGTCGACCGAGAAGACCGTGTCGGACACGGCGACGGCGGCTCCGTCGTGCCCGCTCAGCGCCTTGCGCGCGGAGTCGGGGTCGGCGTGCGCCACGACCTGCGTCCTGCCCCGGGCCAGTCGGCAGCCGTCGATCAGGGAGGCGTGGTTGCCCGCGTCGGACACGATCAGCGAGCCGTGCGGGGCCAGCGCGGTGACGGCGGCGAGGTTGGCCGCGTAGCCGGAGGAGAGGACGAGGGCCGCCTCGAAGCCGCAGAAGTCGGCCAGTTCGCCTTCCAGCTCGGTGTGCAGTTCGGTGGTGCCGGTGACGAGCCGGGACCCGGTGGCCCCGCCGCCCCAGGTCCGCGCCGCCCGCGCCGCGCCCTCGGCCACTTCCGGATGCCGGGCCAGGCCCAGGTAGTCGTTGCTCGCCAGATCGAGGAGCGGTGCGTCGGCGGCCCGCGGGCGCAGGGTCCGTACGAGCCCGGCCCTGCGGCGCAGCGCCGCCTGCTCGTCGATCCATCCGAACGCCATGGGTCCTCCGGTGGCTTTGTAGGCAATGGACAGACACTAGCGGGGCGGTCGGCGGACCACTGTGTGGCCATGCCCACAGCCGTCAGCGCCTCTGTTGTACGAACCCTCCTTGGCCGGGACGGCGGAATAGGACAGGATCGGCTCCCATGGACCTGCTGAACACGCTGGTGGACAAGGGGCTTCGGCGCGAGACGCCGACCCGTGAGGAAGCGCTGGCCGTCCTCGGGACGTCCGACGACGATCTGCTCGACGTGGTGGCCGCGGCCGGGAAGGTACGGCGGCACTGGTTCGGGCGGCGGGTGAAACTCAACTATCTGGTCAACCTCAAGTCCGGCCTGTGCCCGGAGGACTGCTCCTACTGTTCCCAGCGGCTCGGCTCGAAGGCCGGCATCCTGAAGTACACCTGGCTCAAGCCCGAGCAGGCCTCGGACGCGGCCGCGGCCGGGCTGGCGGGCGGCGCCAAGCGGGTGTGCCTGGTGGCCAGCGGCCGCGGTCCGACCGACCGTGACGTGGACCGCGTCTCCGACACCATCAGGGCGATCAAGGAGGGCAACGAGGGCGTCGAGGTGTGCGCCTGCCTCGGACTGCTCTCCGAGGGCCAGGCGGAGCGGCTGCGCGAGGCGGGCGCGGACGCCTACAACCACAACCTCAACACCTCCGAGGCCACCTACGGGGGCATCACCACCACGCACACGTACGCCGACCGCGTGGACACCGTGCAGAAGGCGCACGCGGCCGGTCTGTCCGCCTGCTCCGGGCTGATCGCCGGCCTGGGTGAGAGCGACGCGGACCTGGTCGACGTGGTCTTCGCGCTGCGCGCACTGGACCCGGACTCGGTGCCGGTGAACTTCCTGATCCCGTTCGAGGGCACACCGCTCGCGAAGGAGTGGAACCTCAGCCCGCAGCGGTGCCTCAGGATCCTGGCGATGGTGCGGTTCGTGTGCCCGGACGCCGAGGTGCGGATCGCGGGCGGCCGGGAGGTGCATCTGCGCACGATGCAGCCGCTCGCGCTGCACCTGGCCAACTCGATCTTCCTCGGTGACTACCTCACCAGTGAGGGCCAGGCGGGCCGGGCCGACCTGGAGATGATCGCGGACGCCGGGTTCGAGGTGGAGGGCACCGACCGCGTGACACTGCCCGGACACCGGGCGGGCGCGGGTGCGGGCGGATGCGGGTCGCCCGACGGGGGTGACGGATGCGGGTCGCACGAGGGCGGTGGCGGGTGCGGGTCGGCATCCTTTGGCGCCGGGGCGTGCGTGGACACGGGGGCGGACGCGGGTCCGGGAACGGTGAGCGAGGGGACGGGCCGGGCCGGCGAACCGCGTACCGGTCTCGTCGCCGTCCGCCGGCGGGGCGCCGGAACGGATCTCGCCCCCAATGCCTGAGCGGTCCGTACCCGAGCTTCTCGAGCTGGACCGGCGGCATGTCTGGCATCCGTACGGGCCCATGCCCGGCCGCGGGGAACCACTCGTCGTGGAGTCGGCGAACGGGGTGCGGCTGCGGCTCGCCGACGGCTCGGGCGAACTGGTCGACGGGATGTCGTCCTGGTGGTCGGTGATCCACGGCTACAACCACCCCGTGCTGAACGAGGCCGTGCGCGACCAGCTGGGACGGATGAGTCATGTGATGTTCGGCGGGCTCACGCACGAGCCCGCCGTCCGGCTGGCGAAGCTCCTTGTCGACATGTCACCCGACGGCCTCGAGCATGTCTTCCTCGCCGACTCGGGTTCGGTGTCGGTCGAGGTGGCCGTCAAGATGTGCCTGCAGTACTGGCGTTCGCTCGGGCGGCCCGGGAAGCGGCGGCTGCTGACCTGGCGGGGCGGCTACCACGGCGACACCTGGCAGCCGATGTCGGTCTGCGATCCCGAGGGCGGGATGCACGAGCTGTGGACCGGGGTGCTCCCGGAGCAGGTGTTCGCGAAGGCCCCGCCCGCCGAGTACGAGGAGTCGTACGCCGAGCACCTGCGGGAGCTGATCGGGCGGCACGCCGGCGAACTGGCGGCCGTGGTCGTCGAGCCGGTGGTGCAGGGCGCGGGCGGCATGCGCTTCCACTCCCCCGCGTATCTGCGGGTGCTGCGCGAGGCGTGCGACGCGCACGACGTGCTGCTGGTGTTCGACGAGATCGCGACCGGGTTCGGCCGTACGGGCGCGCTGTTCGCGGCGGGGCACGCGGCGGTGACGCCGGACGTGATGTGCGTGGGCAAGGCGCTGACCGGCGGCTATCTGACCATGGCGGCGACGCTGTGCACCGCGCGGGTGGCCGACGGCATCTCGCGCGGCGACGTGCCGGTGCTGGCGCACGGTCCGACGTTCATGGGCAACCCGCTGGCGGCGGCCGTGGCCTGCGCCTCGATCGAGCTGCTGCTCGGGCAGGACTGGCTCGCGGAGGTCAAGCGCATCGAGTCGGGCCTGCGGGAAGGGCTGGCGCCGGCGGCCGGGCTGCCGGGCATCCGTGACGTGCGGGTCCTCGGCGCCATCGGCGTCGTCCAGCTCGATCGCGCGGTGGACATGAGGGCGGCCACGCGCGCGGCGGCGCGCCGGGGCGTGTGGCTGAGGCCGTTCCGGGATCTGATCTACACCATGCCGCCGTACGTCACCGGCGACACGGACGTGGCCCGGATCGCGGACGCGGTGTGCACGGCGGCCGAGGAGGGATGACATGCCGGTACTGGTGGTCACGGGCACGGGCACCGAGGTCGGGAAGACGGTGGTGACGGCCGCGGTCGCCGCGACGGCGCTCGGGGCCGGCCGGTCGGTGGCCGTGCTGAAGGCGGCCCAGACCGGGGTGCGGCCGGACGAGCCCGGGGACGCCGAGGAGGTCGTGCGGCTCGCCGGGGCCGTCACGGCCGCCGAACTGGCCCGGTATCCCGACCCGCTGGCGCCCGCCACCGCCGCCCGCCGGGCGGGCCGGGCGCCGGTGCGTCCGCACGACGTGGCCGAGACCGCCGCCAAGCTGGCCGCCGAGCACGATCTGGTGCTGGTGGAGGGAGCGGGCGGGCTGCTCGTGCGGTTCGACGAGGACGGCGGGACCCTGGCGGACGCGGCGGCGCTGCTGTCGGCGCCGGTGCTGGTGGTGGCGGCGGCGGGCCTCGGCACCCTGAACGTCACGGAACTGACGACCCGTGAACTGCGCTCGCGCGGGCTCGCCCCCGCGGGCGTGGTGATCGGCAGCTGGCCCGCAAGGCCCGGTCTGGCCGAGCGCTGCAACCTGCGGGACCTGCCGGAGGTGACGGGGGTACCGCTGCTGGGCGCGGTGCCGGCCGGCGCGGCGGCCCTCGGCCCGGCCGGCTTCCGGACGTCGGCGCCCGGGTGGCTGGCGGCGCGACTGGACGGCACGTGGGACGCGGCGGTGTTCCGGGGGCGGGAGGCCGGCTGATCCCCCGCGCGGGCCCTGTGCCCCGGGCGCCGGTGCGAGGGGTGCGCGGGGTGCTCACGGGGGACAATCACGGTAGGGCCCCGGTCGGCCCGGGGCTCGTCCTGCGGGAGGCGGGGCCCTCGTGACCTGCCTCGGCTCCCGGATTCGTCCAGACAGGGAGGCCCCATGTCCGCCGGCTCCGCGAAAGTGGCGCGGGATCCCGTGCACCACCCGCTGTTCGCCCGTTGCTACGCCCGGGTCAGTGAGGCCGCCGAGACCCGTGCGGGCATGGCCGCGGTCCGCCGGCGGCTGCTCGGCGGACTGTCCGGGCGGGTGATCGAGGTGGGCGCGGGCAACGGCCTCAACTTCGCGCACTATCCGGACACCGTCTCGGAGGTCGTCGCCATCGAACCGGAGCGGGTGCTGCGCAGGCTCGCCGTGGAGGCCGCCCCGCGTGCCGCCGTGCCGGTGGATGTCGCGCCGGGTGCGGCGGAGGCGCTGCCGGTCAAGAGCGAGGCGTTCGACGCGGCGGTGGTCTCCCTGGTGCTGTGCAGTGTGCGGGACGTGCCGCGGGCGCTCGCGGAGCTCCGGAGGGTGCTGCGGCCGGGCGGCGAGGTGCGGTTCTTCGAGCACGGGCGGGGCGGCGGCCGGGTCATGCGCTTCACCCAGCGCGCCCTGGACCGGACGGTGTGGCCGCTGCTGACGGGGGGCTGTCACGTGGCGCGGGAGCCGGTCGGCGCGCTGCGGGAGGCGGGCTTCGAACTCGGCCCGTACCGGCGGACGCTGATGCCGGAGAACGGGCCCGCGCTGCCGACGTCGTACTGCGTGCTGGGCACCGCCTGGCGGCCGTCGGACGACGCGGCGACGGATACGCGCTGATCACCGGCTCCGGTCGCCCGCCTGTTCCGGGACTCCGGCTGCTCGCTCGCTCCAGCTGCGCGGCGGCGGTGTCGTGCACGGAGGCCTCGCCGTTCTTGACCGGTCCGGTCGCCGCCATGGAGGAGATCCGGGGCCCGGAGGAACCTCACCCCCCGCATCGATTCGCCGGACTTGCCGCCGGACGTCGTCACCGCCCGGAAGCAGCGGATCATGTTCAAGACCCGCACCGTCCGGGGAGCGGACGGCGCCCTCAGCGAGGCCGAGGAGCCGCGGGCCACCGTCAACCACTGGTCGCCGGCCTCCACGTCGGCCTCGACGGTGCGGAGGCCGGGCTCGCCCGGCTCGACGGCCGCTCCGCCGTCCGCCTCGGCATGCCCGACCTCAGCCGCGTGGTCGGGCGAACCGGCACCGGCCCAGAACCCTCAGCAGACGATGACTGACGCAGCGAGGCCAGGCTCGGCTCATCGCCAGCCCGGGTTGTCGGTGGGCACGAACTCTCCGAAGAGTGACTCGTACTCATCCCCGGACTCAGTGACCACCAGGTGGTCCGGTTCCGTCCTCAGCACCGCACTCCTGAGCCGGGCGACGAGCTCGGACACAGGCACCCGGTCCAGCGACAGGGCCGCAGCAACCTGCGCCCGATGCTCGACAATCGCAGGCTCGTCGCTGACTCGGTCCTTTTCGAGGAGTACAGCAGCGGCCTCCATGGCCTCCAGCCTTCCGCCGCCCGAGAACTTCAGGCAGTCCTGCCACACGGCCAGACCGGTGACGATCTCCAACGCCTGCTTCAAGTCATCAGCGATCAGACCGCCCTGGCCCTCGGAGCTTGCGTACATCACGGGGCGACGCCCGTCCTCGTCAAGGCACAGGAAGAAGGTCCCGCCGGCCCAGTCACCAGCGATGGCCTCCAGCCAGGCACCGGAGGCCGCGCGGACCGCCTCACCGTGTTCCTTGCGGAAGATGCCGAACTCGAAGGAGGAATGCAGCAGTTCAGCGACGTCCGGGGTGTCCCGGATCAATGCGAGCAGATGATCGGTTGAGGTCACGGCGCGGACCTTAACAGGAGCCACCGACACGGACCCGACCCCAGAAGCAGAGAAGCACCTCGCCGGAAGCGAGGTGCGAAGGCGGGTCCCTCACCAGCAAGCCATTCAGTGGGTTCAGCCAATCCCCGGTCGGCGACCCGGAGGTCTCCCGGGGTCTGCCGCCCGGCGAACATCAGCAGCCGGGCGAGGCCGACGCGCAGGTCGTCCAAGGGACCAGCGGCGGCCTCCACGAAGGTGTGGCCGACCTCACCGGCGTCCTGCCGGGCCAGTTCCTCGGGGGGGCGGTTGACGCGCGTCCCGCGGGCCGGGGCGCGTTCCCTCGCCGCTCGGGCGGCGCCCTCGTCCACGCGTACGTCCTGCTGGTTCCTCGCCACGCCTTGAAGCCGGCGCGCCGGGACCTGCACCTGCACCTGCACCTGCACGGGGCGACGGAGACGGCAAAGATGCCTCTTACGTCGGAATGACACGGTTCTGCACCTACGGGGGATATCCGGTGTGGGCGCCATCACACTACCCTCGGGCTCGACCACCACGACCGGCACGGCCCGGTGTCCACACGGAGGAGGCGGTCTTGTCGACACCCGCTGCGGAACACGCCCCCGGCCTCGCGTCGGCCGACCCGGTCGCGGCCCGCGCCCGCGGCCTGACGAAGGCGTACGGATCCGGCGAGACGACCGTGCTCGCCCTGGACGCGGTGGACGTGGACATCGTGCGCGGCCGGTTCACGGCGGTGATGGGCCCGTCGGGGTCGGGGAAGTCGACGCTGATGCACTGCCTGGCCGGGCTCGACACCGTCTCGGCCGGACAGGTGTGGCTCGGCGACACCGAGATCACGGGGCTGAAGGACCGTGAGCTGACACGTCTGCGCCGGGACCGGATCGGGTTCATGTTCCAGTCGTTCAACCTCATCCCGACGCTGAGCGCGCTGGAGAACATCACGCTCCCCATGGACATCGCGGGCCAGAAGCCCGACGGGAAGTGGCTGGACCAGGTCATCGACACGCTGGGCCTGCGGGACCGGCTGCGGCACCGGCCGGCTCAGCTGTCCGGCGGCCAGCAGCAGCGCGTGGCCTGTGCGCGGGCGCTGGCCTCCCGGCCCGAGCTGATCTTCGCGGACGAACCGACCGGCAACCTCGATTCGCGTGCCGGACTGGAGGTGCTCGGGTTTCTGCGCGAGGCCGTGGACCGGCTGGACCAGACCGTCGTGATGGTCACCCACGACCCGGGTGCCGCCACCCACTCCGACCTGGTGCTGTTCCTGGCCGACGGGCGGATCGTCGACGAGATGGAGCGGCCCACGGCGCGGGCGGTGCTCGACCGCATGAAGCGGTTCGACGTCATCCGCGCCCAGGCCGGCGGCGACGGCGGCGGACCGGTACCGGGCGGCACCCCCGGCACCGCGCCCGTGGCCGGCTCCGCCGCCGGGGGTGCCGTACCCGCCGAGCCGGTCCCCGGCAAGGACGGCAAGGACGGCAAGGACTGAGACCTTGCTGAAGGCGACGCTCAGGAGCTTCCTCGCGCACAAGGGACGGCTGCTGCTGTCCGCGCTGGCTGTCGTCCTGTCCGTGGCGTTCGTCGCGGGCAGCCTGATCTTCTCGGACACCGTCTCCCGTACCTTCGACCGGCTCTTCGCCTCCGCCGCCGCCGACGTGACGGTGTCACCCCCGGACGACCTGGACCCGGCCGTGCCCACGGGCGAGGTCCGGACCGTGCCCGCCTCCCTCGCCGAACGGCTGGCCGGGCTCGACGGGGTCGAGTCCGCCCGCCCCGACGTCGAGGCCGGGAACATCGCGGTCGTCGACAGTGACAACGAGCCGGTGGGCCCGACGACCGGCGCGCCCACCCGCGCGGTGGACTGGTACGCCCACGAACGCAGCGTCGTGGAGCTGACCTCGGGCCGCCCCCCTCGCGGTGCCGGGGAGGCCGTACTGGACGCAAACACGGCCGACGCCAAGGACGTGGCGATCGGTGACACCCTGTCGGTGCAGGCGCAACCGGGCACCTTCCGCGTCGAGATCGTCGGGATCGCCACCTTCACCACCACGAACCCGGGCACAGCCCTCCTCTTCCTCGAGCCCGAGGTCGCCGCCGCCGCACTGCTGGGCTCCGCGGACCGGGCCACGAGCATCGCGGTCGAGGCGGCGCCGGGTGTGAGCGACGAGGAACTCGGGCGCCGGGTCACCGAGGCGCTCGGTGCCGGCGCCTACCAGGTGGAGACGGCCGACGAACAGGCCACGACGGCCGCCGAGGAACTGGGCGGGTTCCTCGACGTGATCAAGTACGTGATGCTCGGCTTCGCCGGGGTCGCGGTACTCGTCGGCACATTCCTGATCGTCAACACCTTCTCGATGCTGATCGCGCAGCGTACCCGCGAGCTCGGGCTGCTGCGGGCACTCGGCGCCGACCGGCGTCAGGTGCGCCGCTCGGTGCTCACCGAGGCGGTGCTGCTCGGCCTGGTCGGCTCGACGCTGGGCCTCGCGGCCGGCATCGGACTCGCCTACGGGCTGATCCGGCTGATGAGCGTCTTCGGCATGAACCTGAAGACCACGGAGATGGTCATCGGGTGGGGCACACCCGTCACGGCGTACGGGGTCGGGGTCGGGGTCACCTTCGTGGCCGCGTACCTGCCGGCCCGCCGCGCGGCGGCCGTGTCTCCCATGGCCGCCCTCGCCGATGCCGAGATCGCCGGGGTGGGACGGCCGCTGCGGACCCGCGCGGTGGTGGGTTCCGTGGTCGGGGCGCTCGGCGCGGCCGCCCTCGTGGGCTGCGCCGTCTCCACCGAAACGGGGCCGGCGGCGTCCCTGCTGGGGTTCGGGGTCGTCCTCACCCTGATCGCGACGGTCGTCGCCGGTCCGTTGCTGGTGCGGCCGGTGATCCGGGTGCTGGGCGGGGCCTTCCCCGCCCTGTACGGGCCGGTGGGCCTGATGAGCCAGCGCAACGCCCTGCGCAATCCCCGCCGTACGGGTGCCACCGCCGCCGCGCTGATGGTGGGGCTCGCCCTGGTCGGCGGCATGTCGGTGGCCGGCGCCTCCATGTCCCGCTCCTTCGACGAGCAGATCGACAGGACGCTGGGCGCGGACTTCGTCATCCAGAACGCCAACTTCCTGCCCTTTTCCCAGGAGGTCACCGACCGGGTGCGGGACACGGAGGGCGTGGGCCTCGTCGTACGGCAGCGGTTCGCACCGGTGGCGGTGCGGCTGCCGGACGGGGAGCGGATCGAGACGACCGCCGCCGGGTACGACGACCGGGTCGACGACGTCGCCCGGGTCGTGTACACCAGCGGCGACACGGCGGCTGCCCTGGCAGACGGCGGCATCGCCATGGACGCCGGTTTCGCCGCGGACCACGGCGTCCGGACGGGCAGTGTGGTCCCGGTCGAGTTCCCGGGCGGGCAGCGCACCGGGCTGACCGTGAGCGCCCTCACCGACATGGAGAGCGGCGAGGGCTTCGGCATGCGGGGCGGGCTGTTCCTCGGCATCGCGACGGTCGAGAAGTACGTGCCCGGCGGGCAGGACTCCACGCTGTACGTGAACGCCGCCGACGGCACGAGCGCGGAGGAGCTGCGCGACCGGCTGGAGACGACGCTCGAGCCGTACCCGCAGCTCCAGGCACGTGACCAGGCCGACTACAAGGAACTCGTGCACGACCAGATCGCGGTCCTGCTCCACCTCGTCTACGCCCTCCTGGGGCTGGCGATCATCATCGCGGTGCTCGGCGTGGTCAACACCCTGGCGCTGTCGGTGGTGGAGCGCACCCGGGAGATCGGGCTGCTGCGGGCCATCGGACTGGGCCGCCGGCAGCTGCGGCGGATGATCCGGCTGGAGTCGGTGGTGATCGCCGTGTTCGGCGCGGTGCTGGGTCTCGCGCTGGGGCTGGTGTGGGGCGTCTGCACACAGCAGGTGCTGGCGCTGCAGGGCATGACCGCGCTCGCGATTCCCTGGGGGACCATCGTGGCCGTCGTCATCGGCGCGGCGGTGGTCGGCATCGCGGCGGCACTGCTGCCGGCCCTGCGCGCATCGCGGATGAACGTCCTGGAGGCGATCGCGCACGAGTGACCCGCGCGTGGGGCGCCGCCGGGTACGCGCCCGGGGAACACCGGCGTCGCTGGGTCGAGCCGCTCCCGGACAACGCCCCGGACGGCAGGTTCCGAGCGTGCCTGCGGGCGGTGGACGAGCTCGCAGGCGATCTTGGGCGGTCCTTTACTCTGGGTGGGTCACTCGGTCCTCCATGAAAGGTTGTGTGCGTCCGCCCATGGGCGAGCCTCCCAGTAGAAAGCGGCATCGAAGTACCCGACGTCGCAGCGCATCGCATCGTGCACTCGTTCGCTTCCCGTCCGGCCGCGGGACGGAGGTGACCCGATGACCGAGCTGCTCCTTCTTCTGGTGGCGATCCTGCTCTCCCTCGCGTGCGGCGCGTTCGTCGCGGCCGAGTTCTCCCTCACCACGGTCGAGCGGTCCGACCTCGAGCGGGCCGTGGAGCGCGGCGACCGGGGCGCCGCAGGTGCCCTCAAAGCCGTACGGAACCTGACCTTCCAGCTCTCCGGGGCGCAGCTCGGCATCACGGTCACCAATCTGGTGGTCGGCATGCTCGCCGAGCCGTCGATCGCCGCGCTGATCTCCGGCCCCCTGGAGGCCGCCGGCATCTCCGCGTCGGTGGCGGGCTCCCTGGCACTGGTGCTCGGCACGGCTCTGTCGACCGTCTTCCTGATGGTGGTCGGCGAACTGGTGCCCAAGAACTGGGCGATCTCGTCGCCGCTCGCCGTCGCCAAGAACGTGGGCAACACGCAGCGCTGGTTCAGTGCCGCTTTCCGCCCCTTCATCACGCACCTGAACAACGCGGCGAACCGCATCGTGCGCCGCTTCGGTGTGGAGCCCGCGGAGGAACTGGCCTCCGCGCGCGGCCCCCAGGAGCTGGCGGCCCTGGCCCGGCACTCCGCCAAGGAGGGCGCCCTGGAGGCCGACACCGCGGAGCTGTTCGTCCGCACCCTGAACCTCGCCGATCTCACCGCGGAGAACGTGATGACCCCGCGCGTCCAGGTCGTCGCGCTGGAGGTCCAGGCGACCTGCGAGGACGTGGCGAACGCGACCCGGGCGACGGGGTTGTCCCGGTTCCCGGTGTACCGCGGCACCTTCGACTCGGTGGTCGGCACCGCGCACGTCAAGGACGTACTGGCGGTGCCCGCCGAGCGCCGGGCCCGGGTCCCCGTGTCGGAGATGATGCGCGAGCCGCTCCTGGTCCCGGAATCGCTCACCGTGGACCGGCTGCTGGACCGGCTCTCCGGCCGGCGCACCATGGCCGTGGTGATCGACGAGTACGGCGGTACGGCGGGCGTGGCCACGCTGGAGGACATCGTCGAGGAGGTCGTCGGCGAGGTCCGCGACGAGCACGACCCGCACGAGACCCCCGACCTGGCCCGGACGGGTTCGGACGAGGGCGGGCACGACCTGTTCTCGGCCGACGGTTCCGCGCGCGTGGACCAGCTGGCGCGGGTCGGCCTGCGCGCGCCGGACGGGCCGTACGAGACCCTGGCCGGGCTCGTGGCCACCGAGCTGGGCCGGATCCCCGCCGTCGGCGACACCCTGGAGGTCGTCGGCTGGCGGATGGAAGTGCTGGACGCGACCGGCCGTCGCGCGGCACGCGTACTGCTGCACGCGCCGCTCCCCGACCCGCGCCCCCAGGACGCGGGGGACGAGCGGTCCGGTACCGGGTCGGCCGCCGAGCCGGACGGCCGGACGGCCGGCAGGGGACACGGCACGACGCGTGAGAAGGGGGTCCGGCGATGATCGCCGTACAGCTGCTGATCGGTCTGGCGACGCTGGTCGTCAACGCCTTCTTCGTGGGTGCCGAGTTCGCTCTGATCTCGGTGCGCCGCAGCCAGATCGAGCCGTACGCCGACCAGGGCGACCGGCGCGCCAAGAACGTGCTGTGGGGCCTCGAGCACGTCTCCGCCCTGATGGCGGCCGCGCAGCTCGGCATCACGCTGTGCACCCTGGTCCTCGGTGTGGTCGCGGAGCCGGCCATCGCGCACCTGCTGGAACCGGCGTTCCACGCGATGGGCGTGCCGGACGGCGCGGGGCACGCGGTGTCCTTCGTGGTCGCCCTGTCGCTCGCGACGTATCTGCACATGCTGCTGGGCGAGATGGTGCCGAAGAACATCGCGCTCGCGGAGCCCGTGCGCAGTGCGCTGATGCTCGGTCCGCCGCTGGTGGCACTGTCCCGGGCGCTGCGCCCGGTGATCTTCACGATCAACGCCTTCGCCAACGCGCTGCTGCGGCTGCTGCGGGTCGAGGTGCGCGACGAGGTCGTGGCGACCTTCTCCGACGCGGAACTGGCGCAGATGGTGAAGGACTCCGGCGAGGCGGGTCTGATCGACGACCGTGCGCAGGAGCGTCTGAACGACGTGCTGGAGCTCGGCCGCCGGCCGGTGCGGGATGTGGTGCTGCCGCTGGAGAGCGTGGTCTACGCGCGCGTGGGCGTCACCCCCGAAGGGCTGGAGGCGCTCTCGGCCGAGTCCGGGTACTCCCGCTTCCCGGTGGTGGACGAGGGCCGGCGGATCGTCGGCTACCTGCACGTGAAGGACGCTCTCGACGCCTCGCCGCGTGACATGCCGTTCCTGCTGCGGGACATGCGTTCCATCGCGCGGGTGCGGGAGAGCACGCCGATGGACGACGTTCTCACCGCGATGCGCGGCAGCCGTACGCATCTGGCGGCCGTGCTCGGGTCGGACGGACGGCTGGCGGGCCTGGTGACGATGGAGGACGTCCTGCAGAAGCTGTTCGGCCAGCGGGTCTGAGCGGGGCCCGGGCGGCCCCCGAGCGGGGAGGGAGCCGACCGACCGACTGGTATGTGCACGGGATATCATCTCTGTCGCCATGCGGACGAACCCCACTCACACCAGCCTGGTCGCGGTCGGCGACTCCTTCACCGAGGGCATGTCGGACCTGCTGCCCGACGGCACGTACCGGGGGTGGGCCGACATCCTCGCGGCGCGGATGGCGGCCGTCGCGCCCGGCTTCCGGTACGCCAACCTCGCGGTGCGCGGCAAGCTGATCCGGCAGATCGTCGACGAGCAGGTGGACGCCGCCGCGGCCATGCGGGCCGACGTGGTCACCCTGGTCGGCGGACTGAACGACACGCTGCGGCCCAAGTGCGACATGGTCGTGGTGCGGGATCTGCTGACCGAGGCGGTGGAGCGGCTGGCCCCGCACTGCAAGCAGCTGGTGCTGATGCGCAGCCCGGCCCGCCAGGGCCCCGTGCAGGAGCGGTTCCGGCCGCGCATGGAGGCGCTGTTCACCTGTGTCGACGAGCTGGCCGAGCGGCACGGCGCGCTGGTCGTCGACCTGTACGGGGCGCCCGCTCTCGGCGATCAGCGGCTGTGGGACGTGGACCGGTTGCACCTGACCGCCGACGGTCACCGCAGGGTCGCCGAGGCGGTGTGGCAGACGCTGGGCTACCCGGCCGGGGACCCCGAGTGGCGGCTGCCCCCGCCGGCCTCGCTGCCGCCGGGCTGGACGGCGCGGCGGGTCGCGGACGCCCGGTTCGCGCGGCAGCACCTGCTGCCGTGGATCGGCCGCCGTCTCACCGGCCGTTCCTCGGGCGACGGCCTCCCGCCGAAGCGCCCCGAGCTGCTGCCGTACGACCTGCGGTGACGGCGGGTCGGCGCCGCCTTGCCCTCGTAGTTTCCTCCGGATCACCCCGCGGCGCCGACCTGCACGAATCACCAGTAAACTCCGTACACGTGACTGCTGCGCCCGCCAAGCCCCGTATCCCGAACGTCCTCGCCGGACGCTACGCCTCCGCCGAGCTCGCCACGCTCTGGTCGCCCGAGCAGAAGGTGAGGCTGGAGCGGCAGCTCTGGCTTGCCGTGCTGCGGGCGCAGAAGGACCTCGGCGTCGAGGTGCCGGACGCGGCGATCGCCGACTACGAGCGAGTCCTCGACCAGGTCGACCTGGCCTCCGTCGCGGAGCGCGAGAAGGTCACCCGGCACGATGTGAAGGCGCGGATCGAGGAGTTCAACGACCTCGCCGGGCATGAGCACGTGCACAAGGGGATGACCTCCCGCGACCTCACCGAGAACGTGGAGCAGCTGCAGGTCCGGCTGTCGCTGGAGCTGATGCGCGACCGTACGGTGGCGGTGCTGGCCCGGCTCGGCAGGCTGGCCGGCGAGTACGGCGAGCTGGTCATGGCCGGCCGCTCGCACAATGTGGCGGCCCAGGCCACCACGCTCGGCAAGCGCTTCGCCACCGCCGCCGACGAGTTGCTGGTCGCCCACGGCCGGCTGGAGGAGCTGCTGGGCCGCTATCCGCTGAGGGGCATCAAGGGCCCGGTCGGTACGGCGCAGGACATGCTGGACCTGCTGGGCGGCGACGCGGACCGGCTCGCGGAGCTGGAGCGGCGGATCGCCGGGCACCTGGGCTTCGCCGAGGCGTTCACCTCGGTCGGTCAGGTCTACCCGCGGTCGCTGGACTACGAGGTGGTGACCGCGCTGGTGCAGCTGGCGGCGGCACCCTCGTCGCTGGCGAGGACGGTCCGGCTGATGGCCGGGCACGAGCTGGTCACCGAGGGCTTCAAGCCGGGTCAGGTCGGCTCGTCGGCGATGCCGCACAAGATGAACACCCGTTCCTGCGAGCGTGTCAACGGCCTGATGGTGATCCTGCGCGGCTACGCCTCGATGACCGGTGAGCTGGCGGGCGACCAGTGGAACGAGGGCGACGTGTCCTGCTCGGTGGTGCGCCGGGTGGCGCTTCCCGACGCGTTCTTCGCGCTCGACGGGCTGCTGGAGACGTTCCTGACGGTGCTCGACGAGTTCGGCGCGTTCCCGGCGGTCGTCGCCCGGGAACTGGACCGCTACCTGCCGTTCCTGGCCACCACCAAGGTGCTGATGGGCGCGGTGCGCGCGGGTGTCGGCCGTGAGGTCGCGCACGAGGCGATCAAGGAGAACGCCGTCGCCACGGCCCTCGCGATGCGGGAGCAGGGCGCCGAGCGCAACGACCTGCTCGACAAGCTCGCGGCCGACGAGCGGATCCCGCTCGACCGGCCCGCCCTGGAGGCGCTGATGGCGGACAGGCTGTCCTTCACGGGCGCCGCGAGCGCCCAGGTCACCGCGGTCGTGGGCCGTATCGACGAGATCGTCAAGCGGCATCCGGAAGCCGCCGGCTACATCCCCGGGGCGATCCTCTGACGCGCTTCACCCCGGAGGAGTTGCAGGCCGCCCGCGACCGGTTGGTGCCGGACGTGGCCGCGGACGGCCTGCACGTGCTGTTCTGCGGCATCAACCCGGGTCTGATGACGGCCGCGACGGGCCACCACTTCGCCCGCCCCGGCAACCGCTTCTGGCCGGCGCTGCACCGCTCCGGCTTCACGCCGAGGCTGCTGGTGCCGTCCGAGCAGGAGGAGCTGCTGTCGTACGGGCTCGGCATCACCAATGTCGTGGCCCGGGCGAGTGCGCGGGCCGACGAGCTGAGCGCCGAGGAGTACCGGGAGGGCGGGCGGCTGCTCGCCCTGAAGGTGGACCGGCTCCGTCCGCGGTGGCTGGCCGTTCTGGGGGTCACCGCGTACCGGGTCGCGTTCGACGACCGCGGGGCGAAGGTGGGGCCGCAGGCCCGGACGATCGGCGACACGCGTGTGTGGGTCCTGCCCAACCCGAGCGGGCTGAACGCGCACTGGACGCCGGCAGCCCTGGCCGAGGAGTTCGCGCGGCTGCGAGAGGCCGCGCGGGGGTAGGCGCCGGGGGGGCCCCCCCCCCCGGGGGGGGGCGGGGGGGGCGGGGGGGGGGGCGGCCCCCCGGGGGGGGGGGGCGGCCCGGCTTCGGGTCAGGCGTCCCTGCGGCGCAGGCTCCACGCTCCCGCCAGCAGTGCGGCGGCCGTCCACAGGGCGGTCACCGCAAGACCCGCCCAGGGGCCCGGCGTTCCCTCGTGCGTCTGCTGGAGGATCACCTGTCCGGCCCGGTCGGGCAGGAAGTCGGTGGCGGTGCCGGCCGCGTCCCCGATCACGAACGACACGATCAGGATGAACGGGATCAGCACGGACAACGTCGCCACGCCGCTGCGCAGCAGGGTGGCCAGTCCGGCCGCGAGCAGGGCCATCAGTGTGAGGTAGATGCCGCAGCCCACGACCGCACGCGCCTGCTCGCCCGCGGTGAGCCCGTCCGCCGCGGAACCCATCGTCGCCCTCGCGGCGAAGAGGGAGGCCAGGGCCGTCAGCAGACCGACGGCGAGCGCCGGCAGGGCGATGGCGGTCACCTTGGCCGCGAACCAGTGTCCGCGCTGCGGGACCGCCGACAGCGACAGCCGCAGCGCGCCGCCGCGGAACTCCGCCGACACCGCCATCGCGCCGAAGGAGATCGCGGCGATCTGCCCCAGGTGGACCCCGAACTGGGTCGTGAACAGCGGGTCGAACTCCGGTTCCGACGCGCTCGAGGCACCGCCGAGCGCGGAGAACGCGGTGCCCGTCACGAACAGCACCCCCAGCGCGCCCAGCAGCGGGCGGAGGGTGCGGATCTTCAGCCACTCGGCGTGGAGCACGGGTGCGAACTGCATGGTCAGGCCTCCCGGGGCGGTGCGGCGAACTCGGTCTCGGCTGCTGTGAGGTCCAGGTAGGCCTGTTCCAGCGTGCCCTCGTCCGCGGTGAGTTCGAGGATCGGTACGCCCGCGGCGGAGGCGAGGCGCCCGATGTCGTCCACGCGCGCGTGCGGCACGGTCCAGTGCCCGTCCCGCTGCCCGACCACCTCGTGACCGTGCGGGGTGAGCGCGCTCTTCAGGGCGACGGGGTCCGAGGTGCGGATACGGACGGCCGGTCGCACGCGGGCCTCGATGAACGCGCGCATCGGGGTGTCCGCCAGCAGCCGGCCCCGGCCGAGGACGACGAGGTGGTCGGCGAAGGACGCGGTCTCGTTCATCAGATGGCTGGAGACCAGCACGGTGCGCCCCTCGTCGGCGAGCCGGCGCAGCAACTGCCGTACCCACACGATCCCTTCCGGGTCGAGCCCGTTGGAGGGCTCGTCGAGCATCACCACCTCCGGGTCGCCGAGCAGGGCGGCGGCGATGCCCAGCCGCTGGCGCATGCCCAGGGAGTACGTCCGTGTCCTGCGCGTGGCCGCCGGGGCCAGACCGGTCTCCGCCAGCACCTCGTCGACCCGGCGGTCCGGGATGCGGTTGCTCGCGGCCAGGACCCGCAGGTGGTCACGGCCGGTGCGGGAGTCGTGCGCGGCCTGCGCGTCCAGCAGGGCGCCGACGCGGCGCAGCGGTTCGCGCAGCGTGGCATAGGCACGGCCGCCGAGGGTGGCGGTGCCGGCCGTCGGGCGGTCGAGGCCGAGCACCAGCCGCATGGTGGTGGACTTTCCGGCGCCGTTGGGGCCGAGGAAGCCGGTGACGCGGCCGGGCAGGACCCGGAAGGTGAGGTGGTCGACGGCTCGCCGGGTGCCGTACTCCTTGGTCAGGTCGTGGATGTCGATGCTGGTCATGCGCACCAGCGTGGCCGCGGCCCGGGGACCGGCGCCTCCCCCGGGCGGGGGGACCGTCTCCCCCTCGCGGGGGAGGTCCGTCGCCGGTGGCGGTGCCACGATGTCCCCATGGTCCGCATGCTGCGCCCGTTCACCCGGGCGGTGACGTACACACGGTGGCTGCATCTGTTCATCGCCGCCGTGTGGCCCACCGTGTGGTCCTTCGTCGACAGTTCCCGCATGTACGTCGCCGTGGTGCTCCTCGCACTCGCCGGGCTGGTCCCCGCGATGCGGACGGGAGAGGGGATCCAGGCCTCCGTGCTGCTCCTCGGCCGCCGTCCCGGCGTGGAGGACCCCCTGCACACGGGAGATCCGGGGAAGGAGGAGGGTGCGGGCCGCAGGGAGATCGTCACGACTCCGGCCACCGGCTGGGCGGACCGCGGACGGACCGTCGTGTGGCTCCAGTGCCGCCTGGCCATCGGCTGCGTGGTCTCCTTCCTCAGCGTGCATCTCCCCCTGCTCGCCACGGATCTGGCGGCGACGGCCCGCGGCGGCACACCGGACCCCTCGACGTTCGTCCGGGTTCCCGGACAGCACTGGTGGCACGCGCTGCTGGTTCCCCTGCCGGTGCTCCTGCTCGCCGGGCTGGTCGTCGGGGCGGGCGGGCTCATCACCGTGCTCGCCCTGAGGCTCCTCGGCCCCTCCCCCGCCGAGCGTCTGGCCGCGCTGGAGACCCGTACCGAGCAGCTCCTCGAGCGCACCCGTATCGCGCGCGAACTGCACGACACCATCGGCCACGCCCTGACCGTCGCCGTGGTGCAGGCCGGTGCCGCGCGGGCGGCGGGCGACCCCGCCTTCACCGACCGGGCCCTGGAGGCCATCGAGGAGACCGGCCGGACCGCCCTGGAGGACCTGGACCGGGTCCTCGGCATCCTGCGCGAGCCGGCGAGGCCCGTGAGCAGCCGACCGACGCTGGTGGACGCCGACCGGCTGCTGGAGTCCGCCCGCTCCTCCGGCGTGAAGGTGGACGCCGAGGTGGCCGGCCCCCTGGACACCGTGCCGGGCCCGGTCTCGCGCGAGGGGTACCGCATCCTCCAGGAGTCGCTGACCAACGTGCTGCGGCACGCGGGGCAGGTCCCGGTGCGGGTGGGGGTGCGGGTCGCCGACGGCACCCTGCTGCTGGAGATCCGCAATCCACTCGCCGGGAAGGCACCGGGCCCCGGACGCGGCAGCGGCCTGCGCGGTGTCCGCGAGCGCGCCGCGCTGCTGGGCGGCCGGGCGCGGACCGGTCCGCACGGGGGTGACTGGCGGGTCCGGGTCGAACTGCCGCTGGGCTGAGGCGGGGTGTGCCGCACCGGGCCGTAGGCTGGCCGGATGCCGGTCACCGTTCTCCTGGTCGACGACGAACCCCTCGTACGCGCGGGCCTGCGGGCCGTGCTGGAGGCACAACCCGACATCGAGGTCGTCGGGGAGGCGGCCGACGGGGCGGCGGTGGTTCCGCTGGTGCGGCAGTTGCGGCCGGACGTGGTCGCCATGGACGTCCGCATGCCGCTGATGGACGGCATCGAGGCCACCCGTACCGTGCTGCGGACGGTCGCGGACCCGCCGAAGATCATTGTGGTGACGACGTTCGAGCAGGACGAGTACGTGTACGAGGCACTGCGCGCGGGCGCCGACGGATTCCTGCTGAAGCGGGCGCGGCCCGCCGAGATCGTGCACGCGGTGCGGCTGGTCGCCGAGGGCGAGTCGCTGCTGTTTCCGGCGTCGGTCCGGCAGTTGGCCGCCCAGTACGGTGAGAGCGGCGGCAACCACGCGGTGCGGGCCGTGCTGGAGCGGGCGCGGCTGACCGAGCGGGAGGCGGAGGTGTTGCGGCTGATGGCGCGGGGCCTGTCGAACGCGGAGATCGCCGGCCGGCTGGTGGTGGGGGCGGAGACGGTGAAGTCGCATGTGAGCGCCGTGCTGGCGAAGCTCGGGGCGCGTGACCGCACGCAGGCGGTGATCACGGCGTACGAGTCGGGGTTCGTGGCACCCGGGTGAGGCGGGTGCGGCGGAGCCGAGCCGTGTGAGACGGGGCGTGTGGGGCGGGTCGTGTGAACGGTCGGGCGGGTCGCGGCAGTCCGGTCGTGGGCCGGAGGTGGTCGTGCCCGGTGGTCGCCGGGACCCGCCGTGCCGAGTACGATCCGCCCCACACGCGCACGAGCGGGGAGGACGGACGGTGAGTCGGCTGACCGGCGGGGATCCCTCGCTGCTGCGGAGGATCAACTCCGCGGTGGTGCTGCACGCGCTGCGTGCCACGGACTGCGCGACGCTGACCGAGGTCACCAGGGTGACGGGGCTGTCGCGGCCCACCGTCGAGGGCGTGGTCGAGGGGCTGATCGAGGCGGGCCTCGTCGTGGAGAAGGCGGCTGAGGAGGGTGCGGCGCGGCGCCAGGGGCGGCCGGCCAGGAGGTTCCGGTTCCGGGCGGAGGCCGGGCATCTGCTGGGCCTGGAGATCGGACCGCACCGGGTGGCGGCGCTGCTGGCCGACCTGGACGGCCGGGTGGTCGGAGCCCAGGCCAAGGACGTCGGGGAGACCGCCGGTGCCGACGAGCGGCTGGAACGGCTGCGCGCCGCCGTCGCAGAGCTGCTGCGCCGGGCCGGCGTGCCCCGCGACTCGCTGCGGGCCGTGGGCGTGGGGACGCCCGGGATCGTCGAGGCGGACGGCACCGTACGGCTGGGCACGGCACTGCCCGGGTGGACGGGGCTGGATCTGGGCGAGCAGCTGAGCCGGTCCTTCGAGTGTCCGGTGCTGGTCGAGAACGACGCCAACGCGGCGGTCGTGGCCGAGCACTGGAAGGGCGTCGCGACCGGGACCGACGACGTGGTGTTCGTGCTGGCCGGACTGAGTCCGGGCGCCGGCTCACTGATCGGGGGGCGGCTGCACCGGGGGTACGGCGGGGCGGCCGGTGAGATCGGCGCGCTGCATCTGCTGGGCCGCGAGGCGACCCCCGAGAAGCTGCTCTCCACCACGGACGAGCCGCTGCATCCGCTCGACGAGCGGGCGGTGGCCGAGGTCTTCGCCCAGGCGCGCGAGGGCGACAAACGGGCTCTCGCGGCCGTGGAGCGCTTCATTCGGCGGCTGGTCCACGACGTGGCGGCGCTGGTGCTGGCCCTGGACCCGGAACTCGTCGTGATCGGCGGCTGGGCGGCCGGGCTGGACGGCGTGCTGGAGCCGTTGCGGCGCGAGCTGGCCCGCTACTGCCTGCGTCCGCCGCGGGTCGCCCTGTCCCGCCTCGGGGAGGCGGCGGTGGCGACGGGTGCGGTACGGCTCGCCCTGGACCATGTGGAGCAGCAACTCTTCGCGGTGGAGGGCACGGTGACGGCCCGCCGGTAGGCGGCGCACCGCCCGCGTGGCACCACGCGTCCCAGGCATGCCCGGCGCCGCCGGTCTGTTTCCCCGGCCCTCAGCGCCCACCTCGCCGACACCCCATGTGCCGCTCGGTCGGCGGCCGGCGCCCGGAGACGCCGAGGCTCAGCAGGCGCGGCGCTCGGGGCCGTGGTGGATCTCCACACCTCCGAAGTCGCCGAAGGTCAGCCGGCAGGTGTCCGCCCGGTAGGTGGCCACGGAGAGCGCGGCGACGCGGCCCCGTGCGATGAAGCGGGTGGTGACGACGAGGACGGGCGCGCCCGGCAGGCGGTCCAGCTCCTTGGCGTCGTCCGCGCGGGCGGAGCCGAGCTCCACCGCGTTCTCGTGCCGCTCCAGCTCCAGGTGCTGCAGTTCGCGCAGCACCGCACGCGCGCGGGCCGCCCCCGACGGGGCGTCTATGGCGGTGAGGCCGGGCACCGAGGAAGCGGGGATGTACAGGAGCTCGGCGGCAACGGGCTGCCCCTGCGAGACCCGGGACCGCCGTACGGTGTGCACGGGCTCGTCCCGGACTGTCGCCAGGGTGTCGGCGACGGCCGCGGGCGGTGCTTCGAGCGTGCAGTCCGCGGCCTGCCAGGCGTCGTCGGACCCGCCCGGCCAGGCGTGCTGCGCCGTGCCGAGGGACACACCCATGCGCGGCGGGGCGACGGTGGTGCCCACGCCCCGGCGGCGCTGCAGCCTGCCTTCCAGCTCCAGCTGCTCCAGCGCCTGACGGAGCGTGGCACGGGCCACGCCGAAGCGGGCGGCCAGATCGCGCTCGTTGGGCAGGATCTCACCCACCGCGAACTCCGAGTCGAGGGCCTCGCTGAGCACGGTCCTGAGATGCCAGTACTTCGGTTCCGGCACCGTTTCCAACTGCGTGGTCCCCACCCTGTCCTCCGCGATCGCCGGGTCCGGTGGCGTTTTAGCGCCCTTGTTTATTAAAGGTTGTTTCACTTCTCTGCGACCATATGGTGGCCCTCACCCTTGGTCAATACCAATCGGACAGGGCGACGGGGCCCAGGCCGGACGGCGCGGGCCCCGTGCGCGGGCGGCCGGCCCCTACTCGGCGGCCGCCAGCGAGCGCAGCTTGTCGGGGTTGCGGATGATGTAGACCGTCTGGACCCGGCCCTCGGCGACGTCCAGCTGGAAGACGGGGCCGGGCCTGTCCCCGGTGAGGACCAGTGCCGCGGGGCCGCCGTTGATCTCCAGGAGACGGACCGGGGGGTCGAAGAAGCCCTTGCGGGTGACACCGACGAGGAAGCGGCCCACCTTGTCGGCGCTCTCCAGCACGCGCAGCGGGGCGCGCGACTTGCCTCCGCTGTCGCCGACCAGTCGTACGTCGGGGGCGAGCAGCTTCATGAGCCCTTCCAGATCCCCGCCGGCCGCCGCCGCCAGGAAACGTTCGGTCAGATCGCGGCGCCGGGCGGGGTCGACGTCGTAGCGCGGACGGCGCTCCTCGACGTGTCTGCGGGCCCGCGCGGCGAGTTGGCGCACCGCCGGTTCGCCGCGGTCGAGCAGGGCGGCGATCTCGGAGTAGGGGTAGCCGAACGCCTCCCGCAGGACGAACACCGCACGCTCCGAAGGGGACAGCGACTCCATGACGACGAGGACGGCGAGGGAGACCGAGTCGGCGAGCACCGCCTGCTCGGCGGTGTCGGGAGCGGTGTCGCCGAAGTCGGTGACGTACGGCTCGGGCAGCCACGGGCCGACGTACGTCTCGCCCCGTGCCTTGATCTGACGCAGCCGGTCAAGGGCGAGGCGGGTGGCGACACGCACCAGGTAGGCGCGCGGCTCGCGCACCTCGGACCGGTCGCCGCCCGCCCAGCGCAGCCATGTCTCCTGGACGACGTCCTCGGCGTCGGCCACCCGGCCGAGCATGCGGTAGGCGACCCCCAGGAGGACGGGGCGGTGTTCTTCGAAGGCGTTGGTCACGGTGTCGGTGCTGTCGGTGCTCACCCCTGCATCCCAGCCGACCCGCGCGGCGGTGTCCAGGCGGATCCGGGCACCTCCCGGATCCGGAGCCCCGTAGCGGGCCCCGGAGGGCTACCCGTCGGTAGTAATTGCTGACAAGCTGTCTACGGCGTCGGACGGCGTCCCACCCCGAGCCCCAGACGAGGAGCACTCCCATGTCCGCGACCGTCTCCTTCGAGGTCACCTCCGCGCACGGTCCGCGGACCGTGACCCTGTCCTACGCGCGCGTGGGCCGCGGCGAACCGCTGCTCCTGCTGCACGGCATCGGTCATCACCGCCAGGCGTGGGACCCGGTCGTGGACATCCTCGCCGCCGAGCGCGAGGTGATCGCCGTGGACCTGCCCGGTTTCGGCGCCTCCCCGGCACTGCCGGGCGGCCTCACCCACGGCCTGCCCACCATGAACGCCGCCCTCGTCGCCCTGTGCGAGAAGCTGGGACTCGACCGGCCCCATGTCGCGGGCAACTCGCTCGGCGGTCTGCTGGCCCTGGAGCTCGGCCGTGAGAAGCGGGTGCGGTCCGTCACCGCACTGTCCCCGGCCGGGTTCTGGACCCGTGCGGAGCGGCGGTACGCCTTCGGCGTGCTGATCGGGATGCGGCGGATCGCGGAGCGCATGCCGCTGCCCCTGGTCGAGCGGCTCGCCCGCTCCGCGGCCGGGCGCGCGGCGCTGACCAGCACCATCTACGCCCGTCCGGGCCGCCGCTCCCCCGAGGCGGTGGTCGCCGAGACCCGCGCGCTCGCCGGGGCCACCGGCTTCACCGAGACGCTCCGGGCGGGCACCGCCGTACGGTTCGCCGACGACGTGCCCGGCATCCCGGTCACCATCGCCTGGGGCGCCCGCGACCGGCTGCTCGTCCCGCGCCAGGGGGTCCGCGCCAAACGGACGATTCCCGGGGCGCGGCTGGTCCGGCTGCCCGGCTGCGGTCATGTCCCGATGAACGACGACCCGGCCCTGGTCGCCCGCGTCCTGCTCGACGGCAGCCGCTGAACGGGTCGGTACGCGGCGCCGGCTGCGCGTCGCCCCCCGCGGCTTGGCGGCGGGTTGTTCACTTGGGGTTTGCGTGCGGGCCGCACCGCCCGAGTACGTGTGGCAGTGCACACCGGCCGGATCTCCCGCCCCTGGAGGCGCATCCATGTCACCCCGTCCGCTCCCCGGTCGTCGTTCCGTCCTGCGCGGCTCGCTCGCGGCCTCGGCGGCCCTGACCCTGCCCGCCGTCGGGTCGGCGCCCGCCTTCGCCCGGTCAGGGCGCCCCGAGGCGAAGTGGGGTGTGCAGACGGGTGACGTGACGCGCGACTCCGGGTTGGTGTGGGTGCGCTCCGACCGCCCGGCCCGGATGATCGTCGAGACGTCGGCGACCGAGTCGTTCCGCCGCCCGCACCGCCGGCACGGCCCGTTGCTCGGCCCCGGCACGGACTTCACCGGGACCACCCGGCTGCACGGGCTGCCGGCCGGTGAGCAGATCCACTACCGGGTGCGGCTCGCCGACCCGGACGACCCGCGCCGCTGTGGCGAGCCGGTCACCGGTACGTTCCGGACGGTGCCCGCGCGGCGGCACGAGGGCGTGCGGTTCGTGTGGTCGGGCGACCTGGCGGGGCAGGGCTGGGGCATCAACCCCGATTTCGGCGGCTACCGGATCTTCGAGGCGATGGCCCGCACCGACCCCGACTTCTTCCTGTTCAGCGGCGACACCGTCTACGCCGACGGGCCGATCCCGGCGACCGCCGCACTGCCGGACGGCGGTGTCTGGCGGAACATCACCACGAAGGAGAAGTCCAAGGTCGCCGAGACCCTGGCCGAGTTCCGCGGCAACTTCCGGTACAACCTGCTGGACGAGCACTTCCGCCGGTTCAACGCCCAGGTGCCGTCCATCGTGCAGTGGGACGACCACGAGGTGCGCAACAACTGGTATCCGGGCCAGCGGATCGCCGACACGGACAGCAGGTACACGGAGAAGAGCGTCGACGTACTGGCGGCGCGGGCACGGCGCGCCTTCAGTGAGTACTTCCCGATGTCCACGTTGCGGCCGGGCGCGCGCCAGGGCCGGGTCCACCGGGTGCTGCGGCAGGGGCCGCTGCTGGACGTGTTCGTGCTGGACATGCGCACGTACCGCAATGCCAACTCCCCCGGTGACCAGACCGTGGACCCGCAGGGGATCCTCGGGCGGGAGCAGCTGGAGTGGCTCAAGCGGGAGCTGGCGCGGTCGCGGGCGGTATGGAAGGTGATCGCCGCGGACATGCCGATCGGCCTGATCGTGTCCGACACGAGCGAGGGCGGCCGGCACGTCGAGGCGGTGGCCCAGGGCGACCCGGGAACGCCGCTGGGGCGCGAGCTGCAGATCGCCGAGCTGCTGCGGTTCATCAAGCACCGGCGGATCACCGGCACGGTGTGGCTGACGGCCGACGTGCACCACACCTCGGCCCAGCACTACCAGCCCGCGCGGGCCGCGTTCGGGGATTTCGAGCCGTTCTGGGAGTTCGTCTCCGGGCCGTTGAACGCGGGCGCCTTCCCGGCGAGCGCGCTCGACGGCACCTTCGGTCCGGAGCGGGTGTTCGTGAAGGCGCCGACCGCGGCGAACGTCTCGCCCGCCGGCGGTTACCAGTTCTTCGGCGAGGTCGACATCGACGGCGGCAGCGGAGAGCTGACCGTACGGATGCGGGAGCAGGACGGGACCGTGCTGTACACGAAGCGGCTGCAGCCGGGCCTGGTCGGCCAGTAGCCGGAGGACGGGCAGCCAGTCGTCCGACAAACCGACAAAGGGATCATAGTTACCATAAGAACTCTTTACTCGCCAGCCATGGCACGTTAGTGATCACGAAACACACTTCCTTCACAGTGGTCGCATGAGTCGAGACATGTCAGACGTGGCGCGAGACCGGCACGGCCGTCCCCCGCGGGGGCGGACGAGAGGCGGACCGACCTCGCGGTTCACGGCGGCGTTCCACAGTTGGCGGGCACGCCGCCACGGTCACGCGCCCCCTGCGTCCGATACCGGCGGCCCGCCCCCGGCCGCCGCCGGGGCCGGGGGCGGCACCCCGGCCCGGAGCACGCTGTGGCGGATGCGGACGACGGTGCGGGACGAACCGGGCGCGCTGGCCTCGCTGTGCACGGCGCTGGCCGGGGAGCGTGTCGACATCCTGAGTCTGCAGACGCACCCGCTGGGCCGGGCCACGGTCGACGAGTTCCTGCTGCGGGCCCCCGCCGACCTGTCCGGCACCGGCCTCACGGCTGCGGTGGCGGGCGCCGGGGGCACCGGCACCTGGATCGAGCGGGCCGACGCCCACGACCTGGTGGACGCCCCGACCCGGATGCTGGGCCTCGCCGCGCGTACGGCACTGGACGCCTCGGAGCTCCCGCTGGCACTGCGGCAGTTGCTGGGGCGGTGCACGATCCGTTCGCTGCCCGCCGTGCCGGGCCCCGGCCGACGGGCACCGGAGGGCGTGCCGGTCGAGGGGACCCTGGAGGACACCGTGATGCGGCTGCGCGCCCCCGAGGGCGGCGTGATCACCGTGGAGCGGCCGTACCTGCCGTTCACCCCCACCGAGTTCGCGCGGGCCAGGGCCCTGGTGGAGCTGGACGCCCGGCTCGGCCCCCGGGTCCCGCGCGGCCAGGACGTCCTCACGCTGCCCGAGGGCGGCGACATCACCGTGCGCCGGGCGGACACCGGCGACCTGGAGGCGGCCCGGGCGATGCACGAGCGGTGCTCGCCCGAGACGCTGCGCCTGCGCTACCACGGGCCGGTCGGCGACGTGGACCGCTACCTGAACCACCTGCTGAGCCCGCGCTTCGGCCGCACGCTCGCAGTACGGACCGCCTCGGGGCAGATCGTGGGACTCGGCCATCTGCTGTGGGACGGCGACGAGACCGAGGTGGCCCTGCTCGTCGAGGACGCCTGGCAGCGCCGGGGCATCGGCGGCAAGCTGCTCGCCCGGCTGGTGGCGATGGCCGGCGAGGCGGGCTGCGCCCATGTCTACGCGGTGACGCAGGCGTCCAACACCGGCATGGTCGCCGCGATGCGCGGCCTGGAGCTCCCCCTCGACTACCAGATCGAGGAAGGCACCCTGGTCATCACCGCCCGCCTGGAGCAGCGGCCGGCCCGCCGCGCACAGGAGGAGCGCGACGAGCAGGAGGAGCGCGGCGAGCAGGAGCACGGCGGCTCCCGGATCGGCCGCCGGCCGTAGCCACCGCACCACGGAACACGCGGACCGGAGCGGCCCGGCGGAATCCGCCGGGCCGCTCCGTCGCCCTGCCGCGTGCGTGCGCGGTGCCTCAGCCGAGCGTCCCCTCCGGGCCGCCCAGCGCCTCGTCCAGGTCGGCCCACAGGTCGTCGACGTCCTCCAGGCCGACGGAGAGCCGCAGCAGCCGGTCGCCGACTCCCGCGGCCCTGCGGTCGTCGGCGTCGACGATGCGGTGGCTGATGGACGCCGGGTGCTGGATGAGGGAGTCCACGCTGCCGAGGCTCACCGCCGGGGTGATCAGCCGTACGCCGCCGATCACCGCGTGCGGGTCCCCGCGCACCTCGAAGGAGACCATCGCACCGCCGATGCGCGGGTAGTGCACACGGGCCACGCGCGGGTCGGCGGTGAGCCGGCGGGCGAGTTCGGCGGCGTTGGCGGAGGCGGCCCGGACCCGTACCGGCAGCGTCGACAGGCCCCGCAGCAGCAGGTAGCCGGCCAGCGGATGCAGCACTCCACCGGTGGCGAACCGTATCTGCCGCAGCCGCCCCGCGAACTCCTCGTCGCAGGCCACCACCCCGGCCAGGACGTCACCGTGCCCGCCGAGGTACTTGGTGGCGCTGTGCAGCACCAGCCGCGCCCCGTCCTCGGCCGGACGCTGGAGGACGGGAGTGGCGAAGGTGTTGTCGACGAGCAGCGGTACGGAGCCGCAGTCCCGGGCGAGTGCCCGCAGATCGACCTCGGTCAGGGTCGGGTTGGCCGGTGACTCCACCAGCACCAGACCGGTGTCGGGGCGCAGCGCGTCGGCCACCCCGGCCGGGTCGGTCCAGGTCACCTCGGAGCCGAGCAGTCCTGCGGTCAGCAGGTGGTCGCTGCATCCGTACAGGGGGCGTACGGCGACGACGTGGCGCAGGCCCATGGAGCCGCGCACCAGCAGGACGGCGCTGAGCGCGGCCATGCCGCTGGCGAACGCGACGGCGGCCTCGGTGCCCTCGAGGCGGGCGAGGGCGGTCTCGAAGCGGGCGACGGTCGGGTTGCCGAGCCGCCCGTAGACGGGCGGGCCCTCCGGTTCCGCGCCGGTGGCGGCGAAGGCGTCGATCCGGGCGGCCTCAGCACGGCTGTCGTGGGCGGGGTAGGTGGTGGACAGGTCGATCGGCGGGGCGTGCAGCCCCTGCCGGGCGAGGTCGTCCCGGCCGGCGTGCACGGCCTCGGTGGCGAGTGCTCTCGTGGTGCTGCGCGTGCCCATGCGTACGTCCATGCCCGAAGAGTGAACACCTGCCGGGCGGTGGGAGCCGATCTCCGTGTTACGTTCGGCCGATGAGCGATTCCGTCGTACTGGATGCGGTGGATCTTCATCTTCTGCGGCTGTTGCAGAACGACGCCCGGACGACGTACCGGGACCTCGCCGCACAGGTGGGGGTCGCGCCGTCGACCTGTCTGGACCGGGTGACCCGGCTGCGCCGCTCGGGCGTGATCCTCGGGCATCGGCTGAAGCTGGACCCGGCCAAGCTGGGGCGAGGGCTCCAGGCGCTGCTGTCGGTCCAGGTCAGACCGCACCGGCGGGAGCTGGTGGGGCCGTTCGTGGAGCGGATCCGGGCGCTGCCGGAGTCACTGACCGTCTTTCACCTGACCGGACCGGACGACTATCTGATCCATGTCGCGGTCGCGGACATGACGGATCTGCAGCGGCTGGTGCTGGACGGGTTCACGTCGCGGCGGGAGGTGGCGCGCGTGGAGACTCGGCTGATCTTCCAGCAGTGGGACTGCGGTCCCCTGCTGCCGTCTTCGCCCTCGGCTCAATCGGGGTGACGTCCGGCGGGCCGCGTACCAGGATGGTCGTCATGTCTGAGACCAGCAACCCGCTGCCCCGCGAGGTCGCCGACGCCTACGTCGACGACCTCATCGCCCTCGACCCGGTCACCGGTACGTACCTCGGCGTGCAGGAGAGTTCCAGCCGCCTGCCCGACCTCTCCCCCTCGGGCCAGGCGGCGCTCGCGGAGCTCCGGCGGGCCACGCTCGCCCGGCTCTCCGAGGCCGAGACCAGGCCCGGCGCGGACAGCGACATCGAGCGCCGCTGCGCCCGGCTGCTGCGGGAGCGGCTCACCGCGGAGATCGCCGTGCACGAGGCCGACGAAGGTCTGCGTTCGGTCGGCAACCTGGGCACGGTCGCCCACTCGGTGCGTGAGGTGTTCACCGTGACGCCGACGCAGAGCGAAGAGGACTGGGCCGCGGTCGCCGAGCGGCTGCGCGCCGTGCCGGCCGCGCTGGCGGGCTACCGGGAGTCCCTCGTGCTCGGACTGGAGCGCAGGCTGTACGCGGCTCCGCGGCCGACCGCCACCTTCGTCGGGCAGCTCACCGAGTGGGCGGACACCGGCGAGGGCCGCGGCTGGTTCGAGGACTTCGCCGCGGACGGTCCGGACGCCCTGCGCGCGGAGCTGGACGGGGCGGCCGGGGCGGCCACCGCGGCCGTGGTGGAGCTGCGGGACTGGATGCGCGACGTGTACGCGCCGGCGATCGAGGGCGCACCGGACACCGTCGGCCGGGAGCGCTACGCCCGCTGGTCCCGCTACTACAACGGCACCGACCTCGACCTGGACGAGGCGTACGCCTACGGCTGGGCCGAGTACCACCGGCTGCTCGGCGAGATGAAGAAGGAGGCCGAGAAGATCCTGCCGGGTGCCGGGACGCCGTGGGTGGCGCTGGCGCACCTCGACGAGCACGGCCGGCACATCGAGGGTGTCGACGAGGTGCGTGAGTGGCTGCAGGACCTGATGGACAAGGCGGTCGACTCGCTCGACGGCACCCACTTCGAACTCGCCGAGCGGGTGCGGAAGGTGGAGTCGCGGATCGCCCCGCCGGGCAGCGCGGCGGCACCGTACTACACACCCCCGTCGGAGGACTTCTCCCGGCCGGGCCGTACCTGGCTGCCGACCATGGGGCTGACCCGCTTCCCCGTCTACGACCTGGTGTCGACCTGGTACCACGAGGGCGTGCCCGGCCATCACCTCCAACTGGCGCAGTGGGCGCACGTCGCCGAGGACCTGTCCCGCTACCAGGCCTCCGTCGGCATGGTCAGCGCCAACGCGGAGGGCTGGGCGCTGTACGCGGAGCGGCTGATGGACGAGCTCGGGTTCCTCGCGGACGCGGAGGAGCGGCTCGGTTACCTGGACGCGCAGATGATGCGGGCCGTCCGGGTCGTCGTCGACATCGGCATGCACCTGGAGCTCGAGATTCCGGCGGACTCGCCGTTCCACCCGGGCGAGCGCTGGACGCCGGAACTGGCCGAGGAGTTCTTCGGGGCGCACAGCAGCCGTCCCGCGGACTTCGTGGAGAGCGAGCTGACCCGCTATCTGACGATCCCCGGCCAGGCCATCGGCTACAAGCTCGGCGAGCGGGCCTGGCTGCTGGGCAGGGAGAACGCCCGCAGGCGGCACGGCGATGCCTTCGACCCCAAGGCGTGGCACATGGCGGCACTGTCCCAGGGCTCACTGGGCCTGGACGACCTGGTGGACGAACTGTCGGCCCTGTGAGCCGGGCCGCCGGGGCAGGCGGCAGGCGCCGGGACGGCTCCCCCGGCGTCAGCGCCGGAGGCCGCCCTCGGAGTCGATGACCTGACCGGTGCCCCTTCCCCGAGCTCTCAACTCCGTTCGAGCAGGAGAGACCCCGATCGCCTCGTCCGTGGCCGGCCACGCGATGAGGCGGGCCGGGTCGTCGGGCACCCCCCGCCGCCCGCCGGGGAGGCGTGCGGCGACGGCGTCGGAGGTCTCGCCGGTGAGGTGGCCGGTGTCCACCGGCCCGGCTGCCCGCGCCCGGCCGCCGCTCACGTTTCCGCTGCCGCCCCGACTTCTTCCACTCGGCCGGCCGCGCCTGTCTCAGCCCACGCCGTGCGTGCGTACCGTCGAACCCGATCGGCCCTTCACCACCGCGAGTTGGGCGTGGATGCGTCGGCGCAGGTCGGCGACGTGGCTGACGATGCCCACGCTGCGGTCGCGTTCCCGCAGGGAGTCCAGGACGTCCAGCACCTCGTCGAGGGTCTGGTCGTCGAGGCTGCCGAAGCCCTCGTCGATGAAGAGGGTGTCCAGCCGGACCCCGCCGGCCTCGTCGGTGACGACGTCGGCGAGACCGAGCGCGAGGGCGAGCGAGGCGAAGAAGGTCTCGCCGCCCGAGAGGGTCGCGGTGTCCCGCTCCCGGCCGGTCCACGCGTCCACGACGTGCAGACCGAGGCCGCTGCGGCCACGGCCGCTGCGGTCGTCGGAGTGCACCAGGGTGTAACGGCCGGACGACATGCGCTGCAGCCGGGCGGTCGCCGCGGCGGCGACCTGTTCCAGGCGGGCGGCCAGGACGTAGGACTCCAGGCGCATCCTGTGCTCGTTGTCGGCGGAGGTGCCCGCGGTGAGGCCCGCCATGCGGGCCACCCGGTCGTACTCCTCGCGCAGCGGTGCCAGCCGCCGCGCCGAGGCGGTGGCCCGCGCGGAGAGCCGGTCCAGTTCGGCGCAGCGACGGGCGGCGGCGTCGCGGGCGGAGGACGCCTCGCGCACCCTGCGGTCCGCGTCCTCGGCGGTGCGCTGTGCGGCGGCGAGGTCTGCGGGGGGCTGCTGGGCGGCGGCCTCGGTTTCGGGCTCGGCGAGCACCGCGCGGACGGCGGCCTCCTGCTGCTGCCGGGCTTCCAGGCGGTGCTGCAGCGCGCGGTGGTCGGCGGGGTCGAGGAGGGCCTCGGCCGCCGCCCGCGGGGTGTCGAACCCGGCCCGGAAGGCGGCGTCCGCGAGCCTGGCATCGGCGTGTTTGAGCCGCTGCGCGGCGCCGTCGGCGAGCCGGGCGGCCTCGGCGGCGTCGGTGAGCCGCGCCGCGGCGCGCTCCAGTTGGGCGGCGCGCGCGGCCACACTGTCCGCGGGCCCCCGCGCCGTGGTCAACTCCTTCTCCAGCGCGGCCTGTTCCCGGTCCAGGCGCTCGCGGACGCCCGCCCGCGCGGCCGTCCGGACCGCCGCCTCGCGCTGTGCGGTGACCCGCCGCTCGTGCTCGTGCTCCGCCTGCCGCAGCTGTTCCTGCGCGGAGTGCAGTACCGAGGCCGCGTCCCGTGCCCGCGCGTACCGCGCCTCCAGCTCCTCCACCTCGTGGACGAGCCGGCCGGTCGGCGTGTCCCCCGCCTCCGCTCCGGCGGCGGCCAGCGCCTCGCGGACGACGCCCAGGCGCCGTTCGTCGTCGGCGCGGCGTTCCTCCGCGCTCTGATGGGCGGCGAGGGCGCGCTCCTCCGCTTCTCGGTCGACATGACCGGCGTCCTTGCGGGCGGGGGCGGGGTGTTCGGTGGCCCCGCAGACCGCGCAGGGCGTGCCGTCGGTGAGGCCCGCGGCGAGTTCTGCGGCGATGCCGGCCAGTCGCTGTTCCTTGAGGTCGAGCCAGTGCTGCTTGGCCGCGAGTGCCTGCTCCTGGGTCCTTCGGGCCTGCTCGGCGGCACGGTCGGTGTCCCCGGCCAGCTGGTCCCGCAGCCGTGCGGCGTTCAGCCGCTTGTGCGCGGGGTCGCGCTGCACCGCGAGTTCACCGGCCCTGGTCGCGGCCTCCTGCGCGGACTCGATGCGGGCCTGGAGCGCGGTACGTGTCTCGTCCCATCCGGTGAGCCAGGCGTCCGACTCCTCCAGCACGTCGTCGTCGGCGCGCTGCTGGCGGTCCAGGCCGGCCCGCTCGTCGAGGAGCTCGGCGAGCCGCCGCTCGGCCCGGCGGGCCGACCCGAGGCCGCCCAGTTCCTCGGCGGCCCGGCGTGCGGCGGCGGCGAGCCCGGCCGCGCCCGCCTCCTGATGGGCCGCGGGGAGCAGGGCACGCGTACGTGCCTCGACGGCGACCGCGTCCCGGTGTTCGGCATCGGCGGACTCCCGCAGTTCCAGGGCGGGGGCGACCGCCTCGGCCTTGCGGGAGCGGTCCAGGCGGTTCTGCGCCTCCTGCCGGGCGCCGTCTCCCTCCGCCAGCCGCGCCGCGCTCTCCCGTGCCTCGGCGAACCGGCGCTGGAGCCGGTCCCGTTCGCGTACGTCGTCCAGTGACCGGTCTGCGGCGGCCTGGGCCGATTCGGCCGCGGTGAGACGGCAGCGGGCGACGGCGAGCTGTTCGCGGGCGGTGCTGCGGGCGACGGCGGCCGCGGTCAGCACGCTCTCGGCCAGTCCCGGTTCGCCCGGCGCGAGGTCGTCGAGGGGCATGGCCTCGCCCGCTGCCTGCTGCATCCGGTGCGCTTCGGCGAGCAGGTCCGCGTCGCCGTCCCGTACCTGGGACTCGGTGGCCCGGCGACGCTCGGCGAGGTGCTTCTCCACGTCGGCGAAGCGGCGGGTGTCGAAGAGCCGGCCGAGGAGCTTGCCGCGGGCCTCGGCGTCGGCGCGCAGGAACCGCGCGAAGTCGCCCTGGGGCAGGAGGACGACCTGGCAGAACTGCTCCCGGCTCATGCCGAGGAGCTGGGTGACCTCCTCGCCGATCTCCTGGTGGGAACGGCTGAGGTCCTTCCAGGAACGGGCCACCGGGTCGTACTCGCGCAGCCAGGTCTGTGCCTTGTCGAGGGTGGTGCCGGTACCGCGCTTCTTCGGACGCTGCCAGGGCGGTTGCCGGGTGACCTCGAGCCGGCGTCCGACGACGGTGAGGTCGAGGGTGACCTCGGTACGGGTGGCGGGGGCGGCGTGGTCGCTGCGCAGGGTCATGCCCTGCCCGCTCTGCCGGGGGCCGGGGACGGAGCCGTACAGCGCGTAGCAGACGGCGTCGAGCACCGAGGTCTTGCCGGCGCCGGTGGGGCCGTGCAGCAGGAAGAGGCCCGCGGCGGACAGCTCGTCGAAATCGACGGTGAGCGAGCCGCCGAAGGGCCCGAAGGCGGTGATGTCGAGCCGGTGCAGCCTCACCGCGCCACCTCCCGTACGGCCTGGTCGGCACGGACGGCGTCGACGGCGTCCCGCAGGACGGCCCGCTCCCGCTCGTCGGGGCCGGTGCCGCGCACATGGGCGACGAAGTCCTCCGCGATCTGCTGGTCGTCGCGGCCGGCGAGGCGGCGGGCGTAGGACACCTTCGGGTCGTCGGGCGCGCGGTCGGGCTCGAAGACGAGGCTGAGGGTGTGCGGGAAGCGTTCGCCGAGCCGGGCCATCGGGTCGGCCGGGCGGACCGGGTCGGTGAGGGTGGCCTCGACCCACGCCTCGCGGTGCGGTTCGAGCCCGGGGTCGGCGAGCAGCTCCTCCAGGGTGCCGCGGATCCGGGCGAGGGCGCGCGGCACCGGGCAGTCCACCCGCTCGGCGGTGACGCCGCCGTCGGCGGCCAGGTCGACGATCCACATGCTCTTGCGGTGGTCCGCCTCGGAGAAGGAGTACGGAAGCGGGGAGCCGGAGTAGCGCACGCGCCCGGTGAGGGTCTGGCAGCCGTGCAGATGCCCGAGCGCCACGTAGTCGACGCCGTCGAAGACTCCGGCGGGTACGGCGGCGACCCCGCCCACGGTGATGTCCCGCTCGCTGTCGCTCGGTGCGCCGCCGGTGACGAAGGCGTGCGCGAGGACGACCGAGCGGGTGCCGGGCGGGCGGGCGGCGAGGTCGGCGCGGACCCGGTCCATGGCGGCGGCGAGCACCGTCTCGTGGCCCGCCTTGTCCAGTCCGAACCCGTCCTTGACGAGCGCAGGTTCCAGGTAGGGCAGTCCGTAGAAAGCGACCTCCCCGTGGATGTCGGACAGCATCACGGGGGTGCCGCTCGCCGAGGGGTCGGTCCGCAGGTGGATGCCCGCACGCCCGATGAGTCCGGCACCGACGCCGAGGCGGCGGGCCGAGTCGTGGTTGCCGGAGATCATCACCGTCGGCACGCCCAGGCCGGCGAGGCGGTGCAGGGCGTCGTCGAACAGCTCCACCGCGGCGAGCGGCGGCACGGCCCGGTCGTACACGTCTCCCGACACGACCACCGCGTCCACGGCGTGCTCGCGCACGGTCTCCACCAGGTGACCGATGAACTCGGCCTGGGCACCGAGCATGCCGACCCGGTGGAACGACCGGCCGAGGTGCCAGTCGGAAGTGTGCAGCAGTCTCATGATCCCCGAGAGTAACGGCCGGGTCCGACATCACAGCCGGAAACTTCTGTATCGCCCCGTCATGACCGGGGCCGTTCAAGCCCGTTGTACGGGCGAGGCACCCGCTGTGGCGTCATGAGCCGACGGGCGCACGGTTGCGGTCGTCACACGTCGCCGTACGTCTCACCGCCCGGTTCGAAGCGGGCGGTCCCGGCGGTCGCGTCCGCGAGCCAGGACCGGAAGGCCTCCACATCGGCGTCCGGGAGGGCGATCTCGATCGTGACCTCCTCGCCGTAGCGCACGTCCCGCACCTCGCGCCCCGTGGAGCGCAGGTCGTTCTGGACCTTGCCGGCCCGCTGGTGGTCGACGGTCACCGAGGCCAGCCGGAACCGGCGCCGGGTGAGCGTGCCGACGCTGTCCAGCGCCTCGCCGACGGCACCGCCGTACGCCCGGATGAGCCCGCCCGCGCCGAGTTTGACCCCGCCGTAGTAGCGGGTGACGACGGCGACGACGTACCGCATGTCGCGGCGCAGCAGCATCTGGAGCATGGGGACGCCCGCGGTGCCGCCGGGTTCGCCGTCGTCGCTCGCCTTCTGGACGGAGGCGTCCGCGCCGATGACGTACGCCCAGCAGTTGTGGGTGGCGTCGGCGTGTTCCTTGCGGACGGCGGCGACGAACTCCTGTGCCTCCCGCTCGGTGGCCGCCGGGGCGAGCGCGCACAGGAAGCGGGAGCGGTTGATCTCGGTCTCGTGCACACCCGCGCGGGTGACGGTGCGGTACTCGTCCTGCATCCGGCCACCCTATGCGCAGCCGTCCGGGCGGCAGGTCACGGGCTGCGGGCGAGGGGCCGGGCGGCGGGCGAGGGAGGGGCGGGGACGGGCCGGGACAGGCGGGCCGCCGGGCCTAGCGCGCGGTGCCCCGGGGTACGGTCATCGCGGTCAGCAGGGCGGTGCCGGGGGCGAGGTCTGTCCAGGCGGCGCCGCGCCAGGAGAGCACCGCGACCGCGGAGGTCGGGAACTTGGCGCGGACCCGGTCGAGCGTGTCGTCCACGTCGTCGCCGGCCAGCGTCAGGACGAGGTCGGCCAGACCCGGGTTGTGGCCGATCAGCAGCAGGGTGCCGACCTCGGCGGGCACCTCGCGCACCACGGCCAGCAGGTCGGGAACACCGGCGGCGTAGAGCCGCGGCTCGTACCGGACCGGCGGGGGCGTGTCCCACTGGGCCGCCACCGGCTCCCAGGTCCGGCGCGCGCGTACGGCGGTGGAGCACAGGACGAGGCCGGGCGGGCCCACGGTCCCGGCGATCGCGCGTCCGGCGGCGGGCGCGTCGCGTTCGCCACGCGCGGCGAGCGGACGGTCGTGGTCGGGCACGCCCTCGGGCCAGGCGGACTTGGCGTGCCGCAGCACGACCAGCCGACGCGGCGGCCCCGTCCCGGTGTCCCCGGTGCGTTCCGTGGAGCCGGTGCGTTCCGTCGGCACGGTCCCGCCGGAGGTCCCGGTCATGCCGGGGCCCCCAGGTCCCGGGTGAGGTCGAGGCCGAGCAGCCGGTCGGCGTAGGCGTACGTCTCGAAGCGGGCGCCGTCCGGCACCTCCGCGTCCTGCTCCACCGCGCGGAGTACGCGGAGCACGCCGACCGCGTCCAGGTCGTCCTCCCAGGCGGTGCGCAGGGCCACGCGCACCGTGTCGGGGACGGGCCGCGAGGGCCGGTGCGCCCAGGCGGCGACCGCACCGCGCCAGCGCCCGAGGGTGCCCGCGGCCTCGTCCAGGGCGGCGGGGTCGAGCCGCAGCGGACGGCTTCGGGGGTGCGTGAGCAGGGCGAGCCGCAGGACGGCCGGCTCGGCGAGGTCGTCCGGGGCGGTGAGGCCTGCGGGGCCGGGGGCACCAACGGAATCGGCGCGGTCGGCGCCCTCCGACGCGTCACCCGGCCCTTCCTGGTGGACGGGTGCGACGACGACACGCACTCCGTCGGGTGTCGCGCCGCCCTCGCTCACCACGTGCAGGACCTGGGCCTCCCCCAGCCCCGTACCGGCGTCCCGGTCGTCCTCGAAGGGCCGTACGCCGAGGGCGGCACCCGCGGCACGCAGTTCGGGCAGGTCCCGTTCGCCGTCGAGCAGCGCCCACACCGGGGTACCGCCGAGTTCCAGGGCGCGCACGAGCAGGTCGGCGACGAGCAGCACGCGCAGGTTCGTCGGATCGAACCCGCGCGTGTGGGCCTCGACGCGGGTGAGGCCCCGCCGGGCGGGGGTGGCGTCCACGAGTTCGCCGGTCCGGGCGTCGGTGATGCGCAGCACGAGGCGAGCGTAGGCGCACAAGCGGGTCCGCGCAGTCATCCCGCACGCTTTCGGGGGACACCGTGGCTCCGGGACGTTCCCCGTGTCCCCGGGAATCACCCCGCGCTCCGGTTCGTTGCCCAAAGGACAGCTCCCTGACGACTGCTACGGCACGACTACGGCTACGCCCCCCAGGAGGCCCACGGTGTACGGCGACGAGGCAACGGTCCGCAGGATTCTCACCGGGCTCGGCGACACCTGGGCCGTGGTGGGCCTGTCGTCGAACCGGCAGCGCGCGGCGTACGGCGTCGCCCAGGTGCTGCAGCGCTTCGGCAAGCGTGTGGTGCCGGTGCATCCGAAGGCCGAGACGGTGCACGGCGAGCAGGGGTACGCCTCCCTGGCGGACATCCCCTTCGAGGTGGACGTCGTGGATGTGTTCGTGAACAGTGAACTGGCCGGGGCCGTCGCGGACGAGGCGGTTGCCAAGGGTGCCGAGGCGATCTGGTTCCAGCTGGACGTCATCGACGAGGCGGCCTACGAACGGGCCCGCGCGGCGGGCCTGGAGATGGTGATGGACCGCTGCCCCGCGATCGAGATACCGCGGCTGGGCCAGGCCTGAGGTCCACGCCGTCCCAGGCCGTGAACAAGGGCACGACGCCTCGGCCGCAGCCGAGTGCCGTGTCGTCATGATGACCGGGTGTCGCAGCCCTTGCCCTCTCCTCTTCACACCAACTCCCTTGCTGCCCAAAGGCTTTCGGTCGCCATCGTGGGTGCCGGTCCGACCGGGCTCGTCGTGGAGTGCTCCTTCACGGCGTGCTGCGACGGGGCCCGCGGGGCGACGCGGGCCCCGTCGCGGCCCGCCGGAGCGGGCGCGTGTGGCGCGGCACGACTACGGCATCGGCCGGCCGGCGCTGCTCGCCGAGGCGCCGGTGACGGCCTGGTCTTCGGCTGCCCCCCGGACGGGTTCGCCGGCCAGAGGCCGCGCGGCCCCGAGGCGACCCGCTCCTTCCTCCAGTGCCCGCCGGGCTCCGACCCCGCAGACTGGCCGCACGAGCGGGTCCGGACGGAGATCCGGCGGCGGCCCGGTGCGGCCGGCGCACCCCCTCCGGTCGAGGGGCGGCTGATCGAGAAGCGCGTGCTGGGCATGCACGACTACGGCACCGAGCCGATGGCGTCCGGGCGCCTCCTCCCCTCCGGGGACGCGGCGCGTCCGGTCGCGCCGATCGCCGCCAAGGGCATGGTCCTCGCCCTGCACGACGTCTTCCTGCTCGGTGACGCGCCGGCCGCCCGCTTCACGACCGGCGACGACAGCTGACTGACCGGCCACTCGCAAGCATGCCTGCGGTGCGTGTGGGACCACCAGGAGTTCTCGCAGCGGCTCTCCGAGCTCTGCCACGGCACCGCGGCGGGCGAACCGTTCCGCGCGGGCACCACCCTGGCCCGGCTGCGACGTCCGTTCACGTCCCGCGCCGCGGCCGCCTCCTTCGCCGGGCAGTGTCCGGGCACGGCCGCCGCGTACCGACCGGGCGAGCGCCGGGCGCCTCTCCGGCTGCCTCAGTCGTGCGGGGGCCGGTCGTTCAGCCGGTGGTCGGCGACGTTCAGCGCCTCGTCCACCAGCCGCCGCAGATGTCCGTCGCGCAGTGAGTAGATCACCCTGCGGCCCTCCTTGCGCGTGTCCACGAGTCCCGCGAGGCGCAGCCGCGCCAGATGCTGGCTGACCGCGGGCCGCGCCGCCCCGCACACCTGCGTGAGCGTGCCGACGTCGGCCTCACCCCCGGTCAGCGCGTGCAGCAGGGTCAGCCGGGTGCGGTCGCCGAGCAGGGCCAGGAGTTCCGCGGCGAGCGCGAACTGTTCGTCGCCGGGCGTGCGTGGGTGCGCATCGTGCGCAGGTGACAGGTGCATGCGTGCGCTCATACGCACATAATGGCCCCGTGGGCGACAGCCCGTCCACCTCGCGCACCGGAAGGGGACCCACGTGAGCGACCGGCAAGAGCCCGACCAGGACCACGAGCCCGGGCACCGGCACGGCCCCAGCCCCAGCCATGAGCAGCCGCACGGGCTCCACCACCACGAGCGCGACCGTCACGGCCACGGGCGCCCCGGCGCGCCTTCCCGCCGCCACGGCCGCCTCCGGCTCGGCCACCGCCTCCGCCACCTGCTCACCCCGCACTCCCATGAGACCGCGGACAAGGTCGACTCCGCCCTCGAGTCCTCGGCCCGCGGCCTGCGGGCGCTGTGGGTCTCACTGGCGGTGCTCGGTGCGACGGCACTGGCGCAGGCGGTCGTGGTGGCCGTCTCGGGCTCGGTCGCACTGCTCGGCGACACGGTCCACAACGCCGCTGACGCCCTGACCGCCGTACCGCTCGGAATCGCCTTCGTGCTGGGCCGGCGGGCCGCCACCCGTCGCTTCACCTACGGGTACGGCCGGGCCGAGGACCTGGCGGGCATCGTGATCGTGCTGACGATCGCGGCCTCCGCGGCCTTCGCGGGCTGGACGGCGGTGGACCGCCTCCTCGACCCGCGGCCGATGAACCACGTCCCGGCGGTCGCCGTCGCCGCTCTCGTCGGCTTCGCGGGCAACGAGTGGGTGGCCCGCTACCGCATCCGGGTCGGCCGGGCCATCGGCTCGGCCGCGCTGGTCGCCGACGGGCTGCACGCCCGGACGGACGGGTTCACCTCGCTCGCCGTCCTGCTGGGCGCCGGCGGGGCGGCCCTGGGGTGGCAGCTCGCGGACCCGGTCGTGGGGCTGGCGATCACGGCGGCGATCGTCCTGGTGCTGCGGGACGCGGCGCGGGAGGTGTTCGGGCGGATGATGGACGCCGTCGACCCGGCTCTCGTGGACCGGGCCGAGCAGGCGCTGGGCGAGGTCCCCGGTGTGCGCGCGGTGGGGGAGCTGCGGCTGCGCTGGATCGGTCACCGGCTGCGGGCCGAGGTGGCGGTCGTGGTGGACGGCGGGGCGACCGTGCGGGAGGCCCACCGCGTCGCGGTCGACGCCGAGCACGCCCTGCTGCACGCGGTACCCCGGCTGACCGCGGCCCTGGTCCACGCCGATCCGGAGCCCGCCCCGGGTGAGCAGGACCCGCATCTGCCCCTGGCCCACCACGCGGCGGCATGACCGGGGCGGTCGGCGTGACCCGACCGGTGCGGGCGCCGGGCCGGCCCCGGTCTCCGTGAGCGGCCGGGGCTCAGGCCACGCCCAGCCCTTCCAGCACGACCGCGCCGGGCAGCTCGGCGAAGGCCTTGCCCGGCACCAGGAGCTTGCCCTGCCGGCGCCCGCTGCCGACGAGCACGTACGGCAGGTCGACGACGGCCGCGTCCACGAGCACCGGCCAGTCGGCGGGGAGTCCGATCGGGGTGATGCCGCCGTGCTCCATGCCGCTCTCCCCCGTCGCCGTGTCCATCGGGGCGAACGAGGCCTTGCGGGCGCCGAGCCGGCGGCGCACGACGCCGTTGACGTCGGCCCGGGTCGTGGAGGGGACGACGCAGGCGGCGAGGGTGGTCCCGCCGCCCCGTTTGCCCGCCACGACCACGCAGTTCGCCGAGCGCTCGAGCAGGTCTTGGCCGTAGTGCTCGACGAAGACCGCGGTGTCGGCCCAGCGGGGGTCCGTGTCGACGTAGAGGATCTGCTCGGCGGGGACGCTGCCGCTCCAGGCGCGGACGGCCGCGGCGACCGGCGCGGTGAGCCGGTCGAGGCATTCGGGGGCGGGGGTGGCGTGGTCGAAGGTTCCGATGGGCGCGCGCATGGCGGCACCGTAACAGCCGTGCGGCGGTCGTCGGCGTGGTGTCCCGGCGGCCGCCGGCAGCGCCGGGGCGGGGCCCCGCGCTCGCCCGGCAGGAGCCGCCCCTCCCGCGTCCTCGGGGGTGAGGACCTCAGCTCCCGGGTTCCAGCTCGGCGAGCCGGGCCACGTCCTCCTCGTCCAGCGCCGACAGCGCCCGCAGCTGCTCCGGCGTGACGCCCTCCGGGATCGGCACCGGCGCCGGCGTGCGCAGCGGCGGCTGCCAGCCCTCGCCGGGAGTCCAACGGCGTACCACCCGGGCCGGGGCGCCCGCGACCACGGCGTGGTCGGGAACCGTGCCGCGCACCACCGCGCCCGCGGCCACCACCACGTTCCGCCCGATCCGCGCGCCGGGGAGGATCACCGCCCCGGTGCCGATCCAGCAGCCGGGGCCGATCTCCACCGGGTCCATCCGCGGCCACTGCTTGCCGATGGGCTCGTGCGGATCGTCGTAGGAGTGGTTGGTGGACGTGATGTAGACGTACGGCCCGAAGTAGCAGTCGCTGCCGATGGTGACGGTGGTGTCGGCGATGACATGGCTGCCGCGGCCGAGGACGACGCCGTCCCCGAGACGCAGGATCGGGTCGGGTCCCAGCTCCAGGCCGGGCATCAGCCCGGCGGTCAGTGTGACCTGTTCGCCGATGACGCAGTGCGCGCCGAGCTGGATCCAGGGTTCGCCGAAGACGGTGCCGAGCGGGAAGGCGAGCCTGGTACCTGTTCCCATCGCGCCGAAGCGGAGGCGGCCGGGGTGTTCGGCGGTCACCGAGCCCGTGCGCTGCACCCAGGCCCAGCCCGCGTGGACCGCGCGCTGCGCGAGGCGACGCGGCCAGGACGAGAACGTGTTCCTGCTTTTCGGCACCCGCTCACCGTAGTCGCCGGGCGTGACCCCCATCCGCTGTACACCCTGTGATCTTCGCCCCACGCCTCTGGCGTACGGTGCCTGTCATCACCCGACCAGGAGGAGAGGCGACGATGACGCACAAGGCGCTGATCACCGGCATCGGCGGCAGGGAGCCCCGGCTGGACCCGACCGCCTTCGTGGCACCCACGGCCACGGTGGTCGGGGACGTGACGCTGGGGGCGGGTGCGAGCGTCTGGTACGGCGCGGTCCTGCGCGGCGACGTGGAGGCGATCGCGGTCGGCGCGAGCAGCAACGTCCAGGACAACTGCACGCTGCACGCCGACCCCGGCTTCCCCGTCACGGTCGGCGAACGCGTCTCCGTCGGGCACAACGCCGTGGTGCACGGGGCGACGGTCGGGGACGACTGCCTGATCGGCATGGGGGCCACGGTGCTCAACGGCGCGGTGATCGGCGCCGGTTCCCTGGTGGCCGCGCAGGCGCTGGTGCCGCAGGGCATGGAGGTGCCGCCGGGCTCGCTGGTCGCGGGGGTCCCGGCGAAGGTCCGGCGGGAGCTGACACAGGAGGAGCGCGCGGGGCTGACGCTCAACGGGACGGTGTACACGGATCTGGCGAAGGCGCACCGCGACGTGCACGGTGCGCCGTAGGGCCTGCCCGCACCGGCCGTGGATGACGGCGCTCAGGCGTTCCAGCTCCACTCGGCGACCTCGGGCAGGTCGGTGCCGTGCGCCCGGATCCAGTCGTGGTGCCGGGTGCGGGCGTCGGCCATCCGCTGGCGTACGGCGGCGGCGCGGACCGCGAGACCCGGGACGCGGTCGATGACGTCCATGACCAGCCGGTAGCGGTCAAGGTCGTTGCGGACCACCATGTCGAACGGCGTGGTGGTCGTCCCGGACTCCTTGTAGCCGCGGACGTGCAGGTGCTCGTGTCCGGTGCGCCGGTAGGCGAGGCGATGGATCAGCCACGGGTAGCCGTGGTAGGCGAAGATGACCGGCCTGTCGGTGGTGAACAGGCCGTCGTACTCGAAGTCGGTCATGCCGTGCGGGTGTTCCCCGTGGGGCAGCAGCCGGGTGAGGTCGACGACGTTGACGACGCGGACCGCCAGGTCCGGCAGGTGACGGCGCAGCAGCTGTGCCGCGGCCAGCACCTCCTGGGTGGGTACGTCCCCGGCACAGCCCAGCACCACGTCGGGCGTGCCGCCGTTCTCGGTGCCGGCCCAGTCCCAGACTCCGGCGCCGCGTGCGCAGTGGACGCGGGCCGCGTCCATGGACAGCCAGTCGAAGCACGGCTGCTTGCCGGCCACCACGACGTTGACGTAGTCACGACTGCGCAGCGCGTGGTCCGCGACCGACAGCAGGGTGTTGGCGTCCGGCGGCAGGTAGACCCGGACGACCTCGGGGCTCTTGTTGAGCACGTGGTCGACGAAGCCGGGGTCCTGGTGGGAGAAGCCGTTGTGGTCCTGGCGCCACACGTGCGAGGTGAGCAGGTAGTTGAGGGAGGCGATGGGGGCGCGCCAGGGCAGCTCGCGGGAGGTCCTCAGCCACTTGATGTGCTGGTTGACCATCGAGTCGACGATGTGCACGAACGCCTCGTAGCTGGAGAACAGGCCGTGCCGTCCGGTGAGCAGGTAACCCTCGAGCCAGCCCTGGCAGAGGTGTTCGGAGAGGATCTCCATCACGCGGCCGTGCGGGTCGAGGTGTTCGTCGACGTCGAGGGTGCCGGTCTGCCAGGCCTTGCCGCTGACGTCGTAGACGGCCTGCAGTCGGTTGGACGCCGTCTCGTCGGGGCCGACGAGACGGAAGTCCCGCCGGCCGGCGGTGTCCTTCATGACCTGCCTCAGGAGGTCGCCGAGGACGCGGGTGGGTTCGTGGAGGGTGGTGCCGGGCTTGTCCACGGGGACGGCGAAGTCGTCGAGGTCCGGCACCGGCAGGTCGCGGACGAGCAGCCCGCCGTTGGCGTGCGGGGTGGACCCGAGCCGGCGGGCCCCCTCGGGGACGCAGGCGAGGACGTCCGCGACGGGCCGGCCCTCGGCGTCGAACAGTTCCTCGGGCCGGTACGACCGCAGCCAGGCCTCCAACTGGTGCAGGTGCTCCGGATTCTCCCGGACCGCCGACAGCGGCACCTGGTGGGAGCGCCAGGTGTTCTCCACGGGGAGGCCGTCCACCTCGGCAGGGCCGGTCCACCCCTTCGGCGTGCGCAGCACGATCACCGGCCAGGAGACCCGCTCGGTCGCGCCGTCCTCGCGGGCGGCGCGCTGCGCCGCCGCGATGCGGTCCAGGGCGGTGTCCAGGGCCTGGGCCATCGCCCGGTGGACGAGGGCGGGGTCGTCGCCGGCGACGTGGATCGGCTCGTGGCCGTAGCCGCGCAGCAGCGCGTCGAGTTCGGCCTCGGGGATGCGGGACAGCACGGTCGGATTGGCGATCTTGTAGCCGTTGAGGTGCAGGATCGGCAGGACGGCGCCGTCGTGGACCGGGTCGAGGAACTTGTTGGAGTGCCAGGACGCGGCCAGCGGCCCGGTCTCCGCCTCGCCGTCGCCGATCACGCAGGCGACCAGCAGGCCCGGGTTGTCGAATGCGGCGCCGTAGGCGTGGGCGAGGCAGTAGCCGAGTTCGCCGCCCTCGTGGATCGAGCCGGGGACCTCCGGGGCGACGTGGCTGGGGACGCCGCCGGGGAAGGAGAACTGCCGGAAGAGCCGTGCCATGCCCGGGGCGTCACGGCCGACGTCCGGGTACTTCTCGCTGTAACTGCCCTCCAGCCAGGAGTTGGCCAGCACCGAGGGTCCGCCGTGGCCCGGCCCCCAGACGCACAGCGCGTCCAGCCCGCGTGCGCCGATGACCCGGTTCAGGTGGGTGTACACCAGGTTCAGTCCGGGTGAGGTGCCCCAGTGCCCGAGCAGCCTCGGCTTGATGTGCTCGGCCTTGAGGGGCTCGGTGAGCAACGGGTTCGCCAGCAGGTAGATCTGGCCCGCCGCCAGGTAGTTGGCGGCGCGCCAGTGGGCGTCCAGCGTGCGCAGCTCCTCGTCGGTCGGTGCGGTCCGGGTGTCCTGGTCCTCGGGCATGGCTGGCTCCGTGGGTGATCGACGCGGTGATCGGGGCATCAGGGGTGGGGTCGGGGCGGGGAGTACCAGTTTCCGCCCGCCTCATGCCCCGGTCGGCCGGACACGGGCATGTGGCGCAATCCGAGCGGGGCGCTCCCGGATCCGTCCCGTGCCCTTCCTCCGGAGGACCGGTTCAGTCGTGCGCGACGACCGCGACCGGTGCCGCGGAGTGGTGCAGGACGGCGTGGGTGATCGACCCGATGCGGATACCGAAGGGATTGCGGCGGACGCGCCGCCCGACCACGACGAGCGAGGCCTCCCGTGACGCGTCGATGAGCCGGATGGACGGGCTGCCGCCGAAGGACTCCTCCACGACGTCGACGTCCTCGAACTCCGCTCTCCAGGGGCGGAGCACCTTCGCGAGCGTCGCGGTCCGTTCCTCGGCGATCGCCCGGTAGACGTCCGGGTCGGCCGGCAGTCCGTGGACGTAGTACGGCGGCAGGTTCCAGCCGTGCAGGACGCGCAGTCCGGTGCCCCGCCGGGCGGCCTCGGCGAACGCGAAGCGGATCACCGCGTCGTCGGGCCGGTCGGCGTCCACGCCGAGCAGGACCGGCCGGTAGCGGGTCGCGGCGGACGGGATGCCCGTGGGATCCGGCTCGTGCTCGTCGGCGGCCTGCTCCCCGGCACGGACCAGGACGACGGGCCGCTCGGTACGGGCCACGACGGCGAGACCCACGGAGCCGACCAGGAATCCGGCGAAGCCGCTCATCCCGCGGGAGCCCAGCACGAGCAGCTCGGCGTCCTCGGCGGCCTTGACCAGCACCTCGTGGGGCCGGCCGGCGACCTGTTCCGTGGTGACCTCGACCCCGGGGTGCCGCAGCCGCAGCCCGGTCGCGGCCTCACCCGGCGTGGTCCCCCAGCCGTCGGCCGGGAGTGCCTCCGCCCCGCCGTCCCCCTTCTCCTGCCGGCCGGTCTGTGCGCCGGAGAACGGCGCCTGGGCGACGGGCTCCGGAAGGGGCTCCCGGACCTCGACCAGCCGGAGCGGCAGACCCCGCACCTTCGCCTCGCGGGCCGCCCACTCGGCGGCGGCCCGGCTCTCCGCGGAACCGTCGAAACCGATGGTGATGGTGCGGGGCATGACGTGTACCTCCTGTTGTCGGACCTGCTGGCCGGAACGGACCGGTATCGCTGTCGCCGAGATCACCTCCAGTATCAGTGGGCCGGCCGGCCGGCCGGCAGGGGCCACAGGTCCCCACGGGGGCCGAAGGTCCCGCCCCGGGGTACCGGCGCCGCCTCCCGGTGCCCGGCCGAGGGTCCCGCCCCGGTCCGGGGACACCGCCCCGACGGGGCCGGATGCCTTCGATCGGGGCCGTACGGCCCATGGCACCGGCGGCGGTTCCGCAGGAGGCTGAATTGCATCGGAATCACCCGCAGACCGCACCGACAGCCCGCCCCACCCCGTATCCCGCAAGGGAGGCCGCGATGTTCGCTCCCTCGTCCCCCGGCATGCCGCGTGCCCTGCCCGTCGAGCATCGGGCGAAGCTCCTGGAGACCGCCCGCGAGGTGTCCTTCCCGCAAGGGACCCGGCTGTTCGAGGAGGGTGGACGCGCGGACCGTTTCTGGGTCATCCGTACCGGCACCGTCGAGCTCGACATGCATGTCCCCGGCCGTCGGGCCGCCGTCATCGAGCGTCTCGGGCACAACGAACTCGTCGGCTGGTCCTGGCTGTACAGCCCGCACGTCTGGCATCTGGGCGCAGAGGCGGCCACCCCGGTACGGGCCTACGAGTTCGACGCCGCGGCCGTCCGCGCGATGGGAGAGGACGAGCCCGCCTTCGGGCGGGCCCTCGCCCTGTGGGTGGGCCGTGTGGTCGCCCACCGGCTGCACTCCGCCCGGGTCCGGCTGCTGGACCTGTACGGCCCTTACGGGGCGGGCAGCGGCGTCTGAACCGGACACCGGGGCCCGCGGCGGTGCGGCAGGCCACCGCCGGCAGGTGTCAGCCGCCCGGGCGCAGGGTCCAGACGACCGTCATCTCGCCGGTCACCGCACCGTCCTCGCGCCGGATCTCGATCGACACCGGGAACTCGGGGCGCCGGCCCTCGTCCAGCTCGGCCACCACTTCGGCGGGCGGCCGGCCCAGGGTCGCGGTGGCGGTGACGGGGCCCATCGCCAGCTTCCGGTAGGCGATCTCGGCGCGGACCGCGAGGGGCACCGCCCGCGCCAGCTGCTCCCCGAACGCGGCGAGCACGATGGCACCGCTCGCCGACTCCCCCAGGGTGAACATCGCGCCGGCGTGCGGGCCGCCCACGTGGTTGTGGTAGTCGCTCTGGTCCGGCAGGGACACCACGGCCCGTTCCGAAGTGGTCTCCAGGAACTGGAGGTCGAGGGTGCGGGCCATGGGCACCGTGGCGGCGAGCATCTCGCCGATGGTCGTCCGGTCGTCGCTCATGACCACACGTTACTCACGGGTAGGAGCGGCCGGCCAGGCCTCGGGACCGGCGGCCGGTCGTGCGGCGGCCTCCCTCGCGCGGCTTCCCCGGCCCGCGTGGCCGGGCCCGGACCAGCAAGGACCGCGGGGGATGCGCGAGCGCACCGGTGTCCCGACGACGTGCGGCCGCTCGGGGTTGCCTCCGGATCACTTCCGGCTCCTGGTTGCTACGTCCCTGTCAACGGGCAGTGACCGAATCGTGTCACTGGCCGGGCTAGGGTGACTCACCATGTGGCCAGGAAACCAGCCGCCCGGGGGCGAGCAGAACCCGCAGTCGAGCAATCCGTACCAGCAGCCGGGGTACCAACAGCCGAATCCGTACCAGCAGCCCGGCGCCCAGCAGCCGAACCCTTACGCGCAGCCGCAGCCGCAGCCGCAGCAGTGGGGGACGCCGGCCACCGTGGGCATGCCCCAGCCGCCGCAGGGCGGGGGCGGTGGGAAGCAGACGAAGATCGTGGCCGCCGTGGCCGCGGCGGCCGTGGTCGTGACCGCCGGTGTCACCGGCTTCCTGGTGCTGGGCGGCGACAAGGACGACACCGCCGACAAGAGGGACGCGAAGCCGTCCGTGAGCGCGTCCGAGAAGCCCTCCACGGAGCCGAGCTCCTCCGCCTCCGGCTCCGACGACAACCCGCGGGGCGGGGACGCCGAGAAGGCGACGGTTCCGGGCTGGCAGGTCGTCACGAACACGCGCTTCGGCACCAAGTTCGACGTCCCCGCCGACTGGGAGATCGAGGATCCCGGCACCAGCGTGGGCTTCGAATGGGAGGAGAAGGACGGGGAGCTGGACCGCACCACCGTCACCGCCCCCGCCTATCTGAAGTCCAAGTGGTGCACGAGCGACGACGACAAGGACGGCCGCGAGGACGACACCGCCCTCGTGACCGCCGGCACCCGTGGCGAGAACGGCGCCAAGACCTCGGACCAGGCCGCGGAGACCCGTGTGCCGTGGTGGATCTACGGCGGCTACACGCAGCCCGACAAGAAGAGCGTGAAGTCCGGGAAGCCGAAGGCGTACACGACCGCCTCGGGCATCAAGGGCAGTGTCGTCACGGCGCACTCGGAGAACACGCCCCAGAACGGCACGTGCGACAGCGAGGGCAAGGCGATCACCTTCGGGTTCAAGAACGGTGCCGGGGACTTCGTCACCTGGAACCTGTACGGCGCCAAGGGCGTCGAGGACGAGATCCCGGAGGAGACCGTGCAGAAGATCCTCAGCACGGTACGCCTCACCGAGGAGGCACCGACCGAGTCGTAGCGGGCAGGTGGGCCGAGGGCTCCTCCGGCCGTTTCCCGCCCTCGGGGCGACGGGAAACGGCCGGAGGAGCCCTCGGCGCGTGGGGCGGCGCATTTGGCAAGTCGGCCCCGCTCCGGCGATAGTCACGGGGTGCCGACCACCGCCTCCTCCTCCCGGCGTCCTGCCTGGGCGGGCCGCAACTACACGCTGCTGACCGCGTCCGCCGTGGTGACGAGCCTGGGCAGTCACGGTGCGCTGATCGCCTCCGCGTTCGCGGTGCTGGGCGCGGGCGGGGACGGCGGCGACGTGGGCCTGGTGGCCGCCGCCCGCACCCTGCCGCTGGTGCTGTTCCTGCTGATCGGCGGCGCCGTCGCGGACCGGCTGCCGCGCCACCGTGTGATGGTCGCGGCCAATGTCCTCAACTGTGTCTCGCAGGCCGCGTTCGCGGCGCTGGTCCTGGCGGGCGAGGCCCAGATGTGGCAGATGATGCTGCTCAGCGCACTCGGAGGAGTCGGCCAGGCGTTCTTCGGGCCGGCCGCCGAGGGCATGCTGCTCTCCTCCGTCGAGGGCGAGCAGGCCGGCCGGGCGTTCGCGGTGTTCCGGATGGCGATGCAGGGCGCGACACTCGGCGGCGCCGCCCTCGGCGGTCTGATGATCGCGGCGATGGGACCGGGCTGGGTGCTCGCGGCGGACGCGGCGGCCTTCGCCGCCGCGGCGGCCCTGCGGGCCTTCCTCGACGTGAAGCACATACCCCCGCGCGCCCCGGGCGGCGGTCTGCTCGCCGACCTCCGGGACGGCTGGCGGGAGTTCTCCGGCCGGCCCTGGCTGTGGGGCATCGTCGTCCAGTTCTCCGTCGCCAACGCCGTGGTCGGCGCCGCCGACGCGGTCTACGGTCCGCTCGTCGCCCGGGACCATCTGGGCGGCGCGGCGCCCTGGGGTCTGGCCCTGGCCTTCTTCGGGGCCGGCACGGTGCTGGGCGCGCTGCTGATGACCCGCTGGAAACCGCGCCGCCTGCTGTTCGTCGGCACCCTGTGCGTGTTCCCGCTGGCCCTGCCGTCCGCCGCGCTGGCGGTGCCGGTACCGGTGGCGGTGCTGTGCGCGGTGATGTGCGTGACCGGTGTGACCGTCGAGGTGTTCGGGGTTTCCTGGATGACGGCGCTTCACCAGGAGATCCCGGAGGAGAAACTGTCCCGGGTGTCGGCCTACGACTGGTTCGGGTCCGTCGCCCTGGTGCCGGCCACGATGGCGCTGGCGGGACCCGCCGAGACCGCGTTCGGCCGCACGGAGGCGCTGTGGGGCTGTGCCGCGCTGGTCGTCGTGGTCACGGCGGCGGTGCTGTGCGTGCCGGACGTACGCCGCCTGCGGCGCCGGACGGTGCCTGTCACCGGGTCGGCCCCGGTCGCCGGCAAGGGGTCAGCCGATGCCGAACGCCCCGTCGGGGGGCTCGGGTGACGGTACGGCGTCCTCGTCCCGCACCGGCCGCGCCCCGCCGGTGAAGTCCCGCAGGGCCGCGCCGTGCTCGACGCGGGCCGGGAAGGCGTCGGCCGCGGTACGGCGGGCCAGGGCGACGAGGTCGAGGGGACGGTGCGCTGCGGCGAGGACGGTGTTGCCGAAACGGCGTCCGCGCAGCACTCCCGGTTCGGCGATCAGCACCAGCTCCTCGAACACCGTTCCCAGCGTGGCCAGTTGGGAGCGCAGGAAGGCGAAGGGGGCCGCGTCGGCGAGGTTGCCGAGGTAGACGCCGTCGGCCCTCAGGACGCGGGCGGCCTCACGGGCGTACGCGACGGAGGTCAGGTGCGCCGGGACGCGTGAGCCGCCGAAGACGTCGGCGACGAGGACGTCCGCGGAGGCGTCGGGAGCGCTCTCCAGCCAGGCCCGGGCGTCCGCGGCGTGCAGCGTGATGTCCGCGCCCTCGGGCAGTGGCAGCTGCCCGGCGACCAGGTCCAGCAGTTCCCCGTCGAACTCGACGACGTCCTGCCGGGAGCCGGGGCGGGTCGCGGCCAGGTAGCGGGGCAGGGTGAGCGCGCCGCCGCCGAGGTGCAGTGCGTCCAACGGGTGCCCCGGCTCGGCGAGGGTGTCCAGCACGTGCCCGAGCCGCCGGGTGTACTCGAACTCCAGATGGGCCGGCTCGTCCAGGTCGACGTAGGACTGCGGTGCCCCGTCGACCGTCAGCAGCCACGCCCGTTCCCGGTCGACGTCGGGCATCAGCTTCGCGGTGCCGTGACCGACGGGGCGGGTGACGGGTATCGGCTCGTTCATCGTCCCATTGTGCCGTCGCACGGCCGGGCGCCCGCCCCGTGCGGGTGCGGGCGCCCGGCGTGCCCCCAGGACCGGGCCGGGGCCGGGGCCCCGGCCCCGGAACTTTGGGGTCGGGACTCGGCGGGCCGCCGTCACCGTGCCGGCCCCGGCGGCCCGCCCGCCCTCACGGACGGCGGAACCGGGCCCGGGCTCCAGGGGCGTCTCGCGCCCCGGCTCCACGCTCATCGTGACCGTGTCGCCGGGCCGCGCGACCGCCGCCTCCCCGAGGCCGATGTCGCCGACGACGTCCGCGGTGCGGATGCAGAACTGCGGCCGGTAGCCGGTCGGCACCAGAGCCGCACGGCCGCCCCCGCGGGCCGGCAGTACGTACACCTGCGCCGTGAACCTCCGGTTCGGCACCACGCTGCCCGGTGCGGCCATCACATGTCCGCGTCGCACCGCGTCCCGCGTCGCACCGCGCAGCAGGAGCGCCGCGTCGTCCCCGACCGGTGCCTCCTGCATCGGCTTGCCGAACGTCTCCAGGCCGGTCACCACGGACTCCACCCCGGCACCGAGCACTTCGACGCGGTCGCCGGGACGGACCGTGCCGCGCTCCACCGCGCCGGTGAGCACGGTGTCCCGGCCGGTGAGGGTGAGCACGTTCTCCACCGGTAGCGGGAACGGCGCCTCCACGTACCGCTCGGGCAGGGGCACACAGGTGTCCACCGCGTCGAGCAGGGCCGGGACCCCGAGGAACCTGCCGGCCCTCTCCCTGGGGGCCGGCGGGCGTTCCGGGGAAGGTCGGCTTCGGACGCCGTCGACAGCAGAAGCGGCTGCGGCTGCGGGCGCTGCGAGAACTGCGGGAACTGCGGGAACACGGACGGCAGTCTTCGGGGCATCCGCGGTCGCGGATGCTGCGAGGAGGAAGGCGTGCCGGAACATGTCGTCGGTTCCGGCGACCACGGCGCCAGGCGTCGAACGGTTTTCCGCGGTACACGGGCGGGCCGTCCTGCGCGGTGGTCACGCACCGGGTGTTCCGGTCGCTGCGGCACGTATGAGACGCACGCTACGGCGTCCGGTCGCATTCGTCGGTTAGTGTCGCCGGATGCTCGATGCCACCAACCGCTCTGGGGGCACCGCTACTGCCTCTCCCCGGGCCTCCGCCGCACAGCTCACCGCCGTCGTCCCCGCGGCGGCCTCCTCGGCGGGCCTCACCGCCCGCTGCGCCAGATTCCTGCTGTCCCCCTGGTCGCGCCTGTCCCTGCTGGTCGTGCTGCTCGCCTCCGCGGCCTCGGCGATGCTGCTGCTGGAGCCGCAGAGACTGCTGACCGACGGCCTGCCGCCGCAGCTCGGCGGCGCCGCGGCGGTCGTGGCGTACGCGGTGGCCTACGGGGTGTGCACGGTGGCGTTCGTACCGCGCCCGATCCTGAACCTCGCGGCGGGCGCGCTGTTCGGCAGCCAGTGGGGGCTCGGCGCCGCGCTGGGCGGCACGGTGCTCGGTGCCGGGCTCGCGTTCTGCCTCGGGCGGGCCCTCGGCCAGGACGCGCTGCGTCCACTGCTGCGAGGACGCTGGCTGAAGGCGGCGGACAACCAGCTGAGCCGGCACGGCTTCCGCTCGATACTGGCGGCGCGGCTGTTCCCGGGGGTGCCGTTCGCCGCGTCGAACTACTGCGCCGCCGTCTCCCGGATGGGTCTGCTGCCGTTCCTGCTGGCGACGGGGCTCGGCTCGGTCCCGAACACCGCCGCCTACGTCGTCGCCGGTGCCCGCGCCTCGACACCGACGTCCCCGGCCTTCCTGATCGCGCTGGCCTGCATCACCGTGCCGGGCCTGCTGGGCGCGGTGGTGGCGTGGCGCAAGCGGCACCAGCTGCGGGCACGGTGAGACGGCGCCGGGCACCGGTCCGGCCCTGTGCCCGGCCCCTGGCGTCAAAGTCGTCATCTTGGGGCGCTACTGTTCGCACTCGGTACGCGTGATCGTCGATCACTGCCCACGGCACTTCGGCGTGCCCGTCCTCCTCTTCCGCGATCGGCACTTGGACACCACTGCCTCATGTCTTGGTTTGAATCTCTCATCCTCGGACTCGTCCAAGGGCTGACCGAGTTCCTCCCCGTCTCCTCCAGCGCGCACCTGCGGCTGACCGCGGCCTTCTCCGGCTGGGAGGACCCCGGCGCGGCGTTCACCGCGATCACCCAGATCGGTACCGAAGCCGCCGTGCTGATCTACTTCCGCAAGGACATCGCGCGGATCCTGTCGGCCTGGACCCGCTCGCTCACCAACAAGGAGCTGCGCCGGGACCCCGACGCGCGGATGGGCTGGCTCGTCATCGTCGGCTCGCTCCCGATCGGAGTTCTCGGCCTGACGCTGAAGGACCAGATCGAGGGGCCGTTCCGCGACCTGCGGCTCACCGCGGCGATGCTGATCGGCATGGGCATCGTCCTCGGTGTCGCCGACCGGCTTGCGGCGCGGGACGAGCGGGGTGGCCGGCACCGCACGCCCAAGCAGCTCAAGTCGCTCGACAACCTGACCGTCAAGGACGGCCTGATCTACGGGTTCTGCCAGGCCCTGGCGCTCATCCCGGGTGTCTCCCGCTCCGGCGCGACCATCAGCGGCGGTCTGTTCATGGGCTACAAGCGCGAGGCAGCGGCCCGTTACTCGTTCCTGCTCGCGATTCCCGCCGTGCTCGCCTCCGGTCTCTTCGAGCTGAAGGACGCCACCGAGGGCGGTCACGTCACCTGGGGCCCGACGATCTTCGCGACGGTCGTCGCCTTCGCGGTCGGCTACGCGGTGATCGCGTGGTTCATGAAGTTCATCACCACCAAGAGCTTCATGCCGTTCGTCTGGTACCGCATCGCGCTCGGTGTCGTCATCATCGTCCTGGTGGCCACGGGCGCCCTCAGCCCGCACGCGGCGGAGTCCGCGCACTGACCCGGCGTCCGCGACCCGGCCGTCCGCGGGGACGTGACCGAACCCATAGGTGACAGGTAGCCGTCCGGTAGCGCGCTGTCAGTGCGTGGCCCTAGGCTGTTCGGCATGTCCCCCGATTCCGTGACCCCTGGTTCCGCGCGGTCGGCCGCTGAGGTCAACGAGCGCATCCGAGCACTGTGGCTGCGCTCGGGCGGTTCCCTGTCGGCTCAGGAGCGCGCGGAGTACGAGCTTCTGGTGGTCGAGTGGGCGGCGGCGATCCGCGGCCAGGTCGTCAAGGCGGCCTGACCCCCCGCCGCCGCGTCGGCCCGCCACGCACCGGCGACGGGCACGCGCTCAGCGCCCGCCCGCCACCCGCAGCACCGCCCCCGTCGCGTACGAGGCGTCCGGCGACATCAGCCAGGCGACGGCCGCGGCGATCTCCTCCGGCTGTCCCGGGCGGCCCAGCGGCACCGTGGCACCGGCCTGCCGGGCCCGGTCCGGGGCGCCCATGGCGGCATGCATCTCCGTGTCGATCACGCCCGGCGCGACCGCGTTGACGCGGATGCCGGCCGGACCGAGCTCCTTGGCGAGTCCCACCGTGAGGGCGTCGACGGCTGCCTTGGTCGCCGCGTAGTGGACGTACTCGCCGGGGCTGCCGAGGGTGGCCGCACCCGACGAGATGTTCACGATGGCACCCTCGCCCCGGGGCGTCATGAGCTGTGCGGCGCGGCGCGAACACAGCAGCGTCCCCGTCAGGTTGACGTCCACGACCCGGCGCAGGGTCGCGGTGTCGACATCGGTGAACCGTCCCAGCGGCCCGGTCACCGCCGCGTTGTTCACCAGCCCTGTCACCGGCCCCAGTTCCCGCTCCGCCGCGTCGAAGAGACGCTCGACGTCCGCCTCGTCGGAGGTGTCCCCCCGTACGGTGACGGCCCGGGCCCCGGCCGCACGTACTCCCTCCGCCACCCCCTCCGCCGCCGAGGCGTCCCGCACGTACCCCACCACCACGTCGTGCCCCTCCCCCGCGAGCCGCAGGCAGACAGCGGCCCCGATCCCCCGGCCACCACCGGTCACCACAGTGACAAGCCTCTTCACATGAACCTCCGAACCACCGGCCCGTCCCGACAACCGGAGATCCACAGCCTGGCACACCCACGGCCCCGCTCCTACGTGCCGCCGGCTGGAGGGAAGCACGGACTCACGCCGGGTGAACATCTGCGCGGGGCTCTTGGTTCCGGGCCCCCGATGGCCAACACTGAGCCGATGACGCAGCGTGTGGAGCTTGCGACCGTGCGGGACAGGCTGGCCGTGGACGAGATCGTCACCGAGTACGCGGTGGCGGTCGACGACGGGGACTGGGAGGCGTACCGGGCGCTGTTCGCCCCGGGCGGGCGGGCCGACTACCGCTCGGCCGGCGGCATCGAGGGCGACGCCGGGAAGGTGGCGGCGTGGCTCGCGGAGAGCCTGCGGGGGTTCCCGGTGCGGCAGCATCTGATCGTGAACCGGCGGGTGCGCTTCGGGGTCTGGGAGCAGGACACCGGTGACACGGCCCGTGTACAGGCCGACTACGTGAGCCCGATGGGTACGGCCACCGACGGCGAGGGCGGGTCGGCCGCGCCGGATTTCGTGTGCGGGGGCCGGTACGCGTTCGGGATGCTGCGCACGGACGAGGGCTGGCGGTTGGACGAGCTGATCGTGCGCGAGAAGTGGCGGCGCCTGCCTGCCCGGTCCGCGGCGCCCGTGGTCGGCTGAGCCGGCGCCTCCTGTCCCGGATCCTGTCCGGGACGCACACTGGAGGCACGTACGGGTGGGGAGCGGGTAGGAGGTGCCGGTGAAGACGTTCAGCCCCTGGCTCGCCTCCCCGTGGCGGCGCTCGGCCGTCGCCGCGGTCGCGGGCGCCCTGCCCGTACTGGCGTTCCCGGCGCCGTCCCTGTGGTGGTTCGCCTATGTCGCGCTGGTGCCGTGGATCGCGCTGGCGCGCACTGCGCCCACCGGCCGGCGTGCCGCGTTCGACGGATGGTGGGGCGGGTTCGGCTTCATGCTCGCGATGCACCACTGGCTGCTGCCGAACCTGCATGTGTTCACGTTCGTTCTCGCGGCCCTGCTCGGTGCGCTGTGGGCGCCCTGGGGGTGGCTGGTGCGGCGGCTGCTGGGCGGGGCGCCGCCGCGGGGGCGGGTCGTGACCGCTCTGGTCGTGCTGCCGTCGGCCTGGCTGGCCGCCGAACTGGTCCGTTCCTGGGAGGCTCTGGGCGGCCCCTGGGGCGTGCTCGGCGCGAGTCAGTGGCAGGTGACGGCGGCACTGCGGCTGGCGTCGGTCGGCGGGGTGTGGCTGCTCAGCTTCCTGGTGGTGCTCCTGAACGTCGCCGTGGCCGTGCTGCTCACGGTCCGGCGGGCGCGGGTCCCGGCCGTGACCGGTCTGGTCGCCGTGGGCGTGGTCACGGCATCCGTTTGGGCGGGCGCGCCCGTCGCGGAGGCCGGCGGACGGGCGAGGATCGCGGTCGTCCAGCCGGGTGTCGTCGCCGGGCCGGACAGTGCGGACCGGCGCTTCGACCGCGAGGTACGGCTCACCCGCCAACTCGCGGGCCAAGGCGTCGACCTGGTCGTCTGGGGCGAGAGCAGCGTCGGTTTCGACCTCGGTGCCCGGCCCGACCTGGCGCGGCGGCTCGCCGCGCTGTCCCGCACCACGGGCGCCGAGATCCTGGTCAACGTGGACGCGCGGCGCTCCGACCGGCCCGGCATCTACAAGAGTTCGGTGCTGGTCGGCCCCGACGGCCTCACCGGGGACCGGTACGACAAGATGCGCCTGGTTCCGTTCGGTGAGTACATCCCGGCCCGCTCCCTGCTGGGGTGGGTGACGTCCGTGGGTGAGGCGGCGGGCGAGGACCGCAGGCGCGGTACCGGGCAGGTGGTGATGGACGCGGGGGCCGGGCTGCGCATCGGCCCCATGGTGTGCTTCGAGTCCGCGTTCCCGGACATCAGCCGGAATCTGGCCGAGGACGGCGCCGATGTACTGCTCGCCCAGTCGTCGACGTCGACCTTCCAGCAGAGCTGGGCGCCCGAGCAGCACGCCTCGCTGGCCGCGCTGCGCGCCGCCGAGACCGGGCGTCCGATGGTCCACGCGACGCTGACCGGTGTGTCCGCCGTCCACGGCCCGGACGGCGGACGGGCCGGGCCGTGGCTCGGTACGGACACGAGCACCACGCAGGTGTACGACGTCCCTCTCGCCCACGGCACCACGCCCTACGTCCGCTTCGGCGACTGGCCACTGTACGCGGCGCTGCTGGTCCTGGCCGCGTGGGGGACCACCGAGACCGTACGGAGCGTACGGCTCAGGCGGCGGCCCGCTCCTGGACCTCCCGCACCACACGCTCGCACAGCTCATGGGTCGCCAGCGCGTCCCGGGCACTGAGCGTCCTGCCCTCGCCGACCGCGCCCAGGAAGGCGAGCACCGCCTGCTCGATACCGCGCTGGCGCGCCACCGGCACCCAGTCGCCGCGCCGGCGCACGGTCGGCTGGCCCTTGTGGTCGATCACCTCCGCGAGGTTGACCACCTGCCGCTTGGTGTCCTGACCGGAGACCTCGAGGATCTCCTCGGCCGAGCCGCTGAGCCTGTTCATCACTCCGAGTGCGGTGAAGCCGTCCCCTGCGAGCTGGAGCACCACGTGGTGCAGCAGCCCGCTCCCGGTGCGGGCCCGCACGGTCACGTCGTCGACCGGGCCGGGCACCAGGAAGCGCAGGGTGTCGACGACGTGGATGAAGTCGTCGAGGATCATCGTGCGCGGGTCCTCGGGCAGCCCGACCCGGTTCTTCTGCAGCAGGATCAGCTCGCGCGGGTGGTCGGCGCACTGCGCGTAACCGGGGGCGAAGCGTCGGTTGAAGCCGACGGCGAGGCTGGTGCCCCGCTCCTCGGCGAGGGCGACGAGCCGTGCGGAGTCGGCGAGTTCGTAGGCGAGCGGCTTGTCGACGTACGTCGGTACGCCCGCTTCGAGCAGCCGGGTCACGATCTTCGGGTGGACCTGGGTCGGGGCGTGCACGAAGGCGGCGTCGAGGCCTTGCGCGAGCAGGGCGTCGAGGTCGGCGTGCCGCTGTCCGGGCGGGAGGTGGAGGCCGTCGGCGACGCGGGCGAGCGTCGCGGGGGTGCGGGTCTGCAGGTGCAGTTCCACTCCGGGCCGGGTGGCGAGCACCGGAAGGTAGGCCTTCTGCGCGATGTCACCGAGTCCGATACAGCCGACCTTCACGGGGTGTCCTCCTCCAGCGGTTGCCTGTCAGGTGCACGGTCAGGGGCACGGCTCCTGTCACGCACGTCGTCACCGCGGTGACCGTCACGGCTCTGGTCACTGTCGTGGTCCGCCCCGAAGAATACGGTGTCCTCCACCGGCGGACGCCAGGAGGCGACCTCGTCGAAGCTCCGCAGGAGCAGGGACGGAACGGCCTTCGAGAGCGCGGCGGTCACGGTGTCGCGTACGGCGGTCCCGGCACGGTTGGTCATCAGGCCGAGGCGGGCCGCCCGCACCGCCCGGCGGGCGATGCCGGTCGTACGGGGCAGCCGGTCCGCGGTGTACGCGGGCAGGTCGTCGGCGTGGTGGGCGAGGGTGACCGCGTCCTCGACGGCCTGGTTGCCACCCTGGCCGAGGGTGGGCGGCATCGCGTGCGCGGCGTCGCCGACCAGAGCGACCCGGCCGTGGTGGTAGGCCGGCAGCGGCTCGGTGATGTGGTGGACGTCGTGCCGCAGCACGTCCTCGGGGCGGACGGCGGCCAGCACGGCGGGGACCGGCTCGTGCCAGTCGCCGTAGCGGCGCAGCAGTTCGGCGCGCTCGTCGTCGGGGGCGTGTTCCCCGGCGGGGGCCAGGGCGGCGGCGTACGCGTAGACCCGGCCGTCCTTGAGTGGATGGGTGCCCCAGAGGCGGCCCGGGCCCCAGGTCTCGTGCGGGGCGAACCGCACGCCCGGCAGCGGGACCACCACCCGCCAGGTGGTGAAGCCGGAGTAGACGGGCCCGGGGTGGTGCGGGAAGAGCGTGTGGCGCACGGCGGAGCGGATGCCGTCGGCGGCCACCACCAGGTCGGCCTCGAGTTCGCCGTCGGGGGTGCTCACACGGGCGGGCCGGTCGGGGTCACCGGGGTCTCCCGGATCGACGAGGCGCGCGGCGGCGGCCGTGCGGACGGTGTCCGGCGGGAGCTGCCCGGCCAGGTGACCGATGAGGGTGGCGCGGTGGAGCAGGACGAGAGGCCCGCCGAAGCGTTCGGCCGCGGCGGCCGCGCTGGACCGGGCGAGCCAGCGTCCGCCCGGTGCGCGCAGCCCTCCGTCGCCCTGCCAGGCGGACAGGGCGCGGATCTCGTCGCCGAGCCCGATGACGTCCAGTCCGCGCAGCGCGTTGGGCGCGAGGGAGAGGGCGGCGCCGACCGGCTCCAGGGAGCCGGCCCGTTCCAGGACGGTCACCCTCACCCCGCGCCGCTGCAGGGCGACCGCCGCGGTCAGACCACCGATCCCTCCGCCGATCACAACGGCCCGCTTCACCTGTGCCTGTGCCATGGCTGCCTCCTCGGTTCCCGGTCGGTCGGCTCCCGCACACCGTCACTACACATGTAGTGACCACTCCGGCCGACTGTACTACAGCCGTAGTGAAGCGGGTAGTTTGACCACCATGCCCGTACGTACCGCACGCACCGCAGGCGCTTCCCGTGCCGATCTCGTCGCCGACGCCGCTCTCGCCCTGCTCGCCGAGCGCGGGATGCGCGGCCTCACCCACCGGGCGGTCGACGAGGCGGCCGGGCTCCCCCAGGGCTCCACCTCGAACGTGGCGCGCACCCGGCAGAGGCTGCTGGAGCTGGTGGTGCGGCGGCTCGCCGAGCGGGAGGCGCGGGTCCTCGGACTGCACGAGATGCCGGCCCCGCGAGCCGGGGCCGGCTCGTCGGCCGAGGTGACCGACGCGATGGCGCTCGCCACCCACCGCGCCCTGACCCTGAACCGGGAACTGACCCTCGCCCGCTACGAACTGGCCCTGGAGGCCACCCGCCGCCCCGAACTGCGGGCTCACTTCGACGCGGCCGGTGCCCTGTTCCGCGACCGGCTCACCGGCCTGGTCACCGGGCTCGGATCCACGGACCCGGACCGGCACGCGCTGTCGCTGATCGCCTGGGCGGACGGGCTGATGTTCTCCTGCGTGGCCGGGTCCTTCAGCGCGCGCGTACCGACCCTGGAGGAGGTGCGGGTGAGCCTGCGGGAGCTGCTGGACGGAATGCTCTCCGCCCGACGAACACCTGACGAACGCTGATGAGCCCTGAGGAACGCCTGTCAACAAAACGCCTGGCGGCGGGCCCCCTCGGCCGTAAAGGATGCGGGCATGACAACCCGACGCCACGAACCCGCCACCGACGCCGACGACCGCACCATGCTGGAGGGCTGGCTCGACTACCACCGTCAGACCCTCGCCTGGAAGTGCGGGGGTCTGACCGACGAGCAACTGCGCACCGCCTCGGTGCCACCGTCCGAGCTGTCGCTGATGGGGCTGGTGCGGCACATGGCGGACGTCGAGCGCGGCTGGTACCGCAGGGTGCTCGCGGACGAGGACGCCGGCCCGCTCCATTACAGCGAGGCCGACCCGGACGGCGAGTTCCACCTCACCGGCACGGAGACCTGGCAGGAGGTGTACGCCGTCTGGCAGGCCGAGATCGGCACCGCCCGGCGCAACGCGGCCGGCTTCGGTCTGGACGACCTGGCCAAAGGGCGCCACAGGTCCGGCGAACGGTTCACCCTGCGCTGGATCCACACGCACATGATCGAGGAGTACGCGCGTCACAACGGCCACGCCGACCTGCTCCGCGAGCGCCTCGACGGCACCACCGGCGACTGACGACGACGCCGGGCCGGCCCGGTGCCGCCCGGCATCACTGCCGGCCCGCTCCCCTCTCCCCGCTCCGGCCGGGCCGGTCAACCGCACGTAAACCCGCCGCACTCCCCTGCCCCCGTACGGGGCCGGAGATCACCCGTGCGGGGCATCCTCCGCCCGTCCACCGGACCCCGGAGGGCCGGAGACTGCAGAGTGACGTGGGTGCATCGAAAGACGACCGCAGTAACGCTGCTGGTGACCGCGGCGGTCTCCGCCCTCGCGGGCTGTGTGACGGTTCAGCGTCCCTCCGAGCCCGGTCCGCCCGCGGGCGCGGCCCGGTTGTCGGAGCCGCGCCCGGACGGCCGGACGCGGGAGGTGGTGCAGGCACCGGCACGCGAGGCCCTGGAGATGATCGCCCCGTCCCGGCCCACCGAGCCGCCCGCTTCCGCCTCGCGCCGTGCCACCCCCACGGCACCCGCACCGGAACGGACCGCGCCGTCCGACGGCCAGAACCCGCGGCCGGGTGCCGACGGCCCGGCCGTCGGCAGAACCGCACCACCAGCACCCGCCGCGGAGGTCTCCGAGGCCGCGGGGGCCATCCGCGACGACCTCGGCGGGCAGGCGGACGTCTGCGCCCTGGGCAAGGAGTACGGCCGCTGGCCCGCGGACAGTCCTCAGGCAGCCATCTGCGAGAAGACGTACGGGCGTTGACCGCCGCAGCGACCTACGGACGCTGTCTCGGCGGCCCCCACCTCCCGGCCGTCCCGCCCCCCTCGTCCAGCCGGATCTCCATGCGCCGGATGGCGGCCCGGACCCTGTCGCCGTAGGAGTCGTCGGCAAGGGCACGGGCGGCTCCGCGGGCCCGGTGGAGGTGGGCTCGGGCGGCGTCGGGGCGGGCGAGCCGGACGTAGTCGGCGGCGAGGTTGAGGTGCAGGGAGGGATAGAGGGCGCGCACCGCGGGCATGCCCTCGTACCCTGCGGGGCGTTCGGCGGCCGCTTCGCCCTCGGCCTCGTTCGCCGCCGCCAACGCCCTCAGGTCCCAAGCGAGTTCGTCCTCGGGGTCGTCCTGGGTGTCGGCCAGGTAGTGGGCCAGTGTGCAGCGGTGCAGGGCGTCACCGTGGACGCCGATCTCCGCCCACAGCCCGAGGAGACGATGCCTCGCCTCCTCGCGGTCCCCCGCATGGTGCAGCATCACGACCTGCCCGATCCGCGTCAGCACGGAATCCGGCGCCACCTGCTCCTGTCGGTCCGCCACCACGCCCTCCGCACCGCTCGCCGGATCGTCCCCGCCGACGCTACGGCAGGCGGGGACGATCCGGGTCGAACCGCCCCGCGACGCACCGGACCTCCCCCGCCGGCGGGAACCGGGCCCGACCCGACGGACAGGGTCAGCCCAGGTCCGGGACGGCCCAGTCGATCGGCTCATGGCCCTGCGCGGCCACCGCCTCGTTGATCTGCGTGAACGGACGGGAGCCGAAGAACTTCTTCGCCGACAGCGGTGACGGATGGGCTCCCTTGACCACCACATGCCGGCTCTCGTCGATCAGCGGCAGCTTCTTCTGCGCGTAGTTCCCCCACAGTACGAACACCGCCGGGTCGGGCCGGTCGGCCACGGCTCGGATCACCGCGTCGGTGAACCTCTCCCAGCCCCGCCCCTTGTGCGAGTTGGCCTCGCCGCCGCGTACCGTGAGCACCGCGTTGAGCAGCAGTACGCCCTGTTCGGCCCACGGCATCAGATAGCCGTTGTCCGGGATCGGTGTGCCCAGCTCGGCGTGCATCTCCTTGTAGATGTTCCGCAGCGACGGCGGGATCCGCACTCCGGGCCGCACCGAGAAGCACAGACCGTGGCCCTGCCCCTCGCCGTGGTAGGGGTCCTGACCGAGGATCAGGACCTTCACCTTGTCGTAGGGCGTCGCGTCCAGCGCCGCGAAGACCTCCTCGCGGGGCGGATGGACGGGACCCTTCGCCCGCTCCTCCTCGACGAACTCCGTCAGCTCCTTGAAGTAGGGCTGCTGCAGTTCGTCGCCCAGAACCCCGCGCCAGGACTTGGGCAGCATGGCGATGTCGGTCACGTCAACGTCCTCACGATTGCGGTCACTTCCCGGCCTCAGAACCTACAGGCGACCGCTGACAACCGCCCCTCGGACCGGCTACCAGCTGGTCTTGCGGGAGAGCTGCCACAACATCATGATCGTCGACGGGTCCAGCGCCCGCTCCGCGCCCGAGATGTCCCGGCTCGTCGCGACGTACTGCCGGCCCTGCCACAGCGGCAGCAGCCGCGCGTCGTCCACCAGGATCTGCTGGGCCTCCTCGAAGTCCTTCACGACGTTGCCCCGGTCGCTCTCCCGGCGGGAACGGGGCAGCAGGACATTGCTGATCTCGTTCGCCTCGTACGGCGTACCGAGCGCGTTCCGCTCGCCGATGAACGGGGCGATGAAGTTGTCGGCATCCGGGAAGTCGGGGGACCAGCCGCGCCCGAACACCGGGTACTCGCCCTTCTGGTAGCCCTCGACGTACGTCTTCCAGGGGCGGCTCTCGAGAGTGATCTCGAACAGCCCGGAGGCCTCCAGCTGGCGCTCCAGCTCCTTGAACTCCAGCTTGGTCTCGGAGCCGTAGCGGTCCGTGGTGTACCAGAGGGTGAGTGGCACCGGTTCGGTGATGCCCGCCTCGGTGAGGATCCTCCGGGCCTTGTCGACGCTGGGGTCGCCGTAGTCGTCGAAGAAGCCGGTGGTGTGGCCGGCCAGTCCCTTGGGGACCATCGAGTACAGCGGGTCGACGGTGTCCCGGTAGATCTTGTGCGCGATCGCTCCCCGGTCGACGACCTGGGCGACGGCCTGGCGCACCGGCTTCTTGCCGGCCCACGGGTCCTTCGGGTTGAACACCAGGTAGCTGATGCTGGTGCCGACGCCCTCCACCAGCTTGATCTCCTCCTCCTTGGAGGCCTCGCCCTGGAATTCGATGACGTCGTCCGCGGCGAGACCCCGGTAGGTGAGGTCGACCCGGTCCTCCCGCAGCGACTCGACCATCTCGGCGGATTCCTGGAAGTAGCGGACCGTCACGGCCTTGTTCCGCCGTTCGGCGTAGCCCTTGTACCGCTCGTTGCGGACGAGCCGGGCCTCGTCGCCCTGCTCGTACGACTCGAGGACGTACGGCCCGGACCCGACGATGCCGGACTCCTCGCGCAGGGCCCTGGCCGGGTAGGCCTTCGGGGAGACGATCGACAGGGCCGGGGTGGCGAGCACGAACGGGAACGTCGCGTCGGGCTTGTTGAGGTGGAAGACCACCTCGCGGTCGTTCGGCGCCTGCACCCGTTCGAGGCTGCCCAGCAGACCGGCCGGACCGCCGTTCACGTTGATCCTGCGGATCCGGTCGACGGAGTACTTGACCGCCTTGGCGTCGAGCGTGCTGCCGTCGGAGAACTTCAGCCCCCCGCGCAGTTCGCAGCGGAACACCTGGTGGGAGCTGTCGGAGAACTCGCAGCCCGCGGCGGCGTCCGGCTGGGGCGTGCTCGCGCCGACCGGGTAGCTCAGCAGCGTCTGGTAGATGTTGCGGAACAGCTCCCAGGAACTGTCCCAGGAGGCCGCGGGGTCGAGTGTGCTCGGCGGGCTGGTCGTCCCCACGACGATCGGCACGTCGTCGTCCGGAGTGTCGGACGTCAGCACACCGCACCCGGTGGACAAGGACGACATCGACGCGAGGGACGCGATGGCCGCCACCCCTCGCAGGCATCGGTTCCGCTTGAACACGCGCACGCTCCTCGATCTGCCGTCCCAAGAGTCGGCAGACGATACCGCGCTGTTTCCGCCCCGGACCCCCCTTCGTACGCACGTCGAGATCAACTCGTTGTAGATCATGCGGTTACTCTGTGTTGACTACGTTGTCATCGGTCCGCCCGTCTTTGAAAACGCCGGAACGGGCGCCGTTTCGTCAACGGACGCCCGTACCGGAGCAATCGTGGCCCGCGCCACATCGGCTCAGCCCACGTCGGCTCAGCGCACGCCGGCGTTCAAAAGGATGCCGCCGTCGACCACCAGGGTCTGGCCGGTGACCCAGTCCGACTGGTCCGAGGTGAGGAACGCGGCGGCGCCGCCGATGTCGGCCGGCACACCGAGCCGGCCCAGCGGGTAGGACGCGGCGACCTCCTCCTCCCGGCCCTCGTACAGCGCCTGCGCGAACTTGGTCTTCACCACCGCCGGGGCGATCGCGTTGACCCGCACCCGCGGCGCGAACTCGTGCGCCAGCTGCCCCGTCAGGTTGATCAGCGCCGCCTTGCTGACGCCGTACGCGGCGATGAGGGGCGAGGGCGTGACGCCCGCGAGGGAGGCGATGTTGACGATCGCCCCGCCGTTGTCCTTCTGCCAGGCGTGCCAGGTGCGCTGGGCGAAACCGAGCGCCGAGATCACGTTGGTCTCGAACACCTTGCGCGCCACGTCCAGGTCGAGGTCGGCGATCGGCCCGAACACCGGATTGGTTCCGGCGTTGTTGACGAGGAAGTCGACCCGGCCGAAGGCCTCCATCGTGCGCTCGACGGCGACGGCCTGGTGGGCCTCGTCGTGCGCCTTGCCCGCCACGCCGATGACCCGGTCGGCGCCGAGCTTCTCGACGGCTTCCTCGAGGGCGTCCTCGCCCCGGCCGGTGATGCAGACGCGGTCACCGCGCGCCACCAGCGCCTCGGCGACGCCGAGCCCGATGCCGCGGCTGGCGCCGGTGACCAGGGCGACCCTGCCCGAGAGTTCCACTGAAGTCATGTCCGTATTCCCCAGTCGTGTCTAGTCGTGTCTAGTCGTGCCTGGTCGTCCCTGGCGGTTCCTGCTCGTCGCAGCCGACCGGCCGTTGCCCCGGGCCGCCCACGAGCGGTCCCCCGGCCGTCCCGGGCCACGGCGTTCCTCAGTCGAGCGGGCCGCCCGCCACGTACAGCACCTGGCCGGAGACGAATCCGGCGGCCTCACCGGTGAAGAAGGCGATGGCGTTGGCGATGTCCTCCGGCTCGCCGACCCGGGCCACCGGGATCTGGGTGGCGGCGGCGGCCTTGAAGTCGTCGAAACCCATGCCCACGCGGTCGGCGGTGGCCCTGGTCATCTCGGTGGCGATGAATCCGGGGGCGACGGAGTTGGCGGTCACGCCGAACTTGCCGAGCTCCTTGGCGAGGGTCTTGGTGAAGCCCTGCAGGCCGGCCTTGGCCGCGGAGTAGTTGACCTGGCCGCGGTTGCCGAGCGCGGAGGAGGAGGAGAGGTTGACGATGCGGCCGAAGCCGGCGTCCACCATGTGCTTCTGGCAGGCCTTCGACATCAGGAAGGCACCGCGCAGGTGCACGTTCATGACCGTGTCCCAGTCGGAGGCGCTCATCTTGAACAGCAGGTTGTCGCGCAGCACGCCCGCGTTGTTGACCAGGATGGTCGGCGCGCCGAGTTCCTCGGCGATCCTGGCGACGGCGGCCTCGACCTGCGTCTCGTCGGAGACGTCGCAGCCGACCGCGAGGGCCCTGCCACCGGCGGTGGTGATCTTCTCGACGGTGTCCTTGCAGGCTCCCTCGTCGAGGTCGATCACGGCGACCGCGCGACCCTCGGCGGCCAGTCGTACGGCGGTGGCGGCGCCGATACCGCGCGCGGCACCGGTGACGACGGCGACCCGCTGCTGCTCAGTGGTGGACATCGCTGCTTCTCCTCGACCTTGGACCTTCGGATGCGGCTCCTGCGACCCGCCCGGATGGGTGAGCGACCGCTTAGTACCTTCAGCAGACGTGACGCTAGAAGCCCTGGCACCCGGTGTCAACGGCCCACCCTGCCGTGTGATCCGTTCCCCGGCCCGCAGGGCCCCGGGCACACCACGCCGGCCCGGGGCCGCCCCATGCCCGGGCCCCTTGTTTACCACCCGATCGGCCCATGGTCGCGCGCCCCGGCGCGGGGGCGCGCCTAGCGTCGAAGCACGAGCCACTTGTGGCCGGAAAGGAGGCGCGCCATGCGCCGACGCACCGGTGCCCTCGGCATACTCGTCGCGCTCGCCGCGACACTGCCGGTGGCCCACACCGCTCACGCCCAGGACCTGGACTGCGCGGACTTCACCTACCAGGAGGAAGCGCAAGCCCTGTTCAACCTCGACCGGAGCGACCCCAACCGGCTCGACGAGGACCAGGGCCCCGACGACAACATCGCCTGTGAGGCCCTGCCCCGCCGCGACGACACCCTCACCTCCTCCACCAGCGCTCCCCGCGCGACGGCCACCACCGCCGCGTCCGCGACTCCCCCCGCACCCGCCACGGTCGCGCCGACGCGCGGTGTGGAGGGTGGGCTGGGCGGCTCGTCGGCCGCCGGACCGAGCGAGTGGGAGACCGGAGTCGGCCTGGCCTTCGCGGCCGGCGCCCTCGCCACGACCGGGTACCTGGTGAAGCGCCGCCGCACCTGACGCGCGGGCCGGCGCGCGTACGTCCGTACGCCCCTCCCCTGCCCGCCCCCGTGCCCTGCGGGCGGCGGGCCGTCGCAGCCTTCCCCCTGCGGCGGCCCGCCGCGGTGGTTCGCCGTGCCGACCGGTTCCTGGCGCCGCCTCTCCGGGTCACCTCACGAGCAGGTCGAGCAACCGCCGCACCTCGGCCGCCGGATCAGCGGTGAGCCCGGTGTGCACGGGGCCGGGCTGGACGATGGTGGAGCGCGGGGCGATCAGCCAGCGGAATCGCCGCCCCGCATCGTCGCCCGCGGCCTGACCCGCCGCGTTCCCGCCCGCGCACACGCCCTCGACGGCACGCAGCGCGGCCCGGACGCCGGCCAGGTCCACGTGCGGGTCGAGGGCCAGCAGCCGGGACGTGTCGAGGTGGGTAGCGGCCCCGACGAACGCCTCGTGACGGCAGTACACGATCACCCCGGCGTTGACGCACTCGCCCCGTTCGACCCGCGGCACGACCCGCAGCAGCGCGTACTCGAAGACGCGCAGGTCGCTCCGGTCACTGCGGTCGCTGTGGTCCCTCACCGGTCCGCCTCCTCCCCGAGGCCGTGGACCCGCTCGTGGACGGTGGCCGCACGGGCGAGCAGGGCGCGCGCGTAGGCCTGCCGGAGCTCGTCCGGCGTGTCGAATCCGGGCTCGCCGGCCAGCCACACGTCGGGGATCTCCGCGGTGACCTCGGCGAGCAGGTCCGCGGTGACGCGCGGTGCGAGTTTTGCCGCCGCGGCGGCCACGTCCGGCCCGAAGGACCTCAGGGCGTGGTCGGAGGCGTCGTAGGGGCGGGCGACGGAGCGCTCCGCGCCGGGCCAGTTGTGGTGCCAGATCATGGCCGCGCCGTGGTCGACGAGCCAGAGTTCACCACGTCGGCGCAGCAGGTTGGGGTTGCGCCAGGAACGGTCGACGTTGTTCACCAGCGCGTCGAACCAGACGACCCGACCGGCCTCCTCGGGGCCGACCCCGAAGGCGAGCGGGTCGAAGCCGAGCGCCCCGGAGAGGAAGTCCATGCCCAGATTGGTGCCCCCGCTGGACTTGAGGAGCCCCTGCACCTGTTCGTCGGGCTCGCCGAGCCCGAGGGCCGGGTCGAGGTCCACCGTGACCAGACGCGGTACCCGGAACCCCAGCCGCCGGGCGAGTTCCCCGCAGACGACCTCGGCGACCAGCGTCTTGCGCCCCTGCCCCGCACCGGTGAACTTCAGGACGTAGGTGCCGAGGTCGTCGCCCTCGATCAGTCCCGGCAGCGAACCGCCCTCCCGCAGGGGGGTGATGTAGCGGATCGCGGTGACCTCGGTCAGCATTTCCCCAGGCTACGCGATCCCTTGGCCTTGTCATCCACGACCTCTTCACGCCCCCGTGCTCCGGGGAGTCGACTGCGGTCGTCCCCCGGGGGGATCCGGGGAGCTTCGGCCGGCGCTCCGCCCTCCCTGCTCCCGAGCAGTCCGTCGGCCGAGATCGGCCCCTCGTCCCGGCCCCTGGCCCCGCACCCGGCGCGAAGTGAGCGCAGGAAGCAGTGCGGTTGCGGGCAGGGGCCGTGCCGACGACGGGCGGGACCGACCACTGTCCGGAGCGCTGTCTCCTCAACCGCCGGGATCAGAACGGCATGCGCCCCCTGGCCCGGCGGCCGGCTGAGCCGCTGCGGCCCAGAGCACGGGAGCTGGAGCGGAAGGGCTTGCTGAACAGCCGGCCCAGCGGCCCGGGAGCCTTGGAGCCGGCCCGGGAGCCGACGCCCATGGTGCGCTGCGCACCGTTCTGTGGATGCCGCGACAGGCGGGGCACCAGGAAGGCGAGTACCGCCAGTACGACGCAGAGGGCGATGATGCCTGCGATAACCATGTCGTGTCTCCTGAGTCGGGACTTTGGGCGGCCGTCACCCGTGTAGTCCCTCATGCCCCCTGCACGACCTCACACGCCCGGCGTTTTCCTCGACTCCGCACCGTCCTGTTCACGGAATGAGTGACGGCAGGCCGGCTACGGCGTCGTACGCTCACGTCACGTCGGCTGCCTGCCGGGCAGCGGGCGCGTGCTCCGACAGGGAAACGACAGCTGTGGCTCACGTCCGTCAGACCGTGTGCGGGGCAAGCTCGGCAGTGCCTGAACAGCGAGGGCACACCGACCGTACCTCTCCCCAGATCACGCAACCCCCGGAAGGGACATCACCGCATGAGCAGGGCATCGCATCAGCTCGCATCGGGACCGGCCCGTCGAACCGTCGTGGCGGCGGCCGGAGCGGCGGGCCTCGCCGTCGCGCTGACCGCCTGCGGAGGCTCCGACGAGTCCGCCGGCTCGTCGGACTCCGCAGCCCCCGGCGACTCCCCGGACACCGGGAAAGCGACCGGCGACGGTCCGGGCGAGGAGGGCAACGAGGGCGCCGGTGCCGCGCTCGCCTCGGTCACCGACATCCCCGAGGGCGGCGGAAAGGTCTTCGCCGACAGCAAAGTGGTGGTCACCCAGCCGACGGCGGGCGAGTTCAAGGCGTTCTCGGCCACCTGCACCCACCAGGGGTGCGCGGTGAAGAGCGTCGCCGACGGGGTCATCAACTGCCCCTGTCACAACAGCAACTTCTCGATCGCCGACGGCAGTGTGCAGAGCGGCCCGGCGACCAAGCCGCTGCCCGCCATGGAGATCACCGTCAGCGGGGACTCGATCACGCTCGCGTGAGCCGTCGGTGCCGGACCGTACGGCGCCGACGGCCCCTGCGGGCCGGCTCCCCGGCCGTGGGGGGGGGGGGGGGGGCCCCCCCCGGGGGGGGGGGGGGCCCGCCGGGGGGGGGGGGGGGGGGCCCCCCCCACGGCCGGGGCGTGACGGACGCTCACGGGGTGCGGTCGACGGGCACGGCCACGTCGGCAAGGGCGCGGTTCGACCGCCGTACGGGCAGCCGCTCGGCAGTGCGGTTCCCCCGGTCGGCGGTGGCCGGGAGGAAAGGCCGGTCACCCTTGCGTGCGGAAGGAGGACGACCCATCCTTTCCTGACGTGATGTCAGAGGATCTCTCTGACACGACGTGAGAGAAGAGGGGCCGCATGACCGCCACGCAGCGCCGGGGCCGGAAGATCATGATGACGCCGGGCGAACTGGACGACTTCCTCACCGCTCAGCGCACCTGCCGGGTGGCCACGGTGTCGGCCGACGGCACACCGCATGTCAGCACGCTCTGGTTCGCCTGGGACGGCACCTCGCTGTGGCTGTACTCCGTGGTCCGCTCCAGGCGCTGGGCGGACCTGCGCCGAAACCGGCGGGTGGCGATCGTCGTGGACACCGGCGAGGAGTACGACGAGTTGCGCGGTGCCGAGCTGTCCGGGCAGGCGGAGTTCGTGGGCGAGATACCCCGCACCGGCGAGCTCTGTGCCGAACTCGACGTTCCCGAGACACTGTTCGCACGCAAGAACTTCGACCTCGACGAGATTCCGCACGACGGCCGGCACGCCTGGATACGGCTCACCCCGGAGAAGACCGTGTCCTGGGACTTCCGGAAACTGGGCGCGCGGTAGCGGGCGGGGCCGGGGCCGGTCCGGACCCCCGCGCCTGCCCTAGGCAAACGTCCTGGCCTCCTCCGCCCGAGGTCCGATGGCCGCGCCGATGGCCTCGCTCAAGGGTCCGATGTCGTCCGCGGCGAGTGTCGACACGGTGACGCGGATGCCGGGCGGGGCGCTCATCCGGAAACGGGCGCCGGGCGCCACCGCCCAACCCGTGTGCAGCAGCCGTGCGACGGCGCCGGTCTCGTCCGGCACGGGCACCCACACGTTCATGCCGCTGCGTCCGTGCGCCGTGATCCCCTGCCGGGCCAGCGCCCCGATCAGGGCGTTCCGGCGCCGCCCGTACCGCGCCGCCACCGCCGCCGGGTCCACCGTGCCGCCGGTCCAGAGCCGGAGGACCGCGCGCTGGACCGTGCGGCTGACCCAGCCCGGCCCGAGCCGCTGCCGTCCGCGTACCCGGTCGATGGTGACCGGGTCCCCGGTGAGCACGGCGAGCCGCAGGTCGGGACCGTACGCCTTGGCCACCGAGCGGACGAAGGCCCAGCTGCGAGTGGTACCGGCGAGTGGGTGCAGGGGCAGGTCGACGATGTGATGCCCGTGGTCGTCCTCGATCAGCAGCGTCTCCGGGTGGTCCGTGAGCACCGCCCGCAGGGCCCGCGCACGTGCCGCGCTCAGCGCGGCACCGGTCGGGTTCTGCGCCCGGTCCGTGACGATCAGCGCGCGTGCCCCGCCGGTCAGGGCCTGCCGCACGGCGCCGGGGAGCGGCCCCTCGTCGTCGACACCGACCGGGACGGTCCGCAGGCCGAGCGCCGGAACGAGGTCGAGCACACTGCCCCATCCGGGATCCTCCACCGCCACCGCGTCGCCCTGCCGGAGGTGGGCCGCGAGCACCCGCTCCATGGCGTCGAGGGCGCCTGAGGTCACGGTGACCGGGCCGTCGGGGACGCCGTCGGCGTCCAGTCCGGCGCGGGCGAAGCGGACCAGCCCGGGCTCCACGGGTGCGTGCCCGTAGAGCACCGGTTCCCGGTCGCCCTGCTCGGCCGCGGCGGCGAAGGCCTCGGCCAGCGGAGGCAACAGCGTGGGGTCGGGGTTGCCGTCGGAAAGGTCCCGTACGCCCTGCGGGACCTCCACCCGGACGGCGTCGCGCGCCGTGGTGGCCGGTTTGGGCCGCACCCGGCTCCCCCGACGGCCCGCGGTCTCGATCACCCCGCGCTCGCGCAGGGTCCGGTACGCGAACGCGACGGTGTTGGGGTTCACCCCGAGCCGTTCCGCCAGCTCCCGCATCGACGGAAGCAGGTCCCCCGGCCGAAGCGCCCCTTCGCCCACCGCGCGCTCGATGCTCGCTGAAATCTCCGCAGCGCGCCGACCCGTGATCCGATACTCTCCTAGCACAAAGCCAAGTATGCACTAGTGCAATGGAGGACGCCATGCCGGGGATCCGGCCGCCGCAGCAGCCCGCCGACACCGCCGCCCGTACCGACAGCTACCGGCCCACCGAGCGCACGGTTCCCACCCGCTCGCCGGACCGCGCCGCGTACGACAGGAACCTGGTGCACGCGATACTCGACGAGGGCTACGTCTGCCACCTCGGTTTCGTCCGCGACGACGCGCCGGTGGTGCTGCCCACGCTGTACGCCCGGGTCGGCGAGCGTCTCTACGTGCACGGTTCGACGGGCTCGCGCCCGCTGCGCGCGGCGGGTCTGGCCGACCCGGGACTCCCGGTCTGCCTGACCGTCACCCACGTGGACGGACTGGTGCTGGCCCGCTCGGCGTTCCACCACTCGATCAACTACCGCTCGGTGGTGGTGCACGGTCCCGCGTACGACGTGACCGACACCGAGGAGAAGCGGCAGGCGCTGGACGCCCTCGTCGACCACGTCGTCCCCGGCCGCGCCGCCGACTCCCGTCCGGCGAACAGGAAGGAACTGGCCGCCACGGCGGTGATCCGCCTCGATCTGACCGAGGTCTCCGCCAAGCTCCGCACCGGCGGCGTGAACGACGAGCCCGAGGACCTCGCCCTCCCCCACTGGGCCGGCGTCGTCCCCCTGGTCCGCTCCTACGGCACCCCGCTCGCCGACCCCGCCCTGCCGGCCGGCACGGAGCCGCCGAAGTACCTGGCGACCCTGTGACGCCTCGGCGCGCGCCGGGGGCGGGGCCCACCCCAGAGGGTCGTCCGAAGGGCCTCTCCCGAAGGCATCTCTCCTGAGATCCTGCGCCGTCACGCCGGCGTCGCGCCTCCCTCCGCCCTGCCGGCCCGCGCGCCCCGCGCCTCGTCGATCGCGAGCCCCGCGACCGAACCGAGCATCAGCAGGGTGCCGGCCAGCATGGCCGGGGTGAGCCGCTCGCCGAGCAGGGCGACGGCGAGCACCGCCGCGCTCACCGGTTCGAGAAGCATGATCACGGACACGGTGGCCGACCGTACGACTGCCGCGCCCGCGAAGTACAGGCCGTAGGCGAGGGCCGTCGGGACCGCTGCGACGTACACCAGGAGGCACAGCAGCAGACCGGGATCGCCGGTGTACGGCACCAGCCCTTCGACCGCGGCGAACGGCAGCAGCAGCACGCTGGTGACGGCGAACGCCCCGACGGTCGTGCCGGAGGCGTCCAGCCCGCCGTTCCGCCCCCACCGCCGGGTGAGCAGGGTCATCGTCGAGTAGCCGCCCGCGGACAGGAGCGCGAGCAGGATGCCCCACGGGTCCGCAGTCGCCTCCCCGTCGCCGAGGACGAGCACGGCGAGCCCGGCGAGCGCCCCCACGACGGCGGCGGCCCCGCCCCGCCCGAGCCGCTCCCCCAGGAACAGCCGTGCGCCGAGTGCGATCAGCACGGGTCCGGCGCCGAGGGTGACGACGGTGGCCACGGCGAGTCCCGTGGCGGCGACGGCGGCGAAGTAGGCCGTCTGGAACACGGCGAGCCCCACCCCGGTGGCCACGGCCCGCCGCACCCGGGGGCCCGGCGCCCCGGTCACGACGGTGCGGGCTCGCGGGACCAGCATCCTGGCACCGAGCAGCAGCGCCAGGCCGGTCGCGCAGCGCCAGAAGGAGAGGGCGACCGGTCCCATGTCACTGGTCCGGTAGACCAGTGACGCGGCGGCGCCCGCGGTGCCCCAGGCGGCACCGGCGACGATCAGATAGAGCAGGCCTCGCCCGACGGGCAGGCCGGTGACGGTGTTCGACACGTGTTCTCTCCGCGGTTGCACACAGGTACGCGCGCGTACGCACCGCTCACGGAGGTGCCTGCGCTGCGCGAAAGGCCGGAAGGGAGCCCCGGATCAGGCCCGGACGGAACCGGTCCCGCGGGGCCCGCGGGCTGCGTCTGCGGGCAGCACCACGACGCCCGGAGACAGCGCGCCGGGCGTGGGGAGCTCGGGGCCCGCCTCAGACGGCGGGCGGCGGAAGAACACGTGCGCGCGCATGCATGATCAGCACCCTAGAGCGGCGGTCCCGGCGTGGACAACTCCTTTTCGGCTCCCCCGCTCGCCACCGGACGGCCGGGGCTTGTGGCCGGTGCCGAGGACTGGGCGACGAACGCACCCGCCAGGACCACCACGCCGCCGATGATCTGTGGCGCCGACAGGTGCTCGCCGAGCAGGACCCAGGCCAGTACGGTGGCGACGACGGCTTCGAGGCAGGCCACCACCCCGGCGACCTGCGGCGAGAGCCGGCGCACGGAGAGCACGCCGGTACCGTACGCGGCGACCGTGGCGACGAGGACGATCCAGGCGAGCAGCGCGAAGGCCGCGACCGGGGTGCCGTCCATGCGCGCACTGCCCGCGAGCACCGACCAGTCCATGGACCACGGACGGGCGACAACGGTGAGGACGGCGGCGCCGGCGAGCAGACCGTAGGCGGTCACACCGAGCGGGTCCGGCGCCCGGTCGCCGTGGTCGCCGCCCTGGTCGGAGAGGACGAAGTAGCCGACCTGGCAGCAGGCGGCGCCGAGCGCGAGCAGCAGTCCGACGAGGTCGAAGCCGAGGCCCGACCACACCTCCACGACACAGGCCAGTCCGCCCACCGCCAGCACCACACCGACCGCCGCCGCCCGGGTCACCGGCCGCCGCTGCACGAACCGTACCCAGCCGAGGACGAGCGCGGGCGCCAGGTACTCGACGAGCAGCGCCACGCCGACGGGGACACGGGAAATGGCGGCGAAGTAGAAGGCCTGGACCCCGGCGACGGCGAACAGACCGAACCCGGCGAGCAGCGCCGGGTGGCTGCGCAGAAGTCCCCGGTGGCGCACGGCCACCGGCAGCATGACCAGGGCCGCGCCCGCCGCCCTCAGCCACACGACGTGCAGCGGGTCCAGGCCCGCCTCGATCAGCGGTTTGGCGGCGACTCCTGATCCGCCGAAGGCCACCGCGGACAGGAGCGCGAGGCCGAGCCCGACGCCCTTCCCGCGGGCGGCCCGGGCGTTCCGGGTGCTGGCAGAGGTAGGCACCGGCACATGATGCCAGGCGCCGACAGGAGCGTCACCCCTCATGACACCTGTCTCACGAGCCGGACGTGCGGCCCGGGGCCGGGTGAGGGGAGGACATCCGCCGACGGGCGGGAGCCGCCCGGCCCTCACCGCGTCCTCAGCCCTCCCGCCTCTCGGTGGGCAGGGGATCGCCGGCCCATGCCGCATGGAGACGGGCGAGGACGTCGCGGTGGCCGATTCCGGCGTGCTCGAGCACCTCCACCGCCCGTGCCTGCGGGTCCGCGATGATCGCCGCGAGCAGATCCACACCGCGCGCGGGCCCGCCATGACGTGCGGCGCGTTCACGGGCGCACTGCAGGCCGGCCGCCGCCGGCGGCGAGAACCCGGGGGTCCGCACCACCACCGGAACGGAGCCGGAGTCCTCGACGGTGCTCTGCCGGCCCAGGCCGTAACCGATGCTGCGCTGGACCAGGTAGCCGAGCAGCCGGGCGATGCGCCGGCCCTCGCCGAGGACCGCGCGCACCTCGGCGTCGGACTCCAGCAGCGAGTGCAGCAGATGGGCGGTGTCGGTCTGCCGGTCCGCGTCCCTGACCGCTCTGCGGCGGGCACCGCCGACCACCGCCAGCTCCACACCGAGGCCGGCACCGTGTTCCGCGCGGTGACTGACCCGCTCCTGGGCCTGGTGGGCCGACAGCCTGGGGGCACGGTGCTGCACGCCTCCCACCCTGCCGTAAGGACGGCTACGGAATCCGGGCCGGCATCCTGGGATTGGCCTTGGTCTGCGGCTTCCCCGACGCCCTACCGTCGGGGGATGCGCATGCGAATCGTCGACGCCTTCACCGACCGGCCCTTCACCGGAAACCCGGCCGGAGTCCTGCTCCTGGACACGGACGCCTTCCCGGACGAGGGCTGGCTCCAGAGGGTCGCCCTGGAGGTCAATCACGCCGAGACCGCCTTCGCACACCCGCTGCCCGAGGGCGGGGAGGCCGACTGGGCGCTGCGCTGGTTCACTCCCGCCGCCGAGGTGGCGATGTGCGGCCACGCGACCCTCGCCACCGCCCACGTCCTGCACACCACCGGTGCTCACAAGGGCCCCGTCCGGTTCTCCACCCGCAGTGGCGTTCTCGTCGCGGCGCCGGCCGAGGACGGCTCCGTGACCATGGACTTCCCCACGGCCCCGCTCACCCCGCTCGACCTGCCCGAAGGGTTCGCCGAGGCGCTGGGGACCGAGCCGCTCACGGTCCTCGACACCGGTCCGCGGGGGGGGGGGGGGGGGGGGGCGGGGGGGCGGGGCCGCGCGCGCGCGCCCCCCGGCCGGGCCCCCCCCCCC
>NZ_JAPJDM010000010.1:256698-277014 GCF_026242095.1 Streptomyces sp. NEAU-W12
CGCCACCGGGCCGCTCGTGGGGGACCTGCTGCTCGAGGGCGCCGACCCGCGGACGGTCCACGCCCTGCGGCCCGACCTCAGAACCCTCGGCGCCCGCACCGCGCGCGGCGTCATCGCCACCGCCCGCGCGGAGGACCCCTCCCTGGGCTACGACTTCGTCTCCCGGTGTTTCTTTCCGAACGTCGGTATCGACGAGGATCCCGTCACCGGCAGCGCTCACACCGCGCTGGCCCCCTACTGGTCCGAGCGCCTGGGCCGCACCGCTCTCACCGGCCTGCAGGCCTCACCCCGCCCGGGCCGCGTCCGTACGGAACTGCGCGGCGAGCGCACCCTGCTGGGCGGACGGGCGGTGACCGTCATCGAAGGCGAGCTGCTGAGCGCCGCCCTGCCGGACGGCAGGATCGCGGGCGGCGGACCCTCGGACTGAACCGGGCCCGGTACGTCGGCGGGGGCGTACGGCACCACCGCACGCCCCCTTCACCGAACCGCTCACGCCGTAGGCAGCCAGTCCACCTTGCCCGCGAGCAGCGCGTACCCCACGAACGCCCCGATGTCGAGCAGCGTGTGCGCGACCACCAGGGGCCCCACCCGGCCCCAGCGGCGGTAGAGGTGGACGAACACCACGCCCATCACCATGTTGCCGATGAACCCTCCGATGCCCTGGTAGAGGTGGTACGAGCCGCGCAGTACCGAACTGGCCGCCATCGCGGCGCCCGGTGACCAGCCCAGCTGCTCGAGCCGACGCAGCAGATAGGCGAGGACGACGACCTCTTCGAGGATCGAGTTCTGCATCGCCGAGAGGATCAGCACGGGGAACTTCCACCACACCTCGGGCAGCGCCTCGGGCACCACGGTGAGGTTGAAGCCGAGGCCGCGCATGGCCAGGTAGAAGGCGATGCCGCTGCTGCCGATGGCCGCCGCGACCGCCGCCCCGCGGCCGAGGTCGGACCAGGGCCGGGTGCGGTCGAAGCCGAGGGTGCGCAGTCCCGCGCCCTCGCGGATCAGGAAGTGGGCGACGAGCGCGACGGGGACGAGCGCGCTGGTGATCCCGAAGAGCTGCCAGGCCAGGTCGAGCCAGGGGCGTCCCGGTGCCGCCGAGCCGTTGAGGGTGGCCGCCTGGTCCTTCAGGCCGCCCGGGCGGGTGACCGAGCCGACGAAACTGATCAGCGCGGACACCGCGCTCGCGCCGAGCGACACCGCGAGTACGAGCAGCGTCTCGTCGCGGAGCGTCTTGCGCGTGAGCCGTCGCTGAGGGTACGCACCGGCCTCCGGCCCCGGCTCCGCCTGCACACCTGCCTCCACATCACCGAGCTGTCCGACCGGTTCAGTATGAAGGCACCGGTGGAGCGCCCGGCGGGCGGCCCTCAGCCGCCGGCCCCGTGAGCGGGGCCCCGCGGCCGGCGGTCCTTCCCACCGCTCTGGACCCGCCCGCCTCGAGCCCCGCCCGCTTTGGACTCAGGGGCCCTTTCCCTATGGGCGTCCGGTCGGGCCACGTGGTGCGGTGCCCTGCGCCGCAGGGCGCCAAAGAGCCCTCGTAGCGGGGCCACCAGGGCTTTTCGGCAACGCGGCGGGGCCCGGTGCCGGGCCGCGCGACCCGGTCGGGCACAGGGAAAGGACCCCTCAGCCCGCGGGCACCGGCTCCGGGAGCCCCACGGGCCAGCTGTGCACGGGGTCGCCCCGTAGCATCAGCTCACGGTAGCGCCGGGTGGTGGCCGCCAGTGCCGCCTCCCGGGACAGGCCTGCGTCCAGCGCCCGGTGGAAGGTCGCTGACTGCCAGCTCGCCCCGTTCTGCCGGCGCCGGCAGCGCTCCTCGATCACGCCGAGATACAGGTCCCGGTCCGCGCGTTCGATGCCCCATGCCTCCAGTCCCGCCTCGGCCAGCGGCAGCAGTTCCTCGCGTACGAGGGTGACCGCGTCGACCTCGGCCGTACCCCCGTAGCGCCCGCGCCGGGGCCAGGTGAAGCGGGCGTCGATGCCGTGCCGGCAGGCGGCGTCGAAGTTGGCGGCGGCGGCCTCGAAGGGCAGCCGGGTCCACACGGGGCGGCTGTCCTCGGCGAGGGCGCGGACCAGACCGTAGTAGAACGCCGCGTTGGCGACCACGTCGACGACGGTGGGTCCGGCGGGCAGGACCCGGTTCTCCACCCGCAGGTGGGGCACGCCGTCGGCCACGTCGTAGACCGGGCGGTTCCAGCGGTAGACCGTGCCGTTGTGCAGGACGAGTTCCGCGAGCGAGGGGGTGGTGCCCCGGTCCAGCGCGTCGAGCGGATCCTCGTCGTCGCAGATCGGCAGGAGTGCCGGGTAGTAGCGCAGGTTCTCCTCGAAGAGGTCGAGCGCCGAGTCGACCCAGCGCTCGCCGAACCAGGTGCGCGGCCGCACTCCCTGTGCCTGGAGCTCGGGCGGACGGGTGTCGGTGGACTGCTGGAACAGCGGCGGCCGGGACTCGCGCCACAGCTCACGTCCGAACAGGAAGGGCGAATTGGCACCGACGGCGATCTGGGCGGCGGCGACCGCCTGGGCCGCGTTCCACACGTCGGCGAAGCGGGCCGGAGTGACCTGGAGGTGCAGTTGGACCGAGGTGCAGGCGGCCTCCGGCGCGATGGACTTGGAGGTGCAGCTGAGATGTTCCACCCCCTCGATGTCGAGGGTGAAGTCCTCCCCGCGGGCGGCCACGATCTGGTCGTTGAGCAGGGTGTAGCGATCGACGGCGGAGAGGTTCGAGGAGACCAGGTCGTCGCGGTCCAGCGTCGGCAGAATGCCGATCATCACGATTCCGGCGTCCACCTCGGCGGCTTTCCGGTCCGCGTACGCGAGGGAGGTGCGCAGTTCCTCGGCGAGCCGGTCGAATACCCGGCCGTCCAAACGATGTGGAGCAATGTTGACTTCCAGGTTGAACATGGCGAGTTCCGTCTGGAAGTCGCGGCTCGCAATCCGTTCCAGGACTTGCCCGTTCAACATTTTGGGCATGCCGTCGGCGCCCGTCAGATTCAATTCGATCTCCAGCCCCATCAGGTTCCTGGGGCGGTCGAACCGCTTCTCCGCCAGGAGTCGTTCCAAGCCCGTCAGACACCTGCGGAGCTTGTCGCGGTAGCGCTGGCGATCGGACAGGTCGAACCCGCCTGCCACCACCTTCTCCCCCATCGAAGCGTTCCTCCTTCTCGGGTGGACGGTCCGGTGATCGGCCGCCGGGGTTCTGGTCCACAGAGGAGGATGCCCAGCGGATGCGATCGATAACGCCCCGAACCGCTCTGCAGGCCGCTACCCTGGTCGAGGGTAACCAGTGGCACATTCACGCGGCATGGCCGACGGTGCACGTTACAAGGCGACGGCGAACTCGTGAAAAACGCCGACGACAATAGGCCTACCGCTGCGCGGTCATTTGTCGAGGTCATCGCCGTATCCCCGGTCGGGAATCGGGATGATTCCCCCGTTTCGCCGTCCAAAAGTACCCTTGTTTCGCGGTTCGAAAACGGCTAGCCGAAACATGGTCCGAACACGCGTCGTATAAACTCCATGGACAAGGCAGAAGGTTGGCGCCCACGGTCGAGTGATCCAGCCGACGAGGTGACGTGCGGCACTCCTCACCCCCACCTCTCGTACTCAGCCCCCGGTCCCTGCCTTCCGACCTTCGCGAGCTGACAGCGCCGTCCGCCCTGCCCTCGTGCCACCGTGCCTTCGAATGAGAGGCGACCCACCATGCCCCTGCATGTCCCCCCGGCCCCCGCGCCCGCACTGCGTTCCGTCCTGACCGCACTCTCCTCCCCCACCGCGGTCAGCGAGGCCCGAACTCCCTCCCTCCTCGGTGCCGAGGGGCCCGCTTCGCCAGAACTGCCGCTGCCCGTGCACGTCCTGGACCGGATCACCGCCGAGGGCGTGTCCGCGACGCGGCTGGCCGGCTGGCGCTTCCTGATCCGCTGCGGCGACCGGGCGGTGGCCGCGGCGGACACCGTGCTCACCCCCGACGGTTGGGCCTTCTCCCGCTTCTTCGAAGGCCCTTACATCACCTCCACCGAACTGGCCCTGCGCCAGGCCGAGGCCCTGCCGCAGCCGTACCAGCCCCGGCTGCTGTCGGTGCCCGGCCTCTACATGCTGGCTCTCTGGCTGCACGGCGACCGCACCGCGGACGGTGCCACCGGCCATCCGGCCGCCACCGACCTGCTCGTCCCCCTCGCCCCGGCGCCGCCGGGCATCGCGGCCCACCGGCCGCACCGGGCCTCCGAACTGCTCCCGGTGCTGACCCATCGGGTCACCCCCGACCGGCTGCTCGGCTCACCCGCCTGACACCTGCCGCATCTCCCGCCTCGCGCGAACGCTCTCGCGTGCCCCGCCGCCGGACCACCGGCGGCGGGGTGCGTGCATGCCACGAGGAAGGCCGACATGCCTCACCGCACCCGCAGCAACCAGGACCGCGGACCGGACTAGCCTTATCCGGCTACGCCGAACCATCCGAAGTGACAGCCCCGTCGAACTGAACCGTCCGCCCGGGTGACGCGTCATCAACCTGTGAGGGGCGGTGCCGCGAAGTTCCTGCGGATCGCGCTCCGAAGGGCAACACTTGTTTCCGACCGGCCCGTCCCGACGGGCCTATCACCACGGGGGGCGGCCATGAACGAAGCTTCACGCCGCGGAACTGAACCGACAGCCAGTCCACAGGTCATGCCAGAGCGAAAGATCCCATCCATGTGCCAGCACCAGTCACCGTGCCCCTCAGCCGATTCCGCCGACCGGGAGTCCGCCCGTCTCGTGGCGCACCATCCGGAGCAGGGCTGGAGCCTGCTGTGCAACGGTGTCGTGCTCTTCGAGGACACCGGCGAGCTCCTGCCCGACGGCAGCTGCATCGCCCCGCAGCGACCCCGGGGCGCCGTCCGGGCGATGACCACCGCCTAGTGGGTCCTGTGGTGAAGGCGTCGCCTGCCGCTTTCACCACAGGACCCGGTTCTTCCGGGCGGAGCAGGACCCGCCCGCGGAACACCGGGGGGCCGGACCGCGGGAACTTCCGCGAACCGGCCCCGACGCGTGTCCAGGGTTCGTCACACGGGGTGACGCCCCGCCCGTGCGTGCGTCACCCCTTGGTCGCACCCGCGGTCAAGCCGCCGACGAGCTGCCGCTCGGCGACCGGGTGGAAGGCGAGCGCGGGAGCCACGGCCAGGAGCAGACGGGCGAAGACCCGCACGGTGTCCGATGTGCGAAACTTCCGCATTGTTCAGCGAACCTTACGACCGGATCCGACGAACCCGGCGACCGGAGGGCACCGGGGCCGCTTCCCCTCGTCACCCCCGCGCCCTCCGGTTCCACCACCCGCCCTATCGTGATCGGCATGCAGTCCTACACGATCGGCCAGGCGGCTCGGCTGCTCGGCGTCAGTCCGGACACCGCCCGCCGCTGGGCGGACGCGGGCCGGGTCATCACCCACCGCGACGAAGGCGGACGGCGGCTCATCGACGGACGGGACCTGGCGGCGTTCTCTGTCGATCTCGCGAAGGCCGGCGCGACCGAGGAGGGCACGCCGTACACCTCGACGCGCAACGCCTTTCCCGGCATCGTCACCGCGATCAAGCTCGGCGACGTGGCCGCTCAGGTCGAGATCCAGGCGGGCCCGCACCGACTGGTCTCGCTGCTGACCCGCGAGGCCGTCGAGGAACTCGGGCTGGAGGTCGGCATGGAGGCCACAGCACGAGTGAAGTCGACGAACGTTCATATCGACCGCGTCTGACACGCGGAAGCGGTCCCGGCCCGCCCAGGCTCCGGCCCGGTTCCACAGGGCAGGTGGAAGGTACGTACGGGAGGTACGGCGAAGGGCCCCGCCCGGCCATCCGGCCGAAGCGGGGCCCTTCCGCTCCCCGGCAGGAGGTTCTCCCGCCGGGTCAGTCCTCGTACGCGTCCAGCGGCGGGCAGGAGCACACCAGGTTGCGGTCGCCGAAGGCCTGGTCGACCCGGCGGACCGGCGGCCAGTACTTGTCGGTGGCGCTCACTCCGGTCGGGAAGACGGCTTCCTGACGGCTGTACGCGTGCTCCCACTCCCCGCCGAGCGCGGCGGCGGTGTGCGGGGCGTTGCGCAGGGGGTTGTCGTCCGCGGGCCACTCACCGGAGCCCACCTTCTCGATCTCCGCGCGAATCGCGATCATCGTCTCGCAGAACCGGTCGAGTTCGGCCAGGTCCTCGGACTCGGTCGGCTCGATCATCAGCGTCCCGGCCACCGGGAACGACATCGTCGGCGCGTGGAAGCCGTAGTCGATCAGCCGCTTCGCCACGTCGTCCACGCTCACGCCGGTCGCCTTGGTCAGGGGGCGCAGGTCGATGATGCACTCGTGCGCGACCAGCCCGCCGGGACCGGTGTACAGCACCGGATAGTGCGGCTCGAGGCGCTTGGCGATGTAGTTGGCGCTGAGTACCGCCACCTGGGTGGCCCGCTTGAGCCCCTCGCCGCCCATCAGCCGGACGTACGCCCACGAGATGGGCAGGATGCCCGCGGAACCCCACGGCGCCGCCGAGATGGGTCCGATCCCGGTCTCCGGCCCGGCCTCGGGCTGCAGCGGGTGGTTGGGCAGGTACGGCGCCAGGTGCGCCCGCACGCCGACCGGGCCGACGCCGGGACCGCCGCCGCCGTGCGGGATGCAGAAGGTCTTGTGCAGGTTCAGGTGCGAGACGTCCCCGCCGAAGTGTCCGGGCTTGGCCAGCCCGACCAGCGCGTTGAGGTTCGCGCCGTCCACGTACACCTGGCCGCCGGCCTCGTGCACGGCCGCGCAGATGTCGGCGACATGTTCCTCGAACACACCGTGCGTGGAGGGGTAGGTGATCATCAGCACCGACAGCTCGTCGCGGTACCGCTCGATCTTCGCGCGCAGGTCCTCGACGTCGATCTCGCCGTCCTCGGCGGTCCTCACGACGACGACCTTCATGCCGGCCATGACGGCACTGGCGGCGTTGGTTCCGTGGGCGGAGGACGGGATGAGACAGACGGTGCGCTGCTCGTCGCCGTTGGCCCGGTGGTAGCCGCGTACCGCGAGCAGCCCCGCCAGTTCGCCCTGGGAGCCCGCGTTGGGCTGGAGGCTCACCCTGTCGTAGCCGGTGACCTCCGCGAGCCGGTCCTCCAGCTCGTGGATGAGGGTGAGGTAGCCCCGGGCCTGCCCGGCCGGAGCGAAGGGGTGCAACTGCCCGAACTCGGGCCAGGTGACGGGCTCCATCTCCGCGGTCGCGTTGAGCTTCATGGTGCAGGAGCCCAGCGGGATCATGCCGCGGTCCAGCGCGTAGTCGCGGTCGGCGAGCCTGCGCAGGTAACGCAGCATCGCGGTCTCGGAGCGGTGCTGGTGGAAGACGGGGTGCGCCAGGTACTCGTCGGTGCGCAGCAGGGCGTCCGGGAGGGTGTTGCGCGCGGCCGCGTCCAGGGACTCGACGTCACCCTCGACACCGAAGGCGCTCCACACGGCGGCGAGCCGGTCGCGCGTGGTGGTCTCGTCGCAGGCGATCGAGACGAGGTCGGCGTCGACGAGGCGCAGGTTGACCCCGTTGTCCCGGGCGGCGGCCACGACCTCGGCGGCCCGCCCGGGGACCCGTACGGTCAGCGTGTCGAAGTAGGCGCCGTGAACGATCTCCACGCCGCCGGCCCGCAGTCCTCCGGCGAGGACCGTCGCGTAGCGGTGGGTGCGCCACGCGATGGTCCGCAGTCCCTCGGGACCGTGGTACACGGCGTACATGCCGGCCATGACGGCGAGCAGCACCTGGGCGGTACAGATGTTGCTGGTGGCCTTCTCACGGCGGATGTGCTGTTCACGGGTCTGGAGGGCGAGCCGGTAGGCCTTGTGTCCGTCCGCGTCGACGGAGACGCCGACGAGGCGGCCGGGCAGACTGCGCGCCATCTTCTCCTGTACGGCCATGTATCCGGCGTGCGGTCCGCCGAAGCCCATCGGCACTCCGAAGCGCTGCGTCGTGCCGACCGCGATGTCCGCGCCGAGTTCGCCGGGGGACGTCAGCAGCGTGAGGGCGAGCAGGTCGGCGGCCACGGTGACGAGCGCGCCCAGCTCGTGCGCCTGGTCGATCACCGGCTTGATGTCGCGTACGGCACCGGAGGCGCCCGGGTACTGGATCAGCACGCCGTTGATCTCGCGCCCGGCCACCTCGGCGGGGATGCCCTCGCTCAGGTCGGCGACAACGACCTCGACGCCGGCCGGCTCGGCCCGGGTCCCGATGACGGCGACGGTCTGCGGCAGCGCGTCCGCGTCCACCAGGAACAGGCCGTTCTTGTTCTTGCCCATGCGGCGCGACAACGCCATCGCCTCGGCGGCCGCGGTGCCCTCGTCGAGCAGGGAGGCACCGGAGGTCGGCAGGCCGGTGAGTTCGGCGACCATGGTCTGGAAGTTCAGCAGCGCCTCGAGCCGTCCCTGCGAGATCTCCGGCTGGTACGGCGTGTACGCCGTGTACCAGGCGGGGTTCTCCATCACGTTCCGAAGGATGACGGGCGGCGTGAAGGTCCCGTAGTACCCCAGCCCGATCATGGAGCCGAGCACCTCGTTGCGGTCGGCCAGCGATCGCAGTTCGGCCAGCGTTTCGGGCTCGGTCCGGGCGCCCGGCAGGTCCAGCGCGTCAGCGTTCTTGATCACATCCGGGACCGCGGCGGCCGTCAGCTCGTCGAGCGAGCCGTAGCCGACCTGCGCGAGCATCTTGGCGCGGGCCTCGTGGTCGGGGCCGATGTGACGCTGCTCGAAGGGCGTTCCCTGTTCGAGTTCGGAGAGGGAAATGCGATGGACGGTCATGTGTGGAGGCCTCCTGGTCTGACGACCTTCGAGGGGCACCATGACGGGTGCCCGGACGGCCTCCCCCTCTGTCATCTCAACCTGAGAGCTTCACCGGCCGCCCGGGCGGCCGGCTTTCACCGTCGGTGAGAGCGGAAGCCGTGGACACCCGCTCTGCTTTCCAGAGTGACCTCGTCCATGCGGTACGTGGGCCTGAGAGATTCCGGGGAGGATTTGCTCCTTCGGCGCCCTCCGATGGTTCCTGGAGGACTCTCCCGCACGGGGTCAGCAGCCGCTGCCAGCGTACCAGCGAGGGCAAGACCCGGACGTTCGAGTGGCCGCCGGACCGATTGTGCCGTTTTGTAGTGCTGACGAGTGGTGTGCGCAATTGCGACCAGTGGAGGGCCCGTGCAGACCGACATCGATCCGCGCAACCTGATCGGCCGCAAGGCATTCGACCGCAACGGCACCCGGATCGGCACGATCGACGAGGTCTATCTCGACGACGCCACCGGAGTGCCGGAGTGGGCGGCGATACGCACCGGCCTGTTCAGCAGGGACGCCTTCGTTCCTCTGGAGCCGAGCGAACTGATCGACGGCGTCCTCCACATCCCCTTCGAACGCTCCCTGATCAAGGACGCCCCCGACTTCGGCGTGGGCCGCCATCTCTCCCCGGAGCAGGAACTCCAGCTCTACCACCACTACGGCCTGGACATCGCCGCCCCTCCCCCACTCCCGGACCACGACTTCGGCAAACTCGCCGGCAGCGACGACTCCGCCTGACGCCCAGGCCCCCGCGTGCCGTCGCTGTACCGCCGTCCGGTCTCTGCGGGGCACGGCCCGCACGTTCCTCGTCCCCGTTCCACGTCCGGGGCAGCCAGTCCTGTGGCCTACCCTCCCGCGGGCCCTGGATCCGAGGCACCCGCCGTCGCCGTCGCACCAGCCGCTGCCTCTTGGCTGCCCCGGGCCTCCCGGCCGCCCTGGCTGCCCTCACCGTCCCGACCGTCTTTGCCGCTCGGGCCGTCCGCGTTCTCCCTGCCGGCCCCGGATCTCCGCTCCACCAACGGCAGCGGATCCGCGGGCTGCAGGGCCGGGTCCCCGGTCCGGAAGGTCCGCACCCGCCCCGGCGTCGACCCGGGGGTCTCGAACCGCACGGTGACCCGCCCCAGGCCGCTGCCCTGGACCCACCCATGGCCGTACTCACTGTGCCGTACGTCGTGCCCGGCCGGCCAGCGCCGCTCGGCGTCCGCCCGCTGCTGTTCCTCCGAGGAGGCGGCCTCCTTCGCCGCCTCGTCCGGCACCTCCTTCTCCCGCTCCCCCGCCGCCTGCGCGAACAGGTCCTCCTGCGTGTAGTCCGCGAGCCCGCTGACCCCGACACCCAGCAGTCGCACGCCGCCCGTCGTGTCGACCGAGTCCAGCAGCCGCGCCGCGGCCTCGCGCACCACCGCGGGATCGTCCGTGGGCCCTCGCAGGGTCTCGGAGCGGGTGAGCGTCGAGAAGTCGTACCGGCGCACCTTCAGCACGATGGTCCGGCCCGACAGTCCCGCCGCCCTCAGTCGGCGCACACAGCGGTCGGCGAGGCGCCGCACCTCCACCCCGACCCTCACCCGGTCGTGGATGTCCACGTCGTAGGTGTCCTCGACCGAGACCGACTTCGTCTCCCGCTCGGCCACCACGGATCGCTCGTCCCGCGCCAGGGACATGGCGTGCAGGGCGTGTCCGTGTGCCTTGCCGAGCAGGCGTACCAGCTCGTCCTCCCCCGCCTCGGCGAGTTCCCCGACCGTGTGGATCCCGGCACGCCGCAGGTGGTCACCGGTGGCCGGCCCGACACCCGGCAGAGTCCGGACCGGCAGCGGCGCCAGCAGGGCCCGCTCGGTCCCCGGCTCGATCAGCACCAGGCCGTCCGGCTTGGCCTGCTCCGAGGCGATCTTCGCCAACATCTTGGAGGCCGCCAGCCCCACCGATCCGGTGAGTCCCGTGACCGCCCGGATGTCCGCGCGCAGCCTCGCCCCGGCGAGGCGCGCGGACCGCTCGTCCCAGGCCGCCCCGCCGGCTTCCAGATCCACGAACGCCTCGTCGAGGCTCAGCGGCTCCACCAACGGTGACAGCGCCCGCAGCAGTGCCATCACCTGGTCGCTGATCGACCGGTAGAACGCGAAGCGGGGCACCAGATACGCCGCGTTCGGCGCGAGCCGCCGCGCCTGTGCCATGGGCAGTGCGGAATGGACACCGAAGATCCGGGCCTCGTACGAGGCGGTGGCGACCACACCGCGCGGCCCGAGCCCGCCCACGACCACGGCCTTCCCACGCAGGCTCGGCTTGGACGCCTGCTCCACCGAGGCGAAGAAGGCGTCCATGTCGAGGTGCAGGACGGTGGGCGCGGATCTCACATCTCCGATGCTGCCCTACTCCACTGACAACGCCCCACCCCGCGCCGCCGGCCGTCCCCACCGCCCGGGCAGCCCGGCGGGGCCGGCCACCCGTGCGACGCGGCGGTTCATACGGCGCGGTTGCGCCGTCTTGCCAGCTCGTCCGCCGGATTGGGGCCGATCAGGGTCTCTCCGGTGTCGACGCGCTCCCCGTGCAGCTGTGACAGCGCGCTCTCGACGTCCCGCCACACCACACCCACGGCGATCCCGAAGATTCCCTGGCCGCCCTGGAGCAGGGCATGGACCTCGTCGGGCGTGGAGCATTCGTAGACCGTGGCGCCGTCACTCATCAGCGTCATGCGCTCCAGGTCGTGGAAGCCCCCCTCCCGCAGGTGCCGGACGGTGGTCCGGATGTTCTGCAGCGAGACACCGGTGTCCAGGAACCGCTTGACGATCTTCAGGACGACAACGTCCCGAAAGCTGTACAGCCGCTGGGTCCCCGAACCATGGGCGGGCCGCACACTCGGCTCGACCAGTGCCGTGCGAGCCCAGTAGTCCAGTTGCCGGTAGGTGATGCCGGCGGCCGCGCAGGCCGTGGGGCCGCGGTAGCCGATCTCCTCGGACGCCATGGACGTCGCCGCCCCTCCGCTGCTCGGCACGGCCGCCGGTCGCTGCGGAGCAGGATCGGCCGGGCTGCCGTGATGGGCATAGGCCCCGCTCGCGCGGAGCTGAGAGCCTGGGGGAGGGTACGGACCGCTCACCCCGAGACCATGTCCGGGGGCACCCCCAGCCGTACCGTCGCCGGTGCTTCTCACGCCGACCTCCGTCCTTGACCTGCCTCCTCGACGGTAGGCAGTCACCAAGGGTGCGTCAACGATCGCCACACTCGGCACGCCGAGTGATAATCACCCTAAGAGTGGTTTCCCGTGCCCCACCGCGGGGAAAGGCTAGCCGAATGCCCTCCGCACGGGCCTGGCAAGGCTCTCACGCACCAGGTCCCGGACGGGGTTCCGGCGGAACGACCGGCACCCCTCACTGGCTGCTGGAGCCGAAATCCTCCGGCGAGATCTGGTCGAGGAACTCGCGGAACTTCTCCACCTCGTCCTCCTGCTCGTCCGGGATGGCGATCCCCGCGTCGTCGAGCACCGTGTCGCTGCCGTAGATCGGCGTACCGGTGCGCAGTGCCAGCGCTATGGCGTCGGACGGCCGGGCGCTCACCTCGACACCGCTGGCGAAGACCAGCTCCGCGTAGAAGACCCCTTCGCGCAGGTCCGTGATGCGTACTTCCGTGAGCTCCTGGCCGACGGCTTCCAGCACGTCCTTGAAGAGGTCGTGGGTCAGCGGGCGCGCGGGAGTCATGCCCTGCTGGGCGAAGGCGATGGCCGTCGCCTCCCCCGGTCCGATCCAAATGGGGAGGTACCGGTCGCCTCCCACTTCACGCAGCAGCACGATCGGTTGGTTCGAGGGCATTTCGACCCGGACACCTACGACATCGAGCTCGTTCACACAGCAACCCTAGGCCGTGCCCGGGACGTTTGGGTAGTCGGGCCCGGATCGGGCGGCCGATCCGGGCCTCCGCGCCCTCGCCCTCAGGGCAGCCGCACCCCGAGCGCCGAGCCGACCAGGGCGGCGTGGAGCTTCGCCGTGAGACCGGCGAGCTCCTTCGTGCGCGCCTGCGCGTGCGCCCTGGTCTGCGGGTTGCGGTGGCGCTTGAGCGGGGCGACGACCTGGTCGACCAGCCCGGCCTCCCGGTCGGCGGCGGCCTTCATCGCTCTCAGATGCCGCGGCTCGATCCCGAACCGCCCCAGTTCGGTGATGAGGCCGGCGACGGTGACCGCCTCGGCGTCGTACACCTCGTCCTCGACCGGCGCGAGCAGCCCGTACGACTCCCACTCCGCGAGCTGACGCTGGTCGACGCCGGCCGCCGCCAGCAGCTGCGCCCGCCCGATCCGGGCCGCTGTGGCGGGTGGGTCGGCAAGCGGCTCGGGGCCGGGTTCCCCCTCACGCTGCCGGGACAGCGCCGGAAGCGGGGCGGCCTCGCCGCGCTCCATGGCGTCCAGGTGCTCGCGGATCACCTTGAGCGGCAGGTAGTGGTCCCGCTGCATCCTCAGGACATGGCCGAGGCGCTCCACGTCCCCGGCGCTGAACTTGCGGTACCCCGAGGGGCTCCGCTGCGGCTCGATGAGTCCCTCCGACTCCAGGAAACGGATCTTGGAGATGGTGACTTCGGGGAATTCCTCGCGCAGCACGTTCAGCACCGTGCCGATGCTCATCAGTCCAGTTTCCGCGGCGGCGGTACCGTGTCCGGCACCGCCGCTCGGTGTGTGAAGCATGGACCTTCCCTGGGGTCAGGGTGCCCCGGACGGAGTCCGGGAAGGGTCAGTAGCCCCGCTGGCTCGCATAGAAGACCAGCCGGTACTTGCCGATCTGCACCTCGTCGCCGTTCGACAGACCGACCTGGTCGATCCGCTCACGGTTGACGTACGTGCCGTTCAGGCTGCCCACGTCGGCCACCGTGAAGGAACCGTCCTGGCCACGGCGGAACTCCACGTGCCGGCGGGAAACCGTCACGTCGTCCAGGAAGATGTCGCTCTGCGGGTGGCGGCCGGCCGTGGTCAAATCACCGTCCAGCAGGAAACGGCTGCCCGAGTTCGGCCCGCGGCGCACGACCAGGAGCGCGGAACCCATCGGCAGCGCGTCGACGGCGGCCTGCGCCTCCGGGGAGAGCGCCGGGACCTGCGTCTGGCCGGTGACCTCGGCGTCGTACGCCTCGAGACCGGAGATGGAGATGGTGGACGTCGTCTCGGAGGGACGCTCCGGGACGACTCCGGGCCTGAGCGGGGCGCCGCAGTTCGAACAGAATCGGCTGTTCTCCGCGTTGCGGTTACCGCACCTCGTACACACCAAGGCCGACATGGACGGATCCTCCTGCCCACCGGGGGCCTGGGACGCGTACGGGGCGGAAAACCCTCCACCCGTACCTGAGGTTGACGGTTGCCCGAAACCTATGCCGCTCGACTGCGCAGGGTCAACCGACGACGCGCCCTGGCCTCCCGCCACGTTCTCGCCGGGATCACCGAGCTGATCCCGGTACAGCGGACGCGACGTCTCCGCGTCGGGCTGTGCGCGATGGCGAGCAGTCGCGTTGTCGCGGCCTTCTCGCGCGCTCTTGCCGAACAACTTCCCAAACAACTTCACGGGCGATTCCCCTTGACCGAAACAGACCCGCCCGTGGGGCAGGACGAACCCTGACTGAACACACTGGCCGACCCGGACATCCTCACAACGTCCGTAACCACCAGACAGTTTCCACCACGCACCACCCATTCGGTGCGCCGACCCCCCGCAACCTCCTGCTCTTGCCGGTCGCCCTCCATGCACCCCCGGTTCACTGCGAGGACGACCGAGCGTAGCCAGGCTGCTTCGCCGGTCGCAAGGCATCCACGACGATCTTGGTCGACCTCTCCACCAAGGCGGTGGCCTGTTCCTTCTCGAGAGTCTGCACCACTCCTCCAGGGATGTTGAGCGCCGGCTCGAGGTCCTGCGGCTTGCCGATGACCTTGAAACGATAGGGCGCAGTGATCTTGTTCCCGTCGACGCTCACTCCGTCACCGGAATCCGACAGGTAGGTGCCCGCCACGACCCGTATGCCGTTCACCTGAATGGCCTCGGCGCCGGCCGCGCGCAGCTCCTGGACCGCATCGAGCAGCATGTTCGACTCGACCATCCCCCTCGGGTCCTCGACGACCAGTGTGATGCCGGGGCCCTGTGCGGCCACCGTGCCCGCCAGAATGCCGAGTTGGCGTTCCCTCTCCAGCGTCTGCCGACGAGCCTCCTCGGCCTGGTCCGAGCTGTTCTCGAGCTCGTCGCGCTGCTGCTCGAGTCCCTGCTTCTCCTCCTCAAGACGCTCTGTCCGGTCGTCGAGTTCATCGAGGATGCGGACGAGATCTTCCTGCCGGGCACCACGCAGGGCACTGTCGCCGTCGCTGTTCGAGGCCACCTGGACGGCCAGGCCGAAGCCCAGGCCGAACAGCAGCAGGGCGACGATGAGTTGGGCCCGGGTGATCCGAGGCGGCCACAGGCTGTTCACCAGCCGCTGCCGTCCGGACAGACCGGGTGCGGGCCGGTCCGGCGGCGTCTCCCCCTCCATGGACGCGGACTCCGCGGACACGTTCGCGCGCGCGGGCACCTCGTCGGGCAGTTCCTTACGGAACCCCCCGCCGGCTGCCGCAGCGGGACGCGGTGCGGGAGCAGGGCGCGGCACCGGGGCGGGGTGGGGCCGGGGCGCCCGGTGAGCTCCGGGGGCCGCGCGCGGTCCGGTCTGCGGCTCGGGCGTCATCCTGTCGTCCTGACGGGGGCGCTCGGGCTGACGGAGGTGCTCGGGCTCGTGGTTCTGCTCGCTCATCGGTCTCACGCCCGGAACACGTGCCGACGGATCGCCGCGGCGTTGGAGAAGATCCGGATACCGAGGACGACCACCACGCCCGTGGACAGTTGGGCACCCACGCCCAACTCGTCGCCGAGGAAGACGATCAGCGCGGCGACGACCACGTTCGACAGGAACGACACCACGAAGACCTTGTCGTCGAAGATGCCGTCGAGCATGGCCCGCAGCCCGCCGAAGACGGCGTCGAGCGCCGCCACGACGGCGATCGGCAGGTACGGCTCGACGACCGCCGGAACCTCGGGCCGGACCAACAGGCCGGCCACGACTCCCACGACGAGGCCCAGTACGGCGATCACGATGTGCCTTTCTCAGGTGCAGTCTCGGTTGTCGGTTGCGCGGTTCGTACGATCACACTCGGCGCGGCGGGCAGCCGGAGGTCGTCCTCCACCGAGAGAGCGGTACGGATGCCGTAGTTCTCCTGCAGGGCATGCAGGTACAGCCCGTCCGAGCTGTTCTGGAACCGGCTGCTCAGCTCCGGGCCGTCCCCCACGGCGAAGACGGTGTACGGCGGTACCAGCGGCCTGTTGTCGACCAGTATCGCGTCCCCCGCGGCCCTGATCGCAGAAAGAGCGGTCAGCCGCTGCCCGTTGACGGAGATCGCCTCGGCTCCGGACTCCCACAGGCCGTTGACCACCCGCTGCATGTCCCGGTCGCGGACCCGCCCGGTGTCGGAGAACCCGGTGGTCGACCGGGCGTCGCCGTCCCCTCCGGCGCTCGTGTCCTTGGCGTCGTCGACCACGAGCTTCACGCCGGGGCCGTGCACCGCGACGGCGCCCGCCAGGATGCCCACCAGGTCGGTGCGGTCGCTCCCGCCGCTCTGTCTGAGCGCCTCGCGCTGCCGTGCGCTCACGTCGGCGCGCAGGGTGTCGATGCCGTCCTCGAGCTTGTCCGCTGCCTCGGTCTCCCGGTCGATCCTCTCGATCAGCTCCTCGCGCTCCTTGGCGACGACGGGAGCCTCCACTCTGGCCTGCGCGGCCCCGACGGTCACCACCAGGGCCGCGAGCACCAGACCGCCGGCCAGCCCCAGTTCCGCCCTGAGGGTCTTCGGCATACCTCCGCCGCCGGCGGCCTGCTTCCGCGCGGCAGCCTCGGCGTATCCCTCGTCGAGGCTGTGGTCCATCACGTTGGTGATCAACGACATGGACGCGTCCGGACGCGGTAGCCGCCGGGGGGTGCTCCGAACGGGGGGTTGCTGCGGCATGCCGCACATCGTCGCATGCCGCGGGCGTTGCCTCCGAACGGGCCTACCGGTGTGCCGGACAGGCCCCGTGGGGGCTCCTGTCCGGCACACACGTGTGCGGCTCGTTCGGAGGTCTTGGCTACTGTCCGGCGCTGTCCACGACCGATGCCCACTCGTCGAGCAGAGCCTGGGCAGAGGCGTCGTCGGGGCCCTCGGCCCACAGGTGGGTGACCGCCTCGGCCGGGTCGGGCAGCACCATCACCCAGCGGCCGTCGGCCTCCACCACGCGCACACCGTCGGTGGTGTCCACGAAACGGTCACCGGCCTCCTCGACGACCCGCCGCATCACGAGCCCCTTGACCGCCCACGGGGTGGCCAGGTCGCGCTTGAGCACGTGCGCACGCGGGATACGCGCATCGATCTGGCTGAGCGTGAGCTGCGTCCTCGCCACCAGGCCGATGAGCCGGACGAAGGCCGCTGTGCCGTCGTAGACCCTGCTGAACTCCGGAACGATGAAGCCGCCCTTGCCGTCACCGCCGAAGATCGTGCCCTCCTCACCGCCGACGCGGGTGAGGTCGTCGGGCGAGGTGGTTGTCCATTCCACCTGGGTGCCGTGGTAGGCCGCCACCTGCTCGGCGATCCTGGTGGTGGTCACCGGAAGCGCGACCCGGCCGCTGCGCCGCTCGGCCGCGATGAGGTCGAGCAGGACGAGCAGTGCCCGGTCGTCCTCGATGATCCTCCCCTTCTCGTCGACAAGCGAGAGCCGTTCGCCGACCGGGTCGAACCGCACACCGAACGCGGCACCGGAGGACGCCACCATCTCACCGAGCCGCACCAGCCCCGACCGCCGGACCTCCGCCGTCTCGGTCGGCCTGGACTCGTCGAGCCCCGGGTTGATGGTCAGCGAGTCCACTCCGAGCTTGCCGAGCAGGCTCGGCAGCACGAGCCCCGCGCTGCCGTTCGACGCGTCCACGACCACCTTCAGCCCGGACTCCGCGATTCCCGTGATGTCGACGTTCCGCAGCAGCGAGCCGGTGTACGAGTCGAAGACGCTCGCCGGGAAGTGCAGGTCACCGATCTCGCCCGGGAACGCGCGCCGGTACTCCTGCCGCGCGAACACCCGGTCCAGTTTGCGCTGGCTGCCCTGTGAGAGGTCGGCGCCCTGGCCGTCGAAGAACATGATGTCAACGGAGTCCGGCACGCCCAGGGTTGTCCGGATCATGATGCCGCCCGCGCTGCCCCGCGCGGTCTGCTGCCGGGCCACGGGCAGCGGCACGTTCTCCAGATCCCGTACGTCGATGGCGCTGGCCTGCAGCGCGGAGATCACCGCACGCTTCAGGGCACGGGCACCACGGGAATGGTCCCGGGCCGTGGTGACCGTCGATCCCTTCTTCAGCGTCGTCGCGTAGGCGCCGGCCAGCCGAACGGCGAGTTCCGGCGTGATCTCGACGTTCAGGATTCCCGACACCCCACGGGCGCCGAAGAGGTGCGCCTGTCCTCTGGACTCCCAGATGACCGAGGTGTTGACGAACGCGCCCGCCTCGATCGTCTTGAACGGGTACACCCGTACGTTGCCCTGGACAATCGACTCCTCGCCGATCAGGCACTCGTCGCCGATGACGGCGCCGTCCTCGATCCGCGCCGCGCGCATGACGTCGGTGTTCCTGCCGAGCACACACCCCCGCAGGTTGCTGTGCGGCCCGACGTACACGTTGTCGTGCACGACGGCCTTGTGCAGGAAGGCCCCGCTCTTCACGACGACATTGGAGCCCAGGACCGTGTGCTCGCGAATCTCGGCGCCGGCTTCGACCTTGGCGTAGTCGCCGATGTAGAGCGGCCCACGCAGCACGGCGTCGGGATGCACTTCGGCTCCCTCCGCGACCCATACGCCCGGTGAGATCTCGAAGCCGTCGATGTCGACGTCGACCTTGCGCTCCAGGACGTCTGCCTGAGCCTTCACATAACTCTCGTGCGTGCCGACATCCTCCCAGTAGCCCTCGGCGATGAAGCCGTAGATGGGCTTGCCTTCCTTCATCAGCTGGGGGAAGACGTCTCCGGACCAGTCGACGGGCACATCGGCCTCGACATAGTCGAAGACCTCGGGCTCCATGACGTAGATACCGGTGTTCACCGTGTCGGAGAAGACCTGACCCCAGGTCGGCTTCTCCAGGAAACGCTCGACCTTGCCTTCCTCGTCCACGATGGTGATACCGAATTCCAGCGGATTGGGTACCCGGGTCAGACAGACCGTGACCAGCGCACCCTTCTCCTTGTGGAAATTGATCAGCTCGGTGAGATCGAAATCCGTCAGCGCGTCACCGGAGATGACGAGAAAGGCATCGTCCTTCAGTGCATCCTCGGCGTTCTTGACGCTTCCTGCGGTACCGAGTGGCTTCTCCTCATTGGCATAGGTGAGCTCCATTCCGAGCTCTTCGCCGTCACCGAAATAGTTCTTGACGAGCGAAGCAAGGAACTGGACGGTCACAACGGTTTCGTTGAGCCCGTGCCTTTTGAGCAGCCGCAGAACGTGCTCCATGATCGGCTGGTTGACTACCGGCAGGAGCGGTTTGGGCATGCTTGAGGTCATGGGACGAAGGCGCGTGCCTTCACCCCCGGCCATCACGACGGCCTTCATGTCGGAAGCGTCCTCCTCATGAGATGACGGTCTGGCCGACTTCCCCCGCCAAGATTGTCCCGCATTTTTCCACTGCGGGCCATCGCGCGACGTTGCGCGTGCCACTCAGCGAGGTCAACCGGCCATGGCGTCCGCACGAACCAGGCGGCGGACCTGCACCACGTAGAGGACTCCTGCCCACCAATAGAGCGTTGTACCCCATCCGGCGAACGCCCATCCGAAAATAGCAGCGAGTGACGAGATCCAACCGCTCCCGTCACTGAGCAGGAGCAACGGGAAGGCGTACATCAGGTTGAAGGTGGCAGCCTTCCCAAGGAAGTTCACCTGCGGCGGCGGATAGCCGTGACGCCGGAGGATGCCCACCATCACCAGCAGAACCAGCTCACGGGCCAGTAGTACGGCCGTCAACCAAACCGGGAGAATCTCGCGCCAGGTGAGCCCGAGGAGGGTCGAAAGAATGTAGAGCCGGTCCGCCGCGGGATCCAGGAGCCGGCCGAGGCTGCTGATCTGGTTCCATCGCCGCGCGAGCTTGCCGTCCAGATAATCACTGACACCGCTCAGGGCCAGCACCAGGAGCGCCCAGCCGTCACTCTTCGGCCCGCCGAACTCCGGCCTGAGGATCAGCCACAGGAAGAGGGGGACACCGAGAAGTCGCGCCATGCTGAGGATGTTCGGGATGGTGAGGACACGGTCCGTCTGAACGCGAGTCTCCTGGACCTCCACCCGGGGACCTCCTGTGGGAAACGTGCCGATGATGCTCACTGACCTTACCTCAAAACAAAAAAGCTCTGGCTCTCGGGCTGCGTGCCCAAGAGCCAGAGCTCTAAAAGGAGTTCGGCGGCGTCCTACTCTCCCACAGGGTCCCCCCTGCAGTACCATCGGCGCTGTAAGGCTTAGCTTCCGGGTTCGGAATGTAACCGGGCGTTTCCCCTACGCTATGACCACCGAAACACTATGAA
>NZ_JAPJDM010000100.1:0-985 GCF_026242095.1 Streptomyces sp. NEAU-W12
CCCCCAAAATTCCGACACCTGGACGCTGGATGACTCGTCATCCAGGGGAAGTGATCCAAGGTGGCAAAGCGGAAGAACTACCCCGAAGAGTTCAAGCGGGACGCGGTGGCGCTGGCCCGGACCTCGAAGGACCGGTCGCTCACCGACATCGCCCGGAGTCTGGGCATCCATCTGGAGACGCTGCGCAACTGGATCCGCGAGGACCGGTCCCGTGGCGAGACCGGGGACGGCGAGGGTGACGCCGTGATGACCTCGGCCGAGAAGGAAGAGCTCAAGCGGCTGCGGCGGGAGAACACCCGGCTCAAGGAGGACAACGAAATCCTCCGGAAGGCCGCCGCCTATTTCGCGCGGGAGGCGACATGGTGATGATCCGCTTCCGTTTCGTCGACGAGCACCGGACCACCCATCGGGTGAAGTGGATCTGCGACGTCCTCGGCTGGGACCGTTCCGGCTACTACGCCTGGCGGAGGAACAAGGAGACGCGACAGGACAAGGCCGGGGCGGAGGAGGAACTGGCCCGCCGGATCCGGGAGATCCACACAGCATCCCGCGGGGCCTACGGAGCCCGCCGGATCACCCGAAAACTCCGTGACCAGGACCAGGTCGTGAACCGCAAACGTGTCGCACGGCTCATGCGGGAGCACGAGATCGTCGGGATCACGCGACGCAGAGCGAGATCTTTGACAAAGGCGGACCGGACCGCGTCGCCGGCGCCCGACCTCGTCGGCCGTGACTTCACCGCTCCGATGCCCGGGCTGAAGCTCGTCGGCGACATCACCTGCCTGCCCACGGCTGAGGGATGGCTGTATCTCGCGACCGTCATCGACCTGTGCACCCGTGAAGGTCGTGGGCTGGTCGATGGCCGGCCATATGCGCACGGAGCTGGTCTCGGACGCCATCCGGATGGCTCACGCGGGCGGACACACGGCAGGCAACGCGATCTTCCATTCCGACCGCTTGAGTCCGGGCAGTACACATCACACCA
>NZ_JAPJDM010000101.1:0-885 GCF_026242095.1 Streptomyces sp. NEAU-W12
GAGCCTTTTCCAGCCTGACGGTGCTGACCGCGTGTCGGACAGATCGGTGGAACGACGAAGCTCCTGGTAGACGGGTTCTCGACCAAGATTGCCCGTAGCCACCAGGAGCTTCGCGTGCTTGTCTACCCGTCGTCGATCGACCTGTCCAGTCGCACCCTGCGGTGCCTGACGGGACGACTCGCTGCCCGGCGAGGGGAGATCGGGACCCGATGGCGTCGGCTGACCGCCAGCCGTCAGGCTCTCCTCGCCCTGGCCCATCTGCGATGCGGTGACACCTACGCCCAGCTCGCCGCCGGGTTCGGTATCGGCGTCGCAACCGTGTACCGCTACATACGCGAGGCCGTCGATGTGCTGGCCGCCCTCGCACCCACCCTGGCCGAGGCGATGGACATCGCCCGGACCAAGGCGTTCGTGATCCTGGACGGCACCCTGCTGCCAATCGACCGGATCGCCGCCGACACCCCGTACTACTCGGGCAAACACAAACGTCACGGCATGAACGTCCAGGTCCTCACCGATCCCTTCGGGCGGTTGCTGTGGGCCTCACCAGCCCTGCCCGGATCGACCCACGACCTGACCGCCGCCCGCACCCACGGCATCGTCGACGCGCTCACCGACGCCGACCTCAAGTGCTGGGCCGACAAGGCGTATCAAGGTGCCGGTGGTCCCATCCGAGTACCCTTCCGCGGCCGCCGCCTCAAGCAGTGGCAGCGCCGGCACAACAGCACACACGCCAAGATCCGCTGCCTCGGCGAGCAGGCCATGGCCACGCTGAAGGGCTGGCGCCTCCTACGAAAGCTCCGCTGCAGCACCAACCGCATCACCGCGATCGTCCAGGCCGTCCTCGTCCTTCATCACGCCTCGGCATGAGGTTGGAAAAGGCTC
>NZ_JAPJDM010000102.1:0-764 GCF_026242095.1 Streptomyces sp. NEAU-W12
CCAGGTGCATGATGTAGCCGACGTGGTGGAGTTCGTCGCCGCGGAAGTAGCCCACGGCCCAGAAGCCGAGGTCGTCGAGGTAGTCGATCCGGTCGCCGTCGATCCAGTACCGGCCCTGGTAGGCGTGCGGGCGGCCGCCCCGTGTCTCGTCGTAGCGGCCGTCGGCGGTGAGCTCCTGGTGCAGGAAGTCGTCCTGGTCGATCCACACGCCGACCCGCGGGCTGCCGGTCAGGTCCGGTGAGGCCGGGATGCCCATTTCGGGGGCGGTGGCCCGGCCGGGGGCGTCGCTGCCGGCCCACAGCACGGGCCGGCCGGCCGCGACCAGTGCGCGGACCCGCTCCGGCCGGGAGACGAGCGTGGCCAGGGCGCCCGGCACGTCGGCGGCGAACTCGTCGGGCACCACCAGCAGGTCGCTGGTGTTGCCCGGGGTCAGCGTCGCGACGTGCTCCGAGCGTTCGCCGCGGCCGCCGGCCAGTGCGACGGTGTCCACGACGGCGGGGACGATGGTCGTGCCCGTGGCGTCGACGACGATGGCGTTGTCGTCCTCCGCCGCGGTGAACAGGGACGGGCCGACCGCGACGATCAGGGAGCCGACGAACAGGATGTCGGCACCGGTCATGGTCCCGATCAGCGGGTCCATCGTCAGGATGCGGGCGTTGGTGAACAGGACGGGACGTCCCGCGTCGTTCGAGAGGATCTCGTCGAGGGCCTTGGAGTTCCAGCCCGCGATGTCCGTGTCGGTGGTGCTCATTGCTCGCTCCTCG
>NZ_JAPJDM010000103.1:0-739 GCF_026242095.1 Streptomyces sp. NEAU-W12
CCTTCTCCCGGGCGAAGCTGACCGCGCAGTACAGCCAGGCCAGGCTCGGCCAGCTGTGGCAGGTGGCCACGCCGCTGCTGAACGCGGCCGTGTACTTCTTCATCTTCGGCCTGCTGCTGGGCGCCCGCCGGGGCATTCCGAGCGACGTCTACGTCCCGTTCCTGGTGACGGGCGTGTTCGTGTTCACGTTCACGCAGAGCTCGGTCCTCGCCGGGGTGCGGGCCATCTCCGGCAACCTCGGCCTGGTGCGGGCCCTGCACTTCCCGCGGGCCGCGCTGCCCGTCTCGTTCGCGCTGCAGCAGCTCCAGCAGCTGCTGTTCTCGATGATCGTCCTGGTCGTCGTGGTGGTGGCGTTCGGCAGCGCGCCCGCCCTGTCCTGGCTGCTGGTCGTCCCCGCGCTGCTGCTCCAGTTCGTCTTCAACACCGGCCTCGCGCTGATCTTCGCGCGCCTCGGCAGCAGCACCCCGGACCTGGCCCAGCTGATGCCGTTCGTGCTGCGCACCTGGATGTACGCCTCGGGCGTCATGTTCAGCATCCCGGCGATGCTCGCCGACAAGGACGTCCCCCACTGGCTCGCCGACGTCCTGCAGCTGAATCCCGCCGCGGTCTACATGGACCTGGTCCGCTTCGCGCTGATCGACGGCTACGGGTCCTCGTACCTGCCGCCGCACGTGTGGGCGTTCGCGCTGGGCTGGGCGCTGCTGGCCGGCGTGACCGGCTTCGTCTACTTCTGGAAGGC
>NZ_JAPJDM010000104.1:0-736 GCF_026242095.1 Streptomyces sp. NEAU-W12
GCCGGCCCGCCTTCGAGGCCCGTGCCGTCCTCGCCGCCACCCTCTCCCCCACCTGGGGCATCTACAGCGGCTACGAACTCTGCGAGAACACCCCCCTGCGCGACGGCAGCGAGGAGTACCTCCACTCGGAGAAGTACCAGCTCACACACCGCGACTGGGACACCGCCGAGCGCACCGGCCGCACCATCGCCCCCCTCATCACCCGCCTCAACACCATCCGACGGCAGCACCCCTCGCTGCGGGCTCTGCGAAATCTCCGCTTCCACCACACCGACAACGACGCGGTCATCGCATACAGCAAACGCAGTGGACCGGATGTCGTGCTGGTGGTGGTCAACCTCGATCCCCACCACACCCAGGAGGCCACGGTCTCGTTGGACATGCCGCAACTCGGCCTGGAGTGGCACGAGTCGGTGCCGGTGTGCGACGAGCTCACCGGCGAGACCCACCACTGGGGCAGGGCCAACTACGTGCGCCTGGAACCGGGGCGGGCTCCCGCGCACGTCCTGCACGTCCAGCGACCGCCCGCCGCACAGCGAACCGGAGGGTCAGGAGCGTCATGACTGTCAACGAGCCCGTACCGGACACCTTCGAGGACACTCCGGTCAGGGACCGCGACCCCGACTGGTTCAAGCGAGCCGTCTTCTACGAGGTCCTCGTCCGCTCCTTCCAGGACAGCAACGGCGACGGCATCGGCGACCTGAAGGGACTGACCGCCAAGCTCGACTATCTGCAG
>NZ_JAPJDM010000105.1:0-705 GCF_026242095.1 Streptomyces sp. NEAU-W12
TGGTGTGGTTCAGCCGTGTCCTGAGCGACCGCAGCCGGCGTCCGTAGTCCTCCATCTCGCTCAGCGGGAGCGCGAGGTCGCTCTTGCCCATGGCCCGGAGTCCTCTCTTCTGCGGATCTTCTGCGGATCCGCTCAGACGAAGCGGAAGGTGCTGGTCACCGCGTCGAAGACGTCGTGGAACGCCTCGGCCAGGTCCAGTACCGGGCTGGCCCCGGAGACGAGGACGACCTGGTCGGTGGTTCCCGGCACGGGAATGTACGTCTGCGTCAGCACCATACGCAGGGTACGGCTGTCGCCCCGCGCGACGGGCACGTCCTCGACGCCGTAGGTCCGCGCGGCCGGGCCCACGTCGGGGATGTCGACGGTCGTGACCTTGCGCCAGGCGTCGCCCTCGCGGCGGGCGGTGATCGTGCCCAGGCTCCCGGCGATGGCCCGCGGGTCGGTGGACAGGGCCACACCCTGCTCGTTCCCGGCACCGAGGACGGAGACCGTGACGGTCGCGGAGAGCGGGACGCCGTCGAAGTTCTCGGCCATGCAGCCCAGGTAGAGCGCACCGGAGTCGTGGGCGTCCTTCGCCATCCTGCGGAGCATGGCGGTCAGGTCGGCGCGGTACGGGGCGAGTTCCGGGAGTTCACGGATCCGCTCCTCGACGAGCGCCCGGATCGTGGCCTCGCGTCCTTCCGGACGGATGTCGAACTCCCACCA
>NZ_JAPJDM010000106.1:0-672 GCF_026242095.1 Streptomyces sp. NEAU-W12
GCGGTCGGGGCGCAGCATGTCAATGATGCGTCCGGTTTTATGGGGAAGTTCTCGGCCGGTGACGGTGCGGGGAAGGAGAAGCCTTCCACGGTCTCGGCCGGCTCGGCTGTGCCGGCGCCGGGGGTGGGGGTGGTGGGTGGTGTGGCGGCCGCCGCGCTCACCGGCACCAACTTCAATACGACTGACACCAGTACCACCGGTGTTTCCACGGCGGTGCCGGCCGGTGGCGCCCTCGATGAAGCGGCCACGGCTGATCTGCCCGCTGCCCCGCCGTCGGCTGCCGACCGTCCCGCCGTCACTACCGCTGTTCCCGGTCCCGGTGGTGAGGTCACCACCGATGGGCCGCACACCAGCGGTACCGCCCTGCCTGTCTCTTCCTCCTCTTTCTTCCAGGACACCGGCGGTGCCTCTGCCGCCTCTCCCGCCGCACCGTCTCCCTCGCCCACTGTCGGCGAGGCTCACTACTCCGGCGACTTCGAGGACAATGCCTCGCTCTTCAGCGACGTCAGCTCCCTCAGCGACTTCGAGGACAATGCCTCGCTCTTCAGCGACGTCAGCTCCCTCAGCGACGCCGGTGATGACAGTGATGTCTGGTCGGTTGCCAGTGACGACACGGTGGTCGCCGAGCCCGACACCGCCGGGCCCGACACCGCCGGTGCCGGCAGTGGTGTG
>NZ_JAPJDM010000107.1:0-545 GCF_026242095.1 Streptomyces sp. NEAU-W12
AACCATGTGAGGAAGAGCATGAGGAAACGCGTTACGCGGACACTGCTGTCGTGCGCGGCGGCCGGGGCGGCCGTCCTGGGGCTGGGTGCGGGGCTCTCCGGCTCCGGACCGGGCGGGCGGGAGGCGCCGCCGATGGCCGCGGTGGCGGAGGGGGACCCGGGGTACGCCGTCGAGGACTTCGCGTACCCGCAGGCCGACAAGATCCTCGAGGAGCAGGGCATCCTGCTCAAGCGGGGGGACGGGCACATCGTGCTCGCCGCATGTGACAGCCGGACGGGGCTGTTGAAGGTCTACACGCGCGACAACAGCACCGTCTGCTTCCGCACCACGGGCGACAGCGGCTACCTGAGCCTGGAACTGCCGGCCGTCTACGGCGTGCAGACCAGCGCGTACCAGGCCGACCTGCACACCACCGTCGAGGACGAGGAACACCAGTACGAGGTGGACCCCCACTCCTTCGCCCCCGTGGGTGAGGCCGCCGACCCGGAGGGCCGCCGGCACGTCCTCGTCGAGATCGTCACGTCCAAGTAGCCGCCGCCCGCACC
>NZ_JAPJDM010000011.1:0-172342 GCF_026242095.1 Streptomyces sp. NEAU-W12
GGGCGCCACGGCCCTCTCACACGGTCAGCAGGTCGTCGACCGAGCCGCGGCCCGCCTGCTCGGCCGTGGCCACCGCGCCCTCCTTCGACGCCGCGTACCGGCCGCTGGTCAGAGCCCACTCGTAGTTGCCCTCGATCCAGTGCTGGATGGCCTGCACACCCTTGTCCACCCGCTCGCGCTCGTCCGCGTCGAGCCCGAGCTCGTCGCACATACGGGGCACCCGTGCCTCCAGTTCCAGGTACTCCTCCAGGCAGGCGGTCGTCACGCGGTACGCCTCGGCCGCGGCCTCCTCCCACGAGCAGCCGCGCTCCCGGTGCAGTACCGCGATCAGGTTGTGGCCGTCCCCGCGCCGCCGCTCCCGCTCGAAGGAGTGGATGTCGTTCATGAAGCCGATGGTGTCAGCGGCCAGATCGCGCATCCGCTCCACCAGGGGGTGGGCCATCACCCGCGCGGGCACCTCGAATCCGCGGCTGCGCTCCCCGGCGTCGATGCTGTGGTGGATGCCGACGGTACGGCGCCGGAACGCGGCGTACTCCTCGAGGCCGAGTGTCCCGGTGAGCCCGCGGGCCGCCAGGTCGACCTCCTCGCAGTGGGCCACCAGGAACCGGCCCCAGGACGCGGCGAACCGGGTCCGCCAGGTCAGGGACATGCCATCCGAGAGGCGCTCCCAGACCTGCGCCCAGGCCACCGTGATCGGGCAGACCACCCGGGGCGTGCTCCCCGCCGGACGCAGTGGGGTGACGATGAGCTCCCGCGCCACGTCGGCTATCACGTCCGCCCGGTCCGGCCGCCCGGCGTCGAACTGGTCGTCGAACAGGAACGCCAGTGAGAACCAGTTCATCAGGACGACCATGTCCTCGGCCGAGGCGTACGGATAGGTGCGGGCGGCGGCCTGCGGCAGGTCCCAGGAGCGGTACTCGTCGAAACCGGCCCGGCTGCGCACCAGCCCCATGTCCCACACCCAGCGCAGATGACGCGCCCGCGCGTACTCCAGATGCTCGCTGACCGGGGTGTCGAAGGGGAGGTCGAACCGGACGTCCTGAAACATGTGCTTCCTTTCGGGAGACGGAACGCAGAGTCCCCCCGCCCTGCGGGCGGGCCGTCGCGGAGACGGCCCGCACCCTCGAACTCGGCTACCCGGTACGAAGGTTGAACCGGCAAGCGGAACGAGGATGCCCAGATCCTAGATGATCTATACCGAGTGATTGCCGCGATATCCGTTGTGCAACAAGCCACTTGAGGCACATGCCACATCAAACACCGCGGAAGTCAGTGGACTTGCCACTGATTGAATCCCTGGAACGGGGAAAGGCGCCCAGTACAGGCCGGGGAGCCGCCCCGACCCGTGGACGGACCCCGGACCCTGTGGAGGAGACATGTCGACCGTGCCTGCGGGAGTGGTGGTGCTCGACTGCGCCGAGCCAGAGAAACTCGCCGAGTTCTACCGTGAGTTGCTGGCTGCGGAGGTGGTGAACGCCAACGCCAACCGGGTCGAGATCCGGGCCGCCGACGGTTTCCGGCTGGCACTGCGCCGGGACACCAACGCCACCGCGCCGAGCTGGCCGCGCCCCGAGAACTCGCTTCAGGCGCACCTGGAGTTCGAGGTCGAAGACCTGGACGCCGCGGAACGCCGGATCGTCGGCCTCGGCGGACGTCCGGTGGAGACCAAGGACGCCACGGGCCCCTTGGAGGAACGCGGCTACGCCGATCCGTCCGGGCACTCCTTCACCCTGCGCTGCAATGTGCCGGTGGCGCCGAAACTGGGCTGATCCCCGCCGTACGGGGCCCCGACACCCAGGGGTGTCGGGGCCCCGTACGGCGGGACGGGCCGGGGGTCAGGCGATCCCCTTGTCGTCGGCGGGCCAGGAGCCCGTCGAGCGTTCGATGGCCTTGGCGCCCGCCCGGTTCACCGCGCTGCGCACCACCGAGAAGATGGCGCCCTGAATCGCGGCGGCCAGCAGGATCTCGCCCCAGCGGCGGTCCCGGTCCAGTGCGTCGGGGGCGTCGTCCTCGTGCCGGATCAGCTTCCACGTCTTCTGGAACGCCATCCCCGCCACGGCGCCACTCGTCCAGCCCAGCGCGAACCCGATGGGCTTGTAGGCCAGGGGCAGCTTCTTCTTGCTCTTCGTCTTCGCCACGTGGATCTCCCAGTCGGTGTCGGCGTTCGGAAAGTACCTGCGACCCACGTTCCCCGTTTTCCGCCCTCGGCACGGCCCGACAGGGCCCGACCGGGGCGTCCCCCACGGTGAGGGCGGCAGGGGTGGGCCCCGCCGCGACGGGGGAACGCGGCGGGGCCCGAACCGCGAGTGCCCGCCGTCCGGCGCCTCATGCACACCGAACCGGGGAAAGTGCCGACCGGGTGGCTCCCCACGGCCCCCGGACGAGAGGACCTAGCCGCGCGCCTCCAGCACGAAGACCGGGATCACCCGGTCCGTCTTCTCCTGATAATCGGCGTACGGGGGAAAGGCGGCGACGGCCCGCTCCCACCACTGCGCCCTCTCCTCCCCGGTCGCCTCACGGGCCGTCATGTCCCGCAGGACCTGCTCGTCACGCAGTTCCACCTGCGGATCGGCCTTGAGGTTGTAATACCAGACCGGGTGCCGGGGTGCCCCGCCCAGCGAGGCCACCACCGCGTAGCGGCCCTCGTGTTCGACGCGCATCACCGGGGTCTTCCGCAGTTTGCCGCTCCTGGCCCCCCGCGTGGTCAGCAGTACCACCGGCCTGCCCTGCAGGGTCGTCCCCTCGGTGCCGCCGGAGCTCTCGTACAGCTCCACCTGGTCGCGCACCCACTGCGTGGGGCTGGGCTCGTACTCGCCGTGAAGGGGCATGCCATCCGTCCCGTCGTCGAGGCCCACGGCCGGTCCGCTCTCCTGGACGGCCGTCGGGCCATGCGGACCAACTCGTTTCCGTACCAGTGTCGGCCGGACCGTGCACGGCCTCCGGCGTCACGGCGTCATCGGCGTGTCCGCGGCACGGCCATGACCGTGCCCCGGCCCGGACCGCCCCGCCCGCCGGCCCCCGCGCCACCGTGGAGAAACCGCTGCGCCGGATCGGCCGCGGCGACCCGGGCCGCGTCACCGGGCTGTACGCCGCCCCCTGCGACCGTCGGCTGGACCGGCGGAGGGCGAGCACGGCAGCACCGCGGCCCCGTGGACACCCGCGCCGACGCCACCGCCCCCACCGGGAACCGGCCGCCCACCAGGTGCCCGACGCCGCCGCCACAGAGATCGAGCGCATCCTGGTCGAGGGCGACGACGCGGGGGTGTTCGGCGGGTTCCGGCGGACCGTCCGGCCCGCCGGGCGCCCGTACCGCGCCCGTTTCGCCCCTCCGCCCGCCGTCCGGGTCATAGGCCTTCCGGGTGACCGAACAAACCCGGAAGCCCTTTCTCCACGTCGTCGTCTGTGCTGCCGGTGTCGCCGCGGACGTCGGTGAACTGATCACCGCCGCGCAGGAACAGGGCTGGGAGGTCGGCGTCATTGCGACACCCGTCGCCCTGAACGGGTTCTTCGACGCCGTCGCGGTCCGCGCACAGACCGGCAGGCCGATCAGGTCCGCCTGGCGCACCCCCGGCGAACCGTGCCCCTTCCCGGCGCCCGACGCGGTGGTGGTCGCGCCCGCCACCTTCAACACCGTCAACAAATGGGCGGCCGGAATCGCCGACACGCTCGCGCTGGGCACCCTGTGCGAGGCCACGGGGCTCGGTGTGCCGGTCGCCGTCCTGCCGTGCGTCGGCGACGCGCTGGCCGCCCACCCCGCCTACCGGGACAGCGTTGAGCGGCTCACCGCCATGGGCGTCCGCTTCGGCGAGCCGTACACCGGGGAGACGGTGCCGGACGGCGGACGGCCCGAGTTCCACTGGGAGCGGGCCCTGGACCTCGTACGTCCTCGATGAGCGCGGCCGGAGCCGAGTGGTGCCGCGTGCACCCGCGGGCCCCGGGTGCCGGGACCCGCACGCGCACATGCGGCAACGGAGAGGGCTGCGCGGCGTGTGTCCGCATTGCCTTTTCGGACACCGGCTGTCGAATCGGATGATTGGGCGCGTGGCCCGAGCGGCTCGAAAGCCGATGACGTACAGTCAAACCGCTGTGCCCGTACGAGGAATGCGGGAAGCCTCGGAATCTCTTGTTCCTGGTCGTTGGCCTGTGCAAAAGTGGGTCCTGCCGTCGCGCGGGCAATGCCTTTTGTCCTGGGTGCGCGACGCCGCCCCAGCGTGCCACTCAGGCTTCAAAAGGGCCGTTCCGGGCGGGTGTTCGAGATTTCGAATCCAGTACGGAGGGGCTCCCGTCGTATCGTCGGCGAGGCCCCGCGTCCGCTGGTACGCACTTTATGTCGCGCGTCCCCGAGAGGATTGCATCCGTGAAGGACACCGGCCTGTCGAATTCCCAGGCCCCGGCCCATGCGTTCGACGTGACGGACGAACAACTGGGCGACGAGTTGCGGAAGTGGACGGGGGCCGCTCCGGCACTGCACCCCGTCGGTGAACTCCTCGACCGGCACTGGGAATCGGTCTTCGGCTACGCCCGGCTGTGCACCGACGGCCCGCGCTCCGCCGGTATGCTCACCACCGCCGCGTTCACCCGGCTCTTCGGCGAGACCCTGCGGGACAACGGCCCGAGTTCCGCATGGCGACCCCAACTCCTCGTCACCGTACGCCGGATCGCCGCCGAGTGGGACGTGGACCACCGGCGCGACATGCTCCACCCCGATCTCACCGCCGCCCCCGCCGACGGCGACCGGCGGCCGGCCGCACGACTTCTGCCGCCGCCCGAACGGCGCCTGCTGTCAGGGGCCTTCCGACGACTGCCGCAGTCCGCGCGCTGTCTGCTGTGGCACACCGAGGTCGAATCCGAACCGCTCCACGTCCCCGCCGGGCTGCTCGCCCTCGACGAGGAGGGCGCCCGCACCGAACTGCGCCGCGCCCGGCAGCGGTTGAGGGACGAAGTCCTCCAACTCCACGGCGAACTCACCTCCGACCAGGAATGCCGGCGCTATCTGCGCCTGCTGGAGGTGAGCTACCGGCGCGCGGGCACCGAACTCGACCCGGACCTGCGCACCCACCTGGAGAACTGCCTCCACTGCCGGCACGCGGCGGACCAACTCGCCTGTTTCATCAACGGACTCGGTACGGCCCTGGCCGAGGGGGTCCTGGGCTGGAGCGCACGGGAATACGCGCAGAGCAGAGCGCAGGCGGCCGACGTCACCGACGAGTCGGCCGCCGGGGAGCGGCCGTCACCCGAGGGGGTCATCGGCGCGGCGTTCCCCGGCCCCGCCGACGGACGGCCGGGCACGGAGGCCGACCGGTTCGCCGTGTCTGCGGGCGAGCCTCCGGCGGTGGAGGGCGAGTCGTTCACGGACACGGGGAGACCGGTCCCGCCCCTCCCCACCGAGGCACCCCGCACCACGCCCACCATCCCCGCGGCCCTCACGGCGCCCCCGGTACCGAGCACCCCCCCGACCGCCGCGGCCCCGGTCGGCACCGCGGGGGCGGCCTCCCGGTCCGGTGTCCGTTCCCGGCGGCGCGCGGCCGACCGTACCGGTCCTCGCGGCGCCGTGCTCCGCGCCGGTTCCCGTGTCGCCCGGAAGGCCGCCCGCCGGGCCGCGCGCCGGCGCCACCTCGCCGCGGGCCTCCTCACGGTCAGCGGGCTGGTCGTCCTCCCGCTGGTGCTGTGGACCACGGGCGGTGCCGAGGATGCCGCCGCACGGGGCGAGGACCGCCCCTCCGAATCCCCCGGCGCCGCCACGGACAGCCCGCCCGACGACCCGTCGTGGTTCCGCTCCGAAGAAGCCGCCGAGGGCGCCCTGCGCGGCCGGCTGCACAACACCGCCTCCGGCCTGTGCGTGGGTGTCGTCGGTGGCCGGGCCGTCGCGGGCGCCGAGACCGAACTCACCGCCTGCTCGGCGGTCGGCGTCCAGCAGTGGACGTACGAGACCGACGGGCTGCTGCGCAGCGCCGCGGAACCGGACCTGTGCCTCGACTCCCGCCTCGGCCACTCGGTGCGTCTGGCCCGGTGCACGGGCGAGACCCGGAAGGACGCCGACAGCGCACGCTACGACTTCACCGTCCAGGGCACCCTGGTGCCCCGCTCCGGTCAGGGCCTGGGCCTCGCACCCGCGGCGACCGACGGCTCGGGCGCCCTCGTCCTCAAGGCCCGTGACGACACGGACGCCCAGCGCTGGACGATCGACACCCCGGATCCCGATCTCCAGATGAAGGCCGTCACCCGGGGCCGCGTCAAGGACGAGAGCTAGGGCCGAGGGGGGAGGAGGAGCGAGGGCCGGGAGGAGCGGGCCGGTCAGGCACTCACGGCTCCTCCGTCAGCCCCAGCTCGGCCCAGATGGTCTTGCCCTCGGCGGTGTGCCTGCTGCCCCACCGCTGGGTGAGCTGGGCGACCAGGAGCAGTCCCCGGCCGCCCTCGTCCCAGGTCTTGGCGCGCCGCAGATGCGGGGCGGTGTGGCTGGTGTCGGACACCTCGCAGATCAGCGTCGACGCGTCGCTGATCAGCCGGAGCCGGATCGGCGGCGCCCCGTAGCGGATCGCGTTGGTGACCAGCTCGCTCACCACCAGTTCGACGGTGAACGACGCCTCGGTCAGCGCCCACACGCCCAGCTGGTCGAGGACCTGCTTGCGCACCGGCGCGACGAGCGACGGGTCGGCCGGGATGTCCCAGGTGGCGACCTGGGAGGACGGCAGACCGCGGGTACGGGTCAGCAGCAGCGCCACGTCGTCCGTGGCGGGACCCGACTGGAGCATGGCGTGCAGGACCCGGTCGCAGGCCTCGTCGAGCGACCCGGGGGGCGCGTGGGACAGGGCGTCGCAGAACATGCGCGAGCCCGCGTCCGCGCCGCTGTCGTCCCCTCGGCCGTCGACCAGACCGTCCGTGTAGAACGCCAGCACACTGCCCTCGGGCAGCTCCACCTCCACGGACTCGAAGGGCAGCCCGCCCAGACCCAACGGCGGCCCGGACGGCATGTCCAGCACGCGCACCGGTCCCCTCGGCGGGACCAGGACCGGCGGCGGGTGCCCCGCCCTCGACAGGGTGCAGCGCCGTGACACCGGGTCGTACACCGCGTACAGGCAGGTCGCGCCGACCTCGCCGGGGCCGGCGTCACCGCCCGACTCGTGCGAGAGGTGCAGGACCAGGTCGTCGAGGTGGGTGAGCAGTTCCTCCGGAGCCAGATCGATGTCGGCGAGGGTACGCACGGCCGTACGCAGCCGGCCCATCGTCGCCGATGCCTGGATGCCGTGGCTGGCGACGTCCCCCACCACCATGGCCACCCGCATCCCGGACAGCGGGATCACGTCGAACCAGTCACCGCCCACACCGGTGCGCGCGGCCGGCAGATACCGGGAGGCGGCGTCCACCGCGGCCGTCCGGGGCAGACCGCGGGGGAGCAGGCTGCGCTGGAGTGTGAGGGTGGTCTCGCGTTCGCGGGAGTAGCGGCGGGCGTTGTCGATGCAGACGGCCGCACGCGCGGTGATCTCCTCGGCCAGCAGCACGTCGTCGTGGGTGAAGTGCTCGGGGTGCCGGAACCGGGTGAACGCCGCCACGCCGAGGGTGACACCGCGGGCCTGGAGCGGGACGGACAGCATCGAGTGGACGCCGAACTCCCGGACCTGCCGGGCGCGGACGTCATCGACCGCGAGCCACGGATCGAGGTCGCCGGAGGGCACCGAGGCGACGACGCTGTGCCCGGCGATCAGCGAGTCGGCCTGAGGCGCGGCGGCCGGGTAGACGACCACCTCGCCCGCGTCGGCGACCGACTCGGGGCTCCCCGCCGTGCGGGACCGGTGGGCGACCCGGCGCAGCGAGACCGGAAGGGTGAGCGGGCCGGTGGGGTCGGCACCGTGGTCGTGTTCGAGGAGGTCCACGCTGACGAAGTCGGCGAGCGCGGGGACACAGACCTCCGTCAGCTCCTGCGCCGTCCTGGTGACGTCGAGGGTGGTGCCGATGTGCATGCTGGCCTCGTTGACCAGCTGCAGCCGGGCCCGGGCCCGGCTCTGGTCGGTGAAGTCGTGGGCCGTCACGCAGACGCCGACGACCCGCCCGGCGTCGTCGGTGAGAGGTGCGATCCGGGCCAGCCAGGCCTCGTCGTGGTCCTTGCCGAACGCCTGCACGCGTGTCTGCACGTCGTGGCCCCGGCCCGTCCGCAGCACCTGGGTCATGTGGCGCTCCAGCTCCGCGTGCCGTGGCCGACCGCCGATGTCGCTGGGCGTCAGACCGCGCAGGTGGGAGGCCGGCAGCCCGAGGAGACCGGCCATCGCGTCGTTGGCGCCGTGCAGGCGCAGCTCCGTGTCGAAGACGACGGTGGCGCACGGGGACTGGACCATCGCAGCCCAGAGCACCGGATCCCCGGTGGGATCGGTGCGCCCGGACGGCAGCGGGGTGACGGCAAGCCAGTCCTCGGTGTCACTGTCCTCGGGTCGGCCGCGGTGGGCGAGCATCCACACGGTGACGGCGCCGCCGTCCCGGTGCCGCAGCGCGAGCGTGCCGCTCCAGCGCGGGCCGGCCGGCGGCGGGGGCGGTTGTGCGCCGTCGGCGAGCAGAAGGGCCGCAGGGCGGCCGACCACGTCCTCGGCCCGGTGACCCAGGAGGTGCCGGGCGCCCTCGTTCCACCGGGTGACGGTGCCGTCGGCGGCGATGACGGCACGAGCCGCTGCCGGATCGTCGAACGGGTCGTCCGCTCTCATCGTCGCCACTCCATCGCGCACATTCACCGTGAACCGGTCGATCGCCGGAGTTCCACCCTAGTGCGTCGGAAGTGGGCGTGGGCCGGAACCCCGCCCTGGCAGGGGTCCCACGGGCGGGAGAGGAAGGACGGGAGGGGAAGGGCGGGAGCGACGCCCGGGGCGCCCGCCGCCCGGGTCCTGTCCAGGCCCCGTCCGGTGCCGTTCCGGCACGTGGCCGGTATTCACGCGTCGCCCGCCGGCGTTCGTCACCAGTCCCGTCCCGACCGTTGACGGAGTGTCACACCTGCCACAACGATGGCTCCCTACGGATGGGAGCGCTCCCACTCGTAGCCGCCGCCGTGTCCTCCCACCAGAGGAGCCCAGACGTGAACAGACGCAGAACCGCTCTGCTGTCCCTGACAGGCCTGCTGGCAACCGCGCTCACCGCGCTGCCCGCCGCCCCGGCCGGGGCGGACGAGGCCGAGCAGGTCCGCAACGGCACCTTCGACACCACCACCGAACCCTGGTGGGCCTCCGCCGGTGTCACCACGAGCCTGTCCGACGGCCGCCTGTGCGCCGACGTCCCCGGCGGAACCACCAACCGGTGGGACGCCGCCGTCGGCCAGAACGGCATCACCCTCGTGAAGGGGGAGTCGTACCGCTTCTCCTTCGCCGCGAACGGCACGCCCGCGGGCCACGTGGTCCGGGCGCTCGTCGGCTTGTCGGTGGCCCCGTACGACACCTACTACGAGGTCTCCCCGCAGCTCAGCGTCTCCGGCGACACGTACTCCTACACCTTCACCGCGCCCGTGGACACCGCGCAGGGCCAGGTCGGTCTCCAACTCGGCGGCAGCCCTGACCCCTGGCGCTTCTGCATGGACGACGTGTCCCTGCTGGGCGGCGTGGAGCCCGAGCCGTACGAGCCCGACACCGGCCCCCGGGTCCGCGTCAACCAGGTCGGCTACCTTCCCGCGGGCCCGAAGAACGCCACCCTGGTCACCGGGGCGACCGGGCGGCTGCCCTGGCAGCTGAAGGACGCCGGCGGCAGGGTCGTCCGGCAGGGCACGACCCTGCCGCGCGGCGTGGACGGGTCATCCGGGCAGAACGTCCACTCGGTGGACTTCGGCGCCCACCGCGTGCGGGGCACCGGTTACACCCTCACGGTGGACGGCGAGACCAGCCGGCCGTTCGACATCGGCGCCGGCGCCTACGAACGGCTGCGGCTGGACTCGGCGAAGTACTACTACACCCAGCGCAGCGGCATCGAGATCCGCGACGACCTGCGCCCCGGCTATGCCCGCCCGGCCGGTCACCTGGACGCGGCCCCCAACCAGGGCGACGGCGCCGTGCCCTGCCAGCCGGGCGTCTGCGACTACTCCCTCGACGTCACCGGCGGCTGGTACGACGCCGGCGACCACGGCAAGTACGTCGTCAACGGCGGCATCAGCACCTGGGAGGTGCTCAGCACCTACGAACGCGCCCGGCACGCCCGCACCGGCCAGGCGGACAAGCTCGGCGACGGCACCCTGGACATCCCGGAGAGCGGCAACGGTGTGCCCGACATCCTCGACGAGGCCCGCTGGGAACTGGAGTTCCTGCTGAAGATGCAGGTGCCCGAGGGCGAGCCGCTGGCCGGCATGGCCCACCACAAGATCCACGACGAGCAGTGGACCGGGCTGCCGCTGCTGCCCGGCGACGACCCGCAGAAGCGCGAACTGCACCCGCCGAGCACCGCCGCCACTCTGAACCTCGCGGCCACGGCCGCCCAGGCGGCCCGCCTGTACCGGCCCTACGACAGGGAGTTCGCGGCCGGGGCCCTGGCCGCGGCGCGCACCGCCTGGAGGGCCGCGCTCGCCCACCCCGAGGAGTACGCGAGCCCGGACGACGGCATCGGCGGCGGCGCCTACCCGGACGACGAGGTGGGCGACGAGTTCTACTGGGCGGCGGCCGAGTTGTACCTCACCACGGGGGAGGAGCAGTTCAAGGAGTACGTCCTGAACTCCCCGGTGCACACCGCCGACATCTTCGGCCCTCTCGGCTTCGACTGGTCGCGCACCGCGGCGGCGGGCCGGCTCGACCTCGCGACGGTGCCGAACAAGCTGCCCGGCCGGGCCGGGGTCCGCGGCTCCGTCATCAAGGGTGCCGACCGCTACCTGGCCACACTGAAGGCCCACCCGTACGGCATGCCGTACGCGCCGGCCGGCAATGTCTACGACTGGGGCTCCAGCCACCAGGTGCTCAACAACGCGGTCGTCCTCGCCACGGCCCACGACCTCACCGGTGCCGCCAAGTACCGGGACGGCGCGCTGCAGAGCATGGACTACATCCTCGGCCGCAACGCCCTGAACATCTCCTACGTCACCGGGTACGGCGAGGTCAGCGTGCAGAACCAGCACAGCCGCTGGTACGCCCGCCAGCTCGACCCGGCGCTGCCGAACCCGCCCGCCGGGACCCTCTCCGGTGGACCCAACTCGAGCATCCAGGACCCCTACGCCCAGTCGGTGCTCCAGGGCTGCGTCGGCCAGTTCTGTTTCATCGACGACATCCAGTCCTGGTCGACCAACGAGCACACCATCAACTGGAACGCGGCCCTGACCCGTATGGCCTCCTTCGTGGCCGATCAGGGGTAGCGGACCGGAGCGGACCGCGGTACCCGCGCCGGCGCCGGAGGTGTCGTCCCGTTCACGGGGACGGCACCTCCGGCGCACCCTTTCGGTACCGCCTCATAACCGCTCTGAGCTGGTGGTATTTACGATCGAGTACCCGAGCGGTACCGTGATGCCATGCCTGCTCTGAATGTGGAGTTCAGTGACCGCGAGCTCGAGGACCTGCGGCAGATCGCCAAGGAGCGCGGTACGTCGATGAAGGCGTTGGTGCGGGAGGCGGCCGCGGCCGACATCGCCCGCCACCGGGCGCTCCAGGAGGGCGCGGAGGCCTTCCGCCGGTTCTTCGCCTCGCACGCCGACGAGTTCGCCGCCGCCTTCCCGGACGACGAACCGCGGGCCGAGGGCGCGGGACGGGCCGCCTGACCGATGACATCCGTTCTGCACATCGACGTGCCCTGGCTGCTCCAGCGGCACGAGGAGGTCCTTCCGGACCAGCCCACCATCAACGACTTCTCGGCGCTGGTCGCGGCCGTCGCCCGGCACCGCGTCGATCCGCCCCGCCTCGGTGTGGACTCGGACGCGGCCTGGCGGGCCGCCGCCCTGCTGCACACCCTCGCCCTGCTCCGCCCCCTGCCGTCGGCCAACGCCCGCTTCGCGTGTGCCACGGCGGTGGCGTACATGTTCGTCAGCGGTGTCGGCATCGACCCGCCCTACGGCGCCATCGTCGACCTCGCCCGCGACCTGATGTCCGGCACGACGGACGTCTACGGGGCCGCCGACCGGCTCCGCTCCTGGCAGATCTGACACCACCGCCGGAATACGAGAACCGGGTGAACCGCGGGAAAACGCAGGTGGAAAGCCGATACCGGCGACTCCGGCCACGTTTTTCCTTTTGACTTCCTGTCAACGAGCGGAGGTTTCCCCGGCGCCTTGTTGGCCGTGTGCCGGTTGTGCGAGAGTGAGCCACCCGTGAGGGGGTAAAATCCGGAGTCGCACGCGCGTTGATGAACCGGGTCCGCTTTCACCATCGGTGAATTGGCCCCCTCCCGCGCAACGCCGCCAAAGAGGTACGGACCACCTGGGACCTCCCTTCTCGGCGTCAGAACTTCTGTGTCACCTGCGTGTGGGAAGGAACCACCTCAGTGCCCACCCCTTGTTCCCCTCGGTCTTCGTATCCCTCTCCCGGAGGGGATCCGGGGGAGTCCGACGAGTCCCTCGCCGCACGGTTGCGAGGCCGTCCGGAGAGTGAGGGCGCACACTCCGTCGCGATGCTGACCACACGTCACTGGCCGGCGATGCACGACTACGCGACCGTCTGCCTCGCCTCGTCGGGGCCGGCCGCCGCCATGGTCACCGCGGCGGCGCAGCACCGTGTCCTGAACCGGGTGGCCCTCGGTGAACCGGCCGTGGCCCTGCGGCCGGTCCTGCTGGTGGCCGTGCGGGACACGGTCCGGGAATGGGCCTCGGACGACCGGAGCACCGGTGCCCTGCCGGAACTGCTCAAGCCGGCCGGTGGGCGCGGCATGCGCGCGGCCAGGACGATGACGCCGGAGAACCGCACACTGGCCCATCGTTCGTTCCGGTCCCTGCCCGGCCTCGCCCGCTGTGTGCTCTGGCACGTCGAGGTCGAGGCGGAACCCGTGTCCGTCCCGGCCGGCCTTCTCGGCATCGGCGCCGACATCGCCTCGAGCACGCTCCAGCAGGCGCGTGAGACCTTCCGTCAGGGCTGTGTCCAGGCCCATCAGGAACTCGCGCCGACGAAGGACTGCCGGTTCTACAACCGACTCCTCGACGTCCCCATCCGCCGTGGCGGCACACTGCTCCCCGATGTCCGGCAGCACCTGGCGGAGTGCCGCTACTGCCGGAACGCGGCCGAGCAACTCAGCCATTTCGAAGGGGACCTCGGCACGCTCATCGCCGAGGCCGTTCTCGGCTGGGGCGCCCGTCGCTACCTCGACTCGCGTCCCGGCCGGGCGACACCGGGCCCGCGCGGCGGCCGCGCGGCCCGCCGCGGACACCGCCACGGCGGCGGACGGTCCGGTGGCAGCCGGCACCGCCTGCTGTCCCGGATCCCTGTCCCCCCACGCCTCACCGGTCTCGGGCGCCCGGACACGGTGCGTTCCACCAGGACCCTGCTCACCGGCCTCGGGGCCGTCTCGGCCGGCGTGCTGGTGAGCGTGCTCATCGCCGGGGGCTCCCCCTCCGACGGCAGCGGCACCGACCCGACCGGTGCCACCAGCGCGGCTGACGGCCGGGGGATCGTACCGACCGAGTCCCCGCCGGGCGTGGCCGGACTGCCCACAGGGCCGGAACCGACCCTCCTGCGCAACATCGCCTCCGGGCTGTGCCTCGACACCCGGGGCGAGCCCCAGGACGGCACCGGCACCCGGCTCGCGGGATGCTCCTCGAGGCTGAGCCAGCAGTGGACCTACGAGGAGGACGGACTGCTGCGCAGCGTGGCCGACCCGGGCCTGTGCCTGGACGCGCACAAGGACGCCGGGGTCGTCGTCCTCGCCACCTGCGCCGACGCCGGCGAGAGCCGGGCCGACGACGTGCGCTACGACCTCACCGAGCAGGGCGAGTTGCTGCCCCGCTGGGACGAACAGCTGGCGCTCGTGCCGGCCGCCCCCGGTGCGAACGCCGACATCGTCATCAGGGTGCGGGACCGCAGCGAGAACCAGCGCTGGCTGACCGAGCCGGTGTCCTCGGCCCAGGACGTCCTGTCGATCAGCCGGCCCCGTACCCGGGCGGCAGGGTCCGTGGAACCGGCCGGGCCGGTGACGTGAAGCGCGCGGCCGGGGCGGGGGAGTGGGCACGGGAGCCCGCGCCCCGGCCCGGTACCCGCCGTCCCGGCCGGGTCAACCGGTGCCCTCCACGAGGTCACCGGGCCCGACCGTGACCGGGGTGGCATGCCCGGACAGGGCGAGGGTGAGGTCCAGCTCCGCGAGCAGACAGCGGATCACGTGCTCGACCCCTGCCTGCCCGTCGAGGCCGAGCCCGTAGACGTAGGGCCGTCCCAGGAGCACCGCCCGCGCGCCGAGGGCAAGGGCCTTGAAGACGTCGTCACCGGTGCGGACACCGCTGTCGAACAGCACGGTCAGCCGGTCGCCGACAGCGGCCACCACACCGGGCAGCGCGTCCGCCGCCGCGACGGCCCCGGCCACCTGACGGCCTCCGTGGTTGGACACCACCACCCCGTCCATCCCGGCATCGGCCGCGAGCCGGGCGTCGTCCGGATGCAGCACACCCTTGAGGACGATCGGCCCGTCCCAGTTCTCCCGCAGGAACGCGAGGTCCGGCCAGGTCTTGGCGGGGTCGGAGAACATGCCGACGAAATGCATCACCGCCGCGTCCGGGTCCTCGTGCACGGGCCTGGCCAGGCCGGCCCGGAAGGCGGGGTCCGAGAAGTAGTTGGCGGTGCCCACTCCGTGCAGGAACGGCAGGAAAGCCTGGTCCAGGTCGCGCGGACGCCAGGACAGCAGGGGAGTGTCCAGGGTGACCACCAAAGCCGTGAACCCGGCGGCCCTCGCCCGGCCGAGGAAACTCCGGGCGATCTCAGGGTCCTTCGGCCAGTACAGCTGGAACCAGCGCTCCGCGTCGCCCATCGCCTCCGCGACCTGCTCCATCGGCGTGCTGGAGGCGGAGGAGAGCACGAACGGCACACCCTGCGCGGCAGCCGCCCGCGCGGCGGCCGGCTCGGCGTCCGGGTGCATCAGCGACAGCACCCCGACCGGCGCCAGCGCCACCGGCGCCGGCAGCGCGCGGCCGAGCACCTCCACCGACAGGTCACGCTCGTGCACGTCCCGCAGCATGCGCGGCACGATCCGGTGGCGGGCCAGAGCCGCCCGGTTGGCGCGCGCGGTACTGCCGTCGCCCGCGCTGCCCGCCACATAACCGACCGGCCCCGGCCCGAGCCGCCGCTCGGTCAGCTCCTCCAGCCGGGTCAGGTCCGTGGGCAGCCGGGGCACGGCACCCGTCATCCCGTTCAGGTAGATCTCGTACTGGAAGTCCGCCCGGTGTCCGGTCACACCACGTCCCCGCCTCTCCTCGTCGAGCCGACTGAATCATGAACAGAAGGCATCGCGGAACGGTCTGCCGGGAACGGAAGCGGAATGTTTCAGGCCTATTGCGAAACAGTGGGAATTCGGCCATCTGGCCACTTCCCGCAAACACCACCCGTGCGGTTACCGGGTTCACGCCCGCGCGTTCCGTGACTTCACGCCACTGATTCAATACGCAATGTTACCGAAAGCGGTCCGGTCGATGTGTGTTTCCGCGGCGGACTCGGCAGACTCCCGCTCGCCGGTCCGGCACCACCGAGCACGGGCCGGCGACTCGTCGAAACGAGCGGAAGGAAGCACACAATGCGGAACACCGCGCGCTGGGCCACCACCATCGGCCTGACCGCCGCAGCCGTCTGCGCACCTCTGTCCGGGGCCGCGTCGGCCGCGCCGGGCGGCGCACCGTCCGCGCTCTACGCCCCGTCGGCCCTGGTGCTCACCATGGGCCACGGGGAGAGCGCCATGGCCGTCACACCGGAGCGCGCGGTCACCCTGACCTGCGCCCCCGGCCCTTCCGGCACCCACCCGGCCGCGGCCGACGCGTGCGGGGAACTGGCCGAGGTGAACGGCGATCTGCAGGCCCTCGCGCCGAGAGAGGGCGTGTTCTGCACCCATCAGTACGACCCGGTCGTCGTCACCGTCGACGGGGTGTGGCAGGGGCAGCGGCTCTCGTACGAGCGGACCTTCGCCAACGAGTGCGTGATGAACGCCCACGGTTCGGGCGTCCTCGCGTTCTGAGACCGGGACCGCACGGTTCCCGTGACCGCGTGGCGGTCGGGTACTGGGGAGTGCCGACCTCCTCGCGGAACGTGCGGCCCCGCAAAGGGAGGCCGGCGGGCGGAGTGGGGCCGCCCGCCGGCCTCCGGCGTGGCCGGGGGCGGGTCTCCGGATGATCTGCCCGACGTCGGGGGCGAGTGTGGTGACCCGGCCCGCGTCGAGGATGTGGACGACCGTGGCGCCCCGCTCGGTACGGACCTCGAGGGCCGGGGAATCGGCGGGCAGCCGCTCACCCTGCTTCGCGAGGACCGCGGTGACCCGGCCGGCGACCGGGCTCTGCAGTACGTAACGGCTCTGCCCGTGTGTCAGGGCGGCGGACGCGGTCACCGTGGAGGTCACCGATCCGGTCGCCGCCCCCACCCAGGCGGCGTCCGTGGCCACCACGGTCACGGCGAGCACCGGCCAGCCCTGAGGGCGGGCGAAGCGCACCGGGAGGTCGAGCTCCTCGGGCGACTGGAGCTTGGCGAGGGCCTGTTGGCGGAACTGCACGGTTCTTCCCGCACCCGCGTGAACTCTGCGAAGGACGAGACGGACCGAGGCGGCCTCGAACGGACCGGCCCGGACCCAGTCGGACTGCGAAGCACCGCCCAGGACGGAAGGGCTTCACGAAAGCAACGCCGAGCCCCGGAGCCGGGGGGCGGCTCCAGGGCTCGGCGGCACAGGGGCGCGATCAGGGACCGGCGACCAGGTTCGTGACCAAAGCGGTGTTCAGACCGGTCACACCCTCGACGGTGCCCGCGGCCGTGCGGACCGGGCCGGAGACCGGGGCGATGCCGTCCACCGCGCCCGTGGGGGTGTTCACGGCGTTCACGGACGGGCCGCCGGAGACGTGGTCGAGCTCGGCGTCGGAGATCTCGACGGTCTCGACCTGGGGGGAGTCCATGAGGGAAGGTCCCTTCGTGGGGATGTGTCACAAGGGGAGCGGCCCTCCAGGAACAGAGTGAAGGCCGCGGCCGTGGGCCCCGGACCCCCGTCGCCGGATGTCCGAAGCGGCCCCGCGGCGCGATGGATCAAAGCACGCCCCGGACCCGGCCCTCCACTCGAGCAAGCCTCTCACCAGGCAACTTGCGGTCGTGTCGCGCACAGGCGTGCAGAGAAGGCGACGGCCCGGTGGCGGCTTCTTCACAGAGGTCACCGCATCGCCCCCTCCTCCGTTTGCACCCCTCGGGAGGAATCCGGCACGCCGGCCCCAAGAGGTATCGGAAGGCAGCCGGCCCGTGGGCGGCTTCCCGCTGCGGTGACCGGGTCGAGCACGCGTTGTGCAGATTCGCCGCAGCCGGGATTCCGGGCCGGGAGGGCGACGGAACGTACGCGGCCGCTTGCGGTGGGTCTCTCCGTCCCGAGGGTTGGCGGGGTGCCGTGCCGCGCGTGCCTGCCGGCCGATTCCGTGGCGCAAACCGACTGACCGCAAAGGGATTTGAACGCTCCGCCGGACCCGTGCGTACCAACAGCCGTCCAGGCGCCCCGACAGCCGCCGCACGGCGGCACGACTCCGGTCCCCCCAGGAGGTCGAGAAGTTTGAGTCACAAGCGAATTCCGAAGCGCAAGGCCGCGATCGCGGTGTGCGGTGCGGTGGCGCTCGGCGCCGCAGCGATCCTGCTCCCCAGCGCCAACGCGTCGCAGGACGGAGCGTCGAACGACGCGGCGGCCGCGCCGAGGACCCTCAAGGCGACGGATGCCTCGGACCTCGCCTCACAGCTCGCCGGGCTCCTCGGCGACGCGTTCGCCGGCTCCTACTACGACGGCGACAGGCAGCGGCTCGTCGTCAACGTCGTACCCGGCGACGACGACAGCGTGATCGTGCAGGCGAAGAAGGCGGGCGCGACCGTCCGCGAGGTCGACAACAGCATGGCCGAACTGGCCGCGGGCGAGCGGACGCTGAAGACCGAGGCCACCATCCCCGGCACCTCGTGGGCCGTCGACCCGCGCACCAACAAGATCCTGGTCACCGCCGACTCCACGGTGACCGGCGAGAACTGGGACAGACTGGAGTCCACCGTGCAGGGCCTCGGCTCCGGCATGGCGACCATCAAGAAGTCCGCGGGCACCTTCAGGACCTTCGCCTCGGGCGGCGACGCGATCTTCTCCGGCGGCGCACGCTGTTCGCTCGGCTTCAACGTCACCGCGGACGACGGCGCGCCCGCCTTCCTGACCGCCGGTCACTGCGCGGTCGCGGCCGACGAGTGGTCCGACGCGCAGAACGGACAGCCGATCGCCACCGTCGACCAGGCGGTCTTCCCCGGTGAGGGCGACTTCGCACTCGTCCGGTACGACGACCCGGCCACCGACGCACCGAGCGACGTCGACGTGGGCGGCCAGACGCTTCAGATCACCGAGGCCGCCGAGGCCGCCGTCGGCCAGGAGGTGTTCCGGACGGGCAGCACCACCGGGCTCGCCGACGGCCAGGTCCTCGGACTCGACGCCACGGTGAACTACCCCGAGGGCACGGTCACCGGTCTCATCCAGACCGACGTCTGTGCCGAGCCCGGCGACAGCGGCGGCTCGATGTTCACCCAGGACGGCCTCGCGATCGGCCTCACCTCGGGCGGCAGCGGCGACTGCACGGTCGGCGGCGAGACCTTCTTCCAGCCGGTCACCACCGCCCTGGCGGCGGTCGGCGCGACGCTCGGCGACGGCGGCACCGGAGGCGGCGACCAGGCAGGCGGCGACCAGGCCGGCGAGGTCGACGGCGAGGTCGACGGCGAGCAGGCGGGCCAGGACGAGGGAGCCGGTTACGGCGCCGGCCAGGGCGCCGAGGACGGCCTGGCCGAGACCCACTGACCGTCACCCGCCGAGCCATCACCGAGCCCCCGGCTCGCCACGACGCACCGTGGCGGACCGGGGGCGGCGGCACGCCGACACACCGGCAGCGGGGGTCCGCACGCGTCCCGCCCGCACGTGGGCTGCCCGCTCGCGGGCCGGGGCCTGCCCGGCCCGCGAGCCGCGCCCCGGCTGCGTGCTGTCCGCCCTTGTCCCCGCACCCCCGGAGGGGCGGAGAATGACGCAGGGGCTGCGTAGATGTCGTATAAGCGCTGTAATGGCCAACGTGGTCGGTGAGGGCGCTGCGGGACGCAGCACGAGAACGCTGCGTGCGGAAGGTGCCCTCGCGACGATCGCTGCCGAGCCGGAGTCGCCGGACCGGGTGCGCCGGGTCCTGGAGCAGGCCCTGGTCTTCGCCGGCGCCGCCTTCGTCGCCGTGTACGCGCCCAGCGGAGACGGCGAGCAACTGCGCCTGGTGGAGTCGGCCGGGATTCCGCGGACCCTGTGCGGGGTGCGGGACAGCTATCCCGCCGCCGGGCACTCCCCGGCCGCCGACGCGGTACGCGGGGGGCGGCCGGTGTGGCTCGGCCCCGAGGAACTCGCCGCCCAGGCCCAGGCCCAGGCACGGCGCGTCCCGGCCCGTGACTTCTCCCTCGCCGCGCTGCCCGTGCGCCACGACTCCGGTGGCTGCCTGCTCGCCGTCAGCGAGCACCCCGGCGGCTTCGACACCGACGACCGCGTCTGCCTCGGACTCGTCACCGACGCGGTCGCCCTTCCCGGGCGGCAGCCGGCGCCCGACGGCGGCGGAAACCCCGCACCGGATGCCTTCGTCCTCGCCATGGACACCGGACGGGTCCGGGTGGGCGACGACATCCTGGACCTCTTCGGCCTCGGTCCGGACGACTTCGACGGACGCGTCGAGACCCTCGTGGGCCGGGCCGTGCCGGAGGACCTGCCCTCCGTGATGTCGGTCGTCGAGTCCGACCACATGACCGTCGGCGAGCGCGAACTGGAGTTCCGGGTCGTGCAGCCCGCCGGCCCGCCGAAGTGGCTCAGACTGCGCGGCCGGCTGCTGCCGGGCGGGGAGGGCCGTCCGGCCCGCCTGGTGGGCTCCGTCGCCGACGCCTCCACCCTGCGTGCCGACGTCACCGACGTGGCCCGGGTACAGCGCCTGGCCACCGCGCTCACCACCGCGGTCACGGTCCGCGATGTCGGCAAGGCCGTGGTCGCGGCCCTGCGTGGGCCACTGGGGGCCGACCGGATCGCGGTCGCCGAACTGGAGAGCGACCGGCTCGTCGTCACCGTCCTCGACCCGCCGGAACCGGACGCCTGGCCGGACCTGTGGCGCGCCGAGTGGCGTACCGAATGGCCCGAGGCGCCTGTGCGCACCATGCCCACGCTCGCTGCCGTCCTGCGCGAGGGCCGGGCCCGGATATGGCCCGCGGGCAGCGCTCTGGAGACCTCCCTCGCCGAGGTCGGACCGGGTGGTCTCGCCATGCTGCCGCTGTCCGCCGGCAACCGGACGGCCGGTGCCTGCCTCATCGGCTGGGACGCCCCGCACGACTTCGGCGCGGATGAGCGCGCCCTGCTCACCGCCGCCGCCGGTCTCGCCGGACAGGCCCTCATACGGGCCCGCGCCTTCGACGCCGAGCACGAACTGGTCGGCATGCTCCAGCGCCAGCTGCTGCCGCGCAGCCTGCCCCGGCTGCCCGGCGCGATCGCCGTCGCCCGCTACCTGCCCAGCACCGCCGGCCTCGAGCTCGGCGGCGACTGGTACGACGTGATCCCGCTGCCCGACAACCACGTCGCCCTGGTCATCGGCGACGTCCAGGGCCACAGCGCCGGCGCCGCCACCCTCATGGGACAGATGCGCACCGCACTGCGCGCCTACGCCGTCGAGGGGCACACGCCCGACGTGGTGGTCTCACACACCAACCGGCTGCTCGTGGACATGGAGAGCGACCTCTTCGCGACCTGCTGCTACGTCGACGTCGACCTGGAGCAGGGCTCCGCCTGGTGTGTACGCGCCGGGCATCTGCCGCCGGTGCTGCGTCACCCGGACGGCAGCACCGAGATCGCGGAGGTGGAGGGCGGTCCGCCGCTCGGCGTCATGGCCCAGGCCGACTTCCCGATGAGCCCGCTGAGGCTGGGGCCCGGCACGGTGGTCGCCCTCACCACGGACGGCCTGGTCGAGACCGTCGAGGCCGACATCGACGAGGGAATGGACCACCTCGCGCGCCGGCTGGCGGCCGCCGACCCGGCCGACCTGGGAATGGTCGCCGACGGCCTGCTGGGCAAGGCCCCGCGCAGCGACGACGTCGCCCTGCTCCTGATGCGCTACGAGGGCATGACCCTGCGGCCGCTGCGGGAGACCTGGACGGTGTGGCGGGTGCCGCAGGCCGTCGGTCACGCCCGCCGCTTCACCCGGCGCACCCTGCGTTCCTGGGACCTCACCGAGGACCTCGACGCCGCCCTGCTCGTCGTCTCCGAGCTGGTCACCAACGCGCTCGTGCACACCGAGGGGCAGGTCCGTCTCGACCTCACCCTCGTCGGCGACCGGCTGCGCCTCACGGTCGCCGACGCCTCGCCCCGCAGTCCCGCCAAGCCGAGCAGCATCGGCTGGGAGGCCACCGGAGGCCGGGGCATCCTGCTCGTCGAGGCCCTGTCGGCGGCCTGGGGGACCCTGCCGGTCAGCGGCGGCAAACAGGTGTGGGCGGAACTCGGCGCGCACCGGTGAGCAGGCGTCGTCCCGGGCGTCGACAACGCTCCCGGCACCGGTGTCATCCCTTCGGGTGACAGGCCGCCGGGCCGCGATCCCGTCCCGCGCCTGCCGTCACCGGCCCGGTGCACCTCCGCTCCCGACCTGCCCGAACCGCACCGCGGGAACCCCCCGCCCGGGTAAGGGCATTGACGCACCGGGCCGGGACGGGCCGACACGCCCGACAGGGGATCGGGCGTCCCCGTTCCGCGCGAATCAGCGGTCATGGGCCGGAAAGACGGCGACTGGACGGGTCCTGTCCGGGATTTCGTCATGAAGCGTTAAAACAAGTGATGTTCCGTGCGCCGTGCACCACTATGGTGAGGCAGATGAAGGCTCTCGTGCTGTCCGGCGGCGCCGGCACCCGGCTGAGGCCGATCACCCACACCTCGGCGAAGCAGTTGGTCCCCGTGGCCAACAAGCCCGTGCTCTTCTACGGGCTGGAATCGATCGCGGACGCCGGCATCACCGACGTCGGAATGATCGTCGGCGACACGGCCGAGGAGATCGAGGACGCGGTGGGCGACGGATCGAAGTTCGGCCTGCGCATCACCTACATCCCCCAGGAACATCCTCTGGGGCTGGCCCACGCGGTGCTGATCGCCCGCGACTGGCTCGGCGACGACGACTTCGTGATGTACCTCGGCGACAACTTCATCGTCGGCGGCATCAGCGGACTCGTCGACGAGTTCCGCCGGCACCGGCCCGACGCCCAGATCCTGCTCACCCAGGTCGCCGACCCCCGCTCCTTCGGCGTCGCCGAACTCGACGCGGACGGACAGGTGATCGGCCTCGAGGAGAAACCCGAGCGTCCCAAGAGCGACCTCGCCCTCGTCGGCGTCTACCTCTTCACCCCCGCCATCCACGACGCGGTGCGCGCGGTCAAGCCCTCCTGGCGCGGCGAACTCGAGATCACCCACGCCATCCAGCGCCTGATCGACTCCCACGCCGACGTGCGCTGCACGGTCATCCACGGCTACTGGAAGGACACGGGAAACGTCGTCGACATGCTGGAGGTCAACCGGTCCGTCCTCGAAGGCGTCGAGCGCCGGATCGACGGCGAAGTGGACGACGCCTCCGAGACCATCGGCCGGGTGGTCGTGGAGGAAGGGGCCCGGATCACCAACTCGCGTGTCGTCGGCCCCGCCGTCATCGCCTCCGGCACGGTCGTCAGCGACTCCTATGTCGGACCCTTCACCTCCGTCGCGGAGAACTGCCGGATCACCGACAGCGAACTCGAATTCTCCATCGTGCTGCGGGACTCCTCGATCGACGGCGTCCGCCGCATCGAGTCCTCACTGATCGGCCGCCATGTCGAGGTGACCCCGGCCCCCAGCGTTCCCAGCGCCCACCGATTCGTCCTCGGAGACCACAGCAAGGTGCAGATCCACTCATGAACCTTCTCGTCACCGGAGCCGCCGGCTTCATCGGCTCCCGTTACGTCCGCAGGCTGCTCGCCGCCGACGCGCCCGACGCCGCCGATGCGCCGAGGATCACCGTGCTGGACGCGCTCACCTACGCCGGCACCCTCGACAACCTCCCGCTCGAGCACCCCCGACTCGAGTTCGTCCACGGAGACATCCGCGACGCCGACCTCGTCGGCAAACTCACCGCCGAGGCGGACCAGGTGGTCCACTTCGCCGCCGAGTCGCACGTCGACCGCTCCCTCCTCACCGCCTCCGACTTCGTCCTCACCAATGTGCTCGGCACCCAGATCCTCCTCGACGCCGCCCTGCGCCACGACGTGAACACCTTCGTGCACGTCTCCACCGACGAGGTGTACGGGTCGATCGCGTCGGGCTCGGCGACCGAGGCGTACCCGCTCGAACCCAGCTCCCCGTACTCCGCCTCCAAGGCCTCCTCCGACCTGCTCGCCCTCGCCTGCCACCGCACCCACGGCCTGGACGTCCGCGTCACCCGCTGCTCCAACAACTACGGCCCGCACCAGTTCCCCGAGAAGGTCATTCCGCTCTTCGTCACCAACCTCCTCGACGGCGCGAGGGTCCCGCTCTACGGCGACGGCCTCAACGTCCGTGACTGGCTCTACGTCGACGACCACTGCGCGGGCATCGACCTCGTGCGGACCAGGGGCCGGGCCGGCGAGGTCTACAACATCGGCGGCGGCACCGAACTCACCAACAAGGACCTCACCGGCCTCCTCCTCGAAGCCTGCGGCGCCGGCTGGGACCGGGTCGAGCACGTCGAGGACCGCAAGGGCCACGACCTGCGCTACTCCGTCGACTGGACCAAGGCCCGCGACGAACTCGGCTACCGCCCCCGCCACGACTTCACCGCCGGCCTCGCCGAGACCGTCGCGTGGTACCGGGACCACCGCGCCTGGTGGGAGCCGCTCAAGCAGCGCGTCACCGGGGGAAATCCATGAAATGGCTGGTCACCGGCGCGGGCGGGATGCTCGGCCGGGACACCGTCGACGAACTGGCCCGGCGCGGTGAACAGGTGACCGGCCTCGACCGGGCCGCCCTCGACATCACCCGGGCCGAGGCGATCGAGCACGTCCTGTCCGAGCACCGTCCCGGCATCGTGGTCAACTGCGCCGCGTACACCGCCGTCGACGACGCCGAGACCGACGAGGAACAAGCCACCCGGGTCAACGGCGACGGGCCCCGCCTGCTCGCCCGCGCCTGCGCGGTGCACGGCGTCCGGCTGATCCACGTCTCCACCGACTACGTCTTCCCCGGCGAGGCCCGCACCACCCCCTACCCCGAGGACCACCCGACCGCCCCGCGCACCGCCTACGGCCGCTCCAAGCTGGCCGGAGAACGGGCCGTGCTGGAGGAGCTGCCCGGCGCGAGCGCCGTCGTGCGCACCGCTTGGCTCTACGGGGTCCACGGCGCCAGCTTCGTGCGGACGATGATCGGTCTCGAGGCCCGCCGCCCCACCGTCGACGTCGTCGACGACCAGCGCGGGCAGCCCACCTGGAGCGCGGACGTCGCCGCACGCATGGCCGACCTCGGCCCCCGCCTCGGCGACGACGTGCACGGCGTCCTGCACGCCACCAACTCCGGCGAGGCCACCTGGTACGGCCTGGCCCGGGAGGTGTTCCAGCTGGTCGGGGCCGACCCCGACCGGGTACGGCCCACCACCTCGGCGGCCTTCCCCCGGCCCGCACCGCGCCCCGCGTACAGCGTCCTCGCGCACGACCGCTGGCAGGACATCGGCCTGCCGGCACCGCGTGACTGGCGCGTCGCCCTGCACGAAGCACTGCCCCGGATCCGTAAGGAGAGTCCCCTTCGTGAAACGCCATGAGTTCCTGCGCGCACTGCACAAGGCCAGCGCCAACCGCAACTACCTGGAGATCGGCGTCAACGACGGCCGCAGCCTGCGCCTGTCACGCGTCCCCAGCATCGCGGTCGACCCCGCCTTCAAGGTCGTCTCGGAACTGAAGTGCGACGTCCACCTGGTCAAGGCCACCAGCGACGACTTCTTCGCCCGTGACAACCCGCTGGCCCACCTCAAGGGCGGCCGGCACCCGCTGCGCAACCTCCGCCGGGGCCGCAGCCCCGTCGGGCACTGGCGGCGCACCACACTCGACCTGTCCTTCATCGACGGCATGCACCTGTTCGAGTACGCCCTGCGCGACCTCATGAACGTCGAGAAGCACTCCGACTGGTCCAGCGTGATCGTCCTCGACGACATGCTGCCGCGCAACGTCGACGAGGCGGCCCGGGACCGCCACACCACGGCCTGGACCGGCGACGTCTACAAGATCACCGAGGTGCTGGCGCGCCACCGCCCCGACCTGGTGACGATTCTCGTCGACACCCAGCCCACCGGCCAGCTCGTGATCTTCGGCGCCGACCCGGACAACACCGTGCTGCACGACAAGTACGACGAGATCATGGCCGAGTACAAGGTGCCCGACCCGCAGAAGGTGCCCGAGACGATCCTGGAGCGGGCCGGCGCGGTGCCGCCCGAGGCACTGATCGAGGCCGGCTTCTGGCGCCCGCTCACCCAGGCCCGCAACCGCGGCCTGCCGCGGCGCCTGGGCTGGGAGCCCTTGCGCCGCGCGCTCGACCAGGTCGGCGTCAGCCGCTGAGCCCCCTGCCGCGGAGCTCCTTCGAGCGTGCGCGGCAGGCCTCGTACGACGGCAGCAGGCCGAGGCGCTCCGCCTCGGCCAGCGTCGGCGCCTGCTCGTCCTTCGGCGACAGCACCGGGTCGACGCCCTGCGGCCACTCGATGCCCAGGGCCGGGTCGAGCGGGTGCACCCCGTGCTCGCGGCCCGGCGCGTAACCCGTCGAGCACAGGTACACCACCGTCGCGTCGTCGGTGAGCGCCATGAAGGCGTGCCCCAGCCCTTCGGCGAGGAACACCGCGTGCCGGCTGTCGTCGTCCAGCCGGACGGCCTCCCAGCTCCCGTACGCCGGTGACCCCAGCCGCAGGTCCACCACCACGTCGAGCACCGCGCCGCGCACACAGGTCACATACTTGGCCTGGCCGGGCGGCACGTCCGCGAAGTGCACCCCGCGCAGCACCCCACGGCGCGACACCGAGCAGTTGGCCTGCGCGATCGACAGGTCGTAGCCCGTGGCCCCACGGAACTCCTCACCGCGGAACCACTCGTGGAAACTGCCCCGGTCGTCCGGGAACACCTTGGGCTCCAGTACCCAGGCGCCCTCCAGATCCAGTGCGCGCACCGGTCACCGCCTCCCCTTGACCAGCGGCGCCACCCTCGCACGGGCGGCACCGAGCACCCGCCGCGCCCTGCGCAGCAGTTTCCGTCCGGTACGGGGGCGCGGAACCTGCACCACCAGCACTCCGCCCCGGCCGACACGGACCGCGAACGGCAGCCCGGAGAAACGCGGTTCGGTGGCCTCCCGGTCCAGGTCGAGCGCCACCCGCCAGACACCGCGGGGGAGTCCCGAGGGCAGCGTCGCCTCCAGCCGCGACCCCGGCCGCTGCGGCTCGGCGGTGAGCGAGCCCGGCGCGTACAGGGTCCGGCCCGCGGAGGAGAACCGGAGCCGCACCGGCGTGCCGTCCGCCGCGTGCAGCGGGATCCTGGCGCGCAGCCGCGCGCCGGAGACCGTGACATCCGGCCGCCGCACCTGGCCGAGGCCGAGCCGCCTGCCCTTCACCGCGACATCCAGGGAGAGATTGCCGTGCGGCTCCGTCCAGTACGGCAGGACCGCCCGGCCGGCGACGACGCCCGCGTACGGTTCCGGCCGGGTGGCACGAGGGGCCGGACCGAGACGGCACTCCTTGGTCCAGCCGCCGAGCCTGACCCGTACGACGGCGTCCCAGGCCCCGTCACCCGGCAGCACGCCGGGGTCGACCGAGGCCGTCGCCCGCAGCACCAGCCGCACCCGCTCCCCGCCGTCCACCGGTACCTTCTCCCGGACCAACTCCACGGGCTGGAAGTACTGGGCGGAGCTGGAGCGTTCACGCAGCAGCAGATCGGCGGTCGCCTCGGTGAAGCGGGCCGCGGTCTGGGCGCCGACCCACGCCACCGCCTCCTCCACGCTCTTCGGCGTATCGGCCAGCGGAGCGCGGACGGCGTCGGCGGGGAACGTCATCGGCGCGCCCGCGGAGGCGTATTCGGCGGTGAAACCGAGACGCAGCGAACCGCCCTCCCACTCCACGCCGGTCGGCGACGCCGTCGCCGCGACGCCGGCCTCCCACTCGGCGAAGGCCACCACGTCGTCGTACCGGTCCGCCGCCGTCAGCGAGGCGACGACCTGCTGCGTCGGCTGCAGCCCGGCCGCGACAGCAGGTCCGAACCGTTCGACGACCACCTTGTGGATCTCGCCGAACAGCTCCCGGCGGTAGTCGTCCGGCAGCCCCAGCAGCCGCCGGGCACGCAGCCGTTCCACCATCTCCACCCGCAGCCACCGGCGGAACAGCCGGTCACGCACCGGGCCGGGTCCGGTGTACCGCTCGACCACGTCGAGCGCCTCGCGGAGGTTGGTGAAGTAACCCACCGGATCGAAGCGCTGGAAACCGGCATTGGAGGCGTCGTCACGCCGGATGTGGTAGTAGCAGACGTAGTCGCTGAGCACGGAGACGTTGGCCGCCCGCAGATATGCCTCGGTGACGAAGACGTGGTCCTCCAGCCGACGCCGCCCCTCCGGGAAACGCAGCCCGATCTCGTCGAGGAACGCCCGGCGGAACATCTTGTGCGGGGTGAGGCTGTCGATCAGCGGCGCGTTCTCCACCGTGGCCCGCGGGTGGTTGCGGCGGAACAACTCCACCGGCACACCGCGGTTCCTGCCGGCCATCTTGCCGACGACGACATCCGCGCCGTTGGCCACGCCGTACGTGTACATCCGCTCCAGGGCCTCGTCGCCCAGGTAGTCGTCGTTGTCGACGAACATCACGAACTCGCCGCGGGCGGCGGCGATCCCGACGTTGCGCGGTGTGCCGGACCAGCCGGAGTTCTCCTGGTGGATCACCCGCATCCGCGGGTCCTCGGCGGCCAGCCGGTCGAGCCGTGCGGGAGTACCGTCGGTGGAACCGTCGTCGACGAAGACCGCCTCGTACTCCTCGGGAGGCAGGGACTGCCGTCGCAGCGAGGAGATGCAGTCCTCGATGTAGGCCCCCGGGTTGTACACGGGGACGATGACGCTGACCTTGACCGGCATCTGGATTTGTGGCCCTTCGGGTCGCTTGCCGTCGAACGGGCGGCTTGGTGCGCGTTGCCCGATCGTAACCCCGTGGCCACCTGGGTCCCGTCTTCCGAACGCCGCCGAGACCGTGCCGTGATCAACCCTCACACGTAGGAGTGATCCGCTTGCTGCGAGGGGCGCTTGATGGGGGGTCAGGTACGGGAAGGGCCGGTGCGCCGGCACGCGGAGGTCCGGACCGCTTCGTGTCGGTGGAAGCGGTCCGGACGCTGCGAACAGATTCGATCTTCACGGACCTCCTTCCGCGATCGGAGGTGTCATGAGGCCCACTACCCGAACCGGCACGGTTCACACGCGCCTTTTCCGCCCATTTGTCGGCCCCGGTGTCAGGTCCGCCGCCGCCTGCACACTCGCGCCACCAGCAGGACCACCACCGCCGCGCCCGCGAGCACCGCGACGGCCCGCTCGGCGACCGGCAGACCGGCGGTGCGCAGCAGGTCGAGGGGCTCGTCCGGCGGGGCCCCGGTGCGCCGGAGGGACTGCGCCGCACCGGTCGTGACAGCCTCGGCGGCACCCGAGGCACCAGCCGTCCCCGAGGTACCGGCCGTCCCCGAGACACCGGCCGTATCGGCCGCGGCCGCCTCTTCGGCCGCGCCGGCCGGCTGCGTCAGCTGTTCGGACAGGCAGGCGGCGAACCGGCCGATGATCTGCTCGCCGACGTCCGCCAGCACCCCGCGGCCGAACTGGGCCGGCCGCCCGGTCACGGTGAGATCGGTACGCACGGACACCGCCGTGCCGCCGTCCCGCGCACCGAGCGTCGCCGTGACGGTCGCCCGCGCGGTGCCCTGGCCCCGGGTCTCCCGGCCACTGGCCACCAGCACCATCCGGTGTGCCGTTCCGTCCCGCTCCTCGAAGACGGCCGTGCCCCGGTAGGTCACGGTGACCGGGCCCACCTTGACCTTCACCGAGCCGGTCACCGCCTCGCCGTCGTACTCCTCGACGGTCGCCCCCGGCAGACACGGCGCGACCCGTTCGATGTCGAGGAGCGCCGGCCAGGCGTCGTCGACCGGGACGGGAACGGTGAACTCGTGATGCAGCTCCATGGCTTCCACCTCGCGGCTCGGTTCTCGGGGCAGGGGGCGTTCAGGGCGCGGGTACGGGCGGATGGACCGCGCCCTCGGTCGCGGACAGCGGTGCGCCCGTGCCGCCCCAGCGCAGTGCGACGATCTCGGCGGCCACCGACACCGCCACCTCCTCGGGGGTACGGGCCCCGAGGTCGAGCCCGACCGGTGAGCGCAGCCGGGACATCTCGGCCCCGGTGAGCCCTCTCTCCACCAGCCGGTCCCGCCGCTCCGCGTGGGTGCGGCGGCTGCCCATCGCGCCGATGTAGGCGGCCGGCCGGCGCAGCGCCTCCTGGAGCAGCGGCACATCGAACTTCGGATCGTGGGTGAGGACACAGATCACCGTGCGCTCGTCGGTCTCCGTGCCCTGCAGATAACGGTGCGGCCAGTCCACGACCACCTCGACGCCCTCAGGGAAACGACGGGGCGTGGTGAACACCGGTCGGGCGTCGCAGACGGTGACGCGGTAGCCGAGGAAGCCGCCGATCCGTGCCACGGCCGCCGCGTAGTCGATCGCGCCGAAGACCAGCATGCGCGGTGGCGGCGCGAAGGACTGAAGGAACACCTCCACCGCGTCCTCCCGGCGCTGCCCCCGGGGCCCGTAGTGACGCAGCCCCGTGGCACCGAGGGCGAGTCCACCGCGTGCGTCGGCGGCGACCGCCGCGTCCAGGCCGGTCGTCCCCAGGGAGCCCGCGAGCCGGCCGGGCCACACGGCGAGCGTGGCCCCGCGCGGCGCGGGACCGTCGGTCACCGTCGCCACGGTCACCGGTTCGCCCGCGGCGACCGACTCCGCGACGGCGCCGAACGCCGGATCCCGCTCCGGCGTCACCGGGCGCACGAGCAGGGTGATCTCGCCGCCGCAGGTCAGGCCGACCGCGAAGGCGTCGTCGTCGCTGTAGCCGAAGGTCTCCAGGCGGGCCTCGCCGTCGGCGACGACCTCCCGCGCCAGCTCGAACACCGCCCCCTCGACACACCCCCCGGACACACTGCCCACCACCTCGTCGTCCGGTCCCACGGCCATCGCCGCCCCCGGGCCGCGCGGTGTGCTGCGGCTGGTACCGACCACGCCGGCGAGGCCGAACGGCCGGCCTGCGGCGTACCAGCGGGTGAGCGCCGGAAGGATGTCACGCACGGTGGGCTCCTTCCCGGGGTGCGGCGGACGGGCCGGGTACGGCCCCCCGGCCGGGGACGGTCCGTCCGGGGGAGGCGGCATCGAGGGGCGAGGCACCCCGCACCACCGTCGCCAGGTTCTCCAGGGCGGCCAGGCTGTGGCCCTCGACGAACACGTCCACGCTCGGCAGCGCCGCCGCCATCCCCGCGGCCAGTGGCGCGTAACCGGGGCGCGCCTTGAGTGGATTGGCCCAGATCACCCGGTGGGCCAGCCGGTGCAGGCGGCGCATCTGAGCCGCGAGGAGTTCGGGGTCGCCGCGCTCCCAGCCGTCCGACAGCAGCACCACCACGGCGCCACGGGCCATGCCCTGCTGCCCCCAGCGGTCGAGGAACTCCCGCAGCAGCTCACCGAGCCGGGTCCCGCCGCGCCAGTCGGGCACCGCGGCCCACGCCGTGCTCAGAGCCGGACCGGGATCCCGGCGGGACAGCTCCCGGGTCACCCGGGTCAGCCGGGTGCCGATCGTGAACACCTCCGCCCTCCGGCCGCGTACGGCGGCGTGCGCGAAGCGCAGCAGCGCGTCCGCGTACGGTGCCATCGACCCGCTGACATCGACGAGCAGCACCAGCCGCCGCGGCCGTTCGGCCCGGACCCGGCGCAGCAGCCGGGCCGGTTCGCCGCCGCGCCGCAGCAGCTCCCGCACGGTCCGGTGCGGATCGACGTCCCCGCGCCGGGCAGGCCGGCGCCGTGCCGTGCGCCGGACCTCGCCGCGCGGGGCCAGCGCCGCCAGCAACCGCCGCACCTGCTCCCGCTCGCCGTCGGCCAGGCCCGCGAGATCGCGGTGGCGAAGCGTCTCGGTGGAACTGGCCCGGGTGGCCAGGGGAGGCCCCGGATGCTCCTCCTTTGTACCGGCCGCCCGGCGGCCGGCGGCGTCGCGCACCACGAGCCGCCGCCGCGGCCGGGGCGTGGCCGGTGCCGGCGGTCCGCCGGGCTCTCCGGTGCCGAAATACGCGGCGAAGACCCGGTCGTAGCGCTCCAGATCGTCCCGGCCGGAGCACAGTGTCAGCCGTCCCGCCCAGTACACGTCCGTCCGTGCCCCGGGCCGCAGGGCGTCCACCGCGCGAAGGAAGGCGTGCACCCGCTCCGCGCTCGCGTCGACGCCCGCCGCGCGCAGGGCACGGGCGAACCCGAGGAGCACGGCGACCGCTTCGCGCGCCCCGTCCGCCGTGCCGGTCACGTCCGTCACCTCCCTCGTGCGGCGAGCACCGCCGCCAGGTCGAGTCCGCGGGCCCGCTCGGTGTCCTCCCGGTACTTCAGGGCGGACCCGAGCGTGGCCACGGCGAGGTCCGCGTCGACCTCGTCGGCCCCGAGCGCGTCCAGGGCCTGCGCCCAGTCGATCGTCTCGGCCACCCCCGGCGGCTTGAGCAGGTCCTGCGCGCGCAGCGCCTGCACCAGTGCGGTCACCTGCTCGGCCAGCCGCGCCGACACCCCGGGCAGCCGGCGCCGGACGACGGCCAGCTCGCGGGCGAAGTCCGGATGGTCGAACCAGTGGTACAGGCAACGCCGCTTGAGCGCGTCGTGCACCTCCCGGGTGCGGTTCGAGGTCAGCACGACCACCGGCGGCACCTCTGCCCGTACGGTGCCCAGCTCCGGGATCGTCACCGAGAACTCCGACAGCAGCTCCAGCAGGAAGGCCTCGAACTCGTCGTCGGCACGGTCGATCTCATCGACGAGCAGCACGCACGGCTGTGTCTCAAGGGCCCGCAGCAGGGGCCGGGTGATCAGGAAACGGCGGTCGTACAGATCGCCCTCGAGGCGGTCGGCGTCCGTGATCCCGGCCGCCTCGGCGGCCCGCAGATGCAGCAGCTGACGGGGGAAGTCCCAGTCGTAGAGAGCCTGGGAGGCATCGATGCCCTCGTGGCACTGGAGCCGGATGAGCGGGGCGTCCAGTGCCTGGGCGAGGGCGGTCGCCAGCGCGGTCTTGCCGACGCCCGGATCACCCTCGCAGAAGACCGGCCGGTGCAGCTTCAGGGCGAGGAAGCAGGCGATGGCCAGCCCGTCGTCGACGAGATACCCCGTCGCCTCCAGCCGGGCCCGCACCTCGTCCGGCCCGAAAGCCTCCTGGTCCGGCCTGTCCGATGCCGGGCCCGGTCCGGACGCCGCGGCACGCGGTCCGGCCGTCCCCGGGCCCAAAACCGGTCCGGCACCGACCTTGCCCGGCCCGCCGGGCCGCCTCACGCGGGGTTCCGTCCGGCCCGGTTCCGTCCGGCCCGGCTCCGGTTCGTCCTGGTCCGCTCCGGCCTGGCCCGGCCCGTGGTTTCCCGCTCCGCCGCTGATCGGCCTCACCCCATCCCGGCCGCGGTCAGCACCGCCCGCCGGGTGAGCACCTGGGCCAGGTGCGCCCGGTACTCGGGCGAGCCCGAGGTGTCCTTGGGCGGCTGGGTGCCGTCCGGCGCCGACTGCGCGGCCCGCGCCACGGCCGACGCGTCGTCGCAGCCGGCCAGGGCCCGCTCGGCCGCCGTGGCCCGCAGCGGGGTCGCGCCCATGTTGCTCAGCCCGACCCGCGCCTCTGCGATCCGTCCGTTGTCGCGACGCACCAGCGCCGCCACACCGACGATCGCGTAGGACTGCGCCACCGTGTGGAACTTCTCGTAGTGGAAGCCCCAGCCGTCCGTCTTCGGCACCCGCACCTCGACCAGCAGTTCGTCGGGCGCGAGCACCGTCTCCAGGTAGTTGACGAAGAACTCGTGGGCCGGGACCGTACGCCGGCCGGCCGGACCGGCGACGACCAGCTCGCCGTCCATGGCCAGCACCGCCGCGGGCAGATCCGCGGCCGGGTCCGCGTGCGCCAGCGAGCCGCCGAGGGTGCCCCGGTGCCGTACGGCCGGGTCGGCGACCGTGCGGGTGGCGGCGGCCAGCAGTCCGGCGTGCCGGCGCACCAGCGGGTCCCGGACGACCTCGTGGTGCGTGGTCATCGCGCCGATGACGAGCGTGCCGCCGTCCTCGCGCACTCCGCGCAGCCCCGGTACACGGCCGATGTCCACGACCAGTTCGGGGAAGGCCAGCCGCAGCCTGAGCAGGGGCAGCAGGCTCTGCCCGCCGGCCAGCACCTTCGCGTCCTCACCGCCGTCGGCGAGCACCCGCAGCGCCTCGTCGAGGCCGGTGGGCCGGGCGTAGTCGAATGACGGGGGGATCATGCGGAGGCCTCCTTCACCGAGCGCACTGCCCGCCACACCCGCTCGGGCGTGCACGGCATCGTCACGTCGTTCACCCCGAGCGGCCGCAGAGCGTCCACGACCGCGCCGACCACGGCGGGCGTCGAGGCGATCGTCCCCGCCTCGCCGACGCCCTTGACGCCCAGCGGGTTGGAGGTCGCCGGCGTCTCGGTCCGCTCCGTGACGAACTCCGGGAGGTCACCGGCCACCGGGACCGGATAGTCGGCCATGGTGCCCGTGACCAGGTTGCCCTCGTCGTCGTACACCGCCTCCTCGTACAGCGCCTGCGCGATGCCCTGGGCGAGACCACCGTGCACCTGGCCCTCCACGATCACCGGGTTGATCACCCGGCCCACGTCGTCGACGCAGACGTAGGAGCGGATCCGGGTCCTGCCCGTCTCGGTGTCGACCTCGACGGCACACAGGTGGGTGCCGTGCGGGTACGAGAAGTTCTCCGGATCGACCACCTGGTCGGCGTTGATGGTGGGTTCCATGCCGTCGGGCACGTCGTGCGAGGTGAACGCCTCGAACGCGATCTCCTGGATCGTCCTGCGCGCCTCGGGCGAGCCCTTGACGCTGAACACGCCGTCGGTGAAGTCGAGGTCGTTCTCGTTCGCCTCCAGCAGGTGCGCAGCGACCTTGCGGGCCTTCTCGACCACCTTCCCGGCCGCGTGGTGCACCGCCGACCCGCCGACCACCAGCGACCGCGAACCGTACGTGTCCATGCCCTGCGGGGCCGCCCTGGTGTCTCCGTGCACCACCTCGATGTCCTCGAACGGCACGCCCAGCACGTCCGCGGCGATCTGGCTCCAGCTCGTCACGTGCCCCTGCCCGTGCGGGCTGGTGCCGGTGACCACCTCGACCTTGCCGGTGGGCAGCATGCGGATGCTCGCCGCCTCCCAGCCGCCGGCCGCGTACCGCAGGTCCCGCAGCACCCGGCTCGGGGCGAGCCCGCACATCTCGGTGTACGTCGACACACCGATGCCGAGCCGTACGGTGTCGCCGCGCTCGTTGCGCTTCTGCTGCTCGGCCCGCAGCTCGTCGTACCCGAACAGCGCGAGCGCCTTCTCGGTGGCCGCCTCGTAGTTGCCGCTGTCGTACGTCAGGCCCGCGATCGAGTCGTACGGGAACTCCTCGTGCCGGATCCAGTTCCGGCGCCGCACCTCGACGGGGTCGATGCCGAGCTCGGCCGCCAGCTCGTCCATGATCCGCTCGATGGCGAACGTGGCCTCCGGGCGCCCGGCGCCGCGGTACGCGTCCGTCGGTGTCTTCGTCGTGAACACACCGGTGCAGGTGAAGTCGTAGGAGTCCATCTTGTAGATCGCCGGGTACATGAAGGCGCCGAGGATCGGGATGCCGGGCGTGACCAGCATCAGATAGGCGCCCATGTCGGCGAGCAGGTCGACCTTCAGACCGAGCAGCCTGCCCTCGCCGGTCGCGGCGACCTCGACGTCCTGGATCATGCCGCGGCCGTGGTGAGTGGCCAGATAGCCCTCGGAACGGGACTCGGTCCACTTCACCGGCCGCCCCAGCCGCCGGGCGACCTCCAGCGCGACGGCCTCCTCCCCGTACACCTGGAGTTTGGAACCGAACCCGCCGCCCACGTCGGGGGCGACCACCCGCAGCTTCTGCTCCGGAATCCCCGTGACCGTCGCCAGCATCACCCGCAGGATGTGCGGGACCTGGGTGGCCGAATAGACCGTGTACTCGCCGGAGGCGGCGAGCGGCGTGACGACGACCGCGCGCGGCTCCATCGCGTTCGCGATCAGCCGCTGCTGGTGGAAGCGGCGGGTGACGACCACGTCGGCACGCCGCTTGACCGTCTCGTAGTCCTCGCCCGCCTTCAGCGGCCACACGTAGCTGCGGTTGGTGCCCTTGTCCGCGTGGACCAGCGGGGCGTCCTCGGCGAGTGCCGCCTCCAGGTCGAGTACCGGCTCCAGCGGCTCGTAGTCGACCTCGACCGCCTCCAGCGCGTCGGCCGCCGCGTACCGGTCGCGGGCCACCACGACCGCCACCGGATCGCCCGCGTGCCGCACCTCGTCGACCGCGACCGGCGGATGGTCCGGCAGCACGATGTCCTCGGTGACGGGCCAGGCACAGGGCAGCGAACCGAGCCCCTCGGCCAGGTCACGTCCGCTGAACGCGGCGACCACACCGGGGCGTTCGAGGGCGGGGGAGACGTCGACCCGCTCGATTCGGGCGTGCGCCATGGGGCTGCGCAGGATCGCGATGTGCAGCAGACCGGTGACGGAGATGTTGTCGGTCCAGTTGGTCTGCCCGGTGACCAGCCGGGCGTCCTCCTTGCGGAGCCGGCCCCGGCCCACCTCGCGCTCGACGTTCCGGTCGGTGCTCTGGTCGGTCATGCCGTGACCTCCTCCGACGTGGCGGCGGCGGCGAGGACCGCGCGGACGATGTTCTGGTAACCGGTACAGCGGCACATGTTGCCCTCGAGCGCGTCACGCACCTCGTCCGCGTCGGGGTCCGGGTTCTCGCGCAGCAGATCACGCGCCGCCATGATCATCCCGGGGGTGCAGTAGCCGCACTGCAACGCGTGCTGCTCGTGGAAGGCGCGCTGCAGCGGTGTCCACTCGCCGTCCCGGGCCAGCCCCTGGACGGTGGTCACCTCACCCCCGTCGGCCTGGACTGCCAGCACCGAGCAGCTCTTCACGCTCGTGCCGTCCAGTTCGATCGTGCAGGCTCCGCAGCTCGAGGTGTCGCAGCCGACCGGGGTACCGGTCAGGCCGAGCCGGTCGCGCAGGTAGTGGACCAGCAGCAGGCGGGGCTCCACCTCGTCCTCGTACGTCGTGCCGTCCACTTTCACCGAGATACGGGTCATGTGCTCTCCAGAGACCGTGCGGGCGGATACGGAGTGTCGGCGGACCATGGGGGTGACGCAGGTCACTCTATGGCCGGTCCCGCAGGACGGCGAGTGGTGCGCACGGACCTCTCGGGCGTCGATCCACCGCTGAGGTCCGGCGCGTTCACGGCAGACGCCCGCGGTGCCGGGCCCCCCCGGCCCCCGCCCCGGGCGCCGGGGGCCGGCGCCGGGGGCCGGGCAGCCGCCGGGGGGGCCGGGCCCCCGCGCTCCACGACCGGAGCGCGGGGGCCCGGCCCCGTGTCCTGTACTTTCTGGCGCCCTGCGCCGCGCCCGGCCGGAGCGGACCGATCACTCGTCCCAGGCCTGGATCATCGTCTGGTCGGTGATCCTGCCGTCGTGCAGCGAGACCATCGACTCCGCGTACACCCGCACCCCGTCCGGGTAGACACAGGTCTCGCTGAAGGCGGCCCGGTCGTCCTGGATGACGCACCGCTCCAGCTGGTGCGTCATGTCACGGCTGTAGACGTCGTCGAGCATGGTGGCGATCTCGTCCCGGCCGCGCAGGACCATGGGGTGGCTGGGCTGGGTGTTGCGGTCCACGATGCGCAGCTCGGCGTCGTCCGCGTAGAGCGCCATCAGGGGCGCGGCCGTCGGGGCCTCGAGACCCCGGCGCAGTGTGTCGGTATCGAAGCGGGGTTCTGCCGAGGTTGTCATGATGACCTCCTTCGAGGGCCTCGGCCCGGTCCGGAGCGGGCCGCACCGGGCCTCACCTACGAGCCTCCCCCTGCCCGGTGAGTACGGCAAGCCCGCCCCGCGCACTCCCCGGACCGCCCGCTCTTTCCGGCCCGCCCGCACCCTCCCGCACCCGGGCGGAGCCGTCCGCCCGGGTGCGGGGCGGACGGCTGAGAGGGATCACCCGCTCGTCGCGAGGAACTGCGTCGCCGCCAGCTCCGCGTACAGCGGGTCGGCGGTCACCAGTTCCCGGTGCGTGCCGACCGCGCGGACCCGGCCCGCGTCCATCACCACGATCCGGTCGGCCATCGTCACCGTCGACAGCCGGTGCGCGACCACCAGCACCGTCGTCGTCCGGGCCACATCGGCGACGGTGTCGCGCAGCGCCGCCTCGTTCACCGCGTCGAGCTGCGAGGTGGCCTCGTCGAGCAGCAGCAGCCGGGGGCTGCGCAGCAGCGCACGGGCTATGGCCACCCGCTGGCGCTCTCCGCCGGACAGCTTGGTGCCGCGATGCCCCACCAGGGTGTCGAGCCCGTCCGGGAGCCTGGCGACGAGCCCGTCGAGCCGGGTCGTCTTCACCACCCGCGCCACCGCGTCGTCGTCCGCCTCCCGGTTCCCGAGCAGGAGGTTGTCGCGCAGGGAACCCGACAGGACGGGCGCATCCTGCTCCACGTAGCCGATCGAGGACCGCAGCCGCGACAGCTCCCAGTCGGCCAGATCCCGCCCGTCGAGGGTGATCACCCCGGAGTCCGGGTCGTAGAAGCGCTCGATGAGCGAGAAGACGGTGGTCTTGCCCGCGCCGGACGGGCCGACGAACGCGGTCATGCCCTGCGCGGGCACGGTGAACGAGACACCGTGGTGCACGTACGGCAGATCGTCCGCGTAGCGGAAGCGCACGTCGTCGAAGGCGAGTGCGGCGGGCGCGGCGGGCGCGGTACCCGGCGCGGGCAGGAGCGCGGGCCCCGCGGCCGGCTCCGCGGGCAGCCGCAGCGCCTCCTGGATACGGGCCAGGGCGGCGCTGCCCGTCTGGTACTGCGTGATCGCGCCGACGACACTCTGGATCGGCATCATGAGGTAGAAGACGAACAGCAGGAACGCCACCAGCGTGCCGATGTCGATGGCGCCCGTCGCCACCCGCGCCCCGCCCACCGCGAGCACCGTGACGAAGGCGACCTGCATCGCGAGCCCCGCCGTGTTGCCCGCCGCAGCCGACCACTTGGCGGCGCGCACGCTCTGCCGCCACGACTCCTCGGCCGCCTCGTGCAGCGCGCGCTCCTCGCGTGGCTCGGCACCGGAGGCCTTCACCGTGCGCAGCGCGCCCAGCACCCGTTCCAGGGAGGCCCCCATCACGCCGACCGCGTCCTGAGCCTGCCGGCTGGCCCGGCTGATGTGCGGCACGACGAGCGCGAGGACCGTCCCCGCACCCACGATCACGGCCAGGGTGACCCCCAGCAGCACCGGGTCGACGAAGCCCATCAGCGCGATGGTCGCGACCAGCGTCAGACCGCCCGTACCGAGGCCCACCAGCGAGTCCGTGGTGACCTCCCGCAGCAGCGTGGTGTCGGAGGTGATGCGGGCCATCAGGTCGCCGGGCTCACTGCGGTCCACGGCTGTGATCCGCAGGCGCAGCAGATACGACGACAGCGAGCGCCGCGCCCCCAGCACCACCGACTCGGCGGTACGCCGCAGCACGTACGAACCCAGCGCGCCCAGCGCGGCGTTGGCGACGACGAGGGCGGACATCAGCACCAGGGCGCCGGTGATGGCCCGGTCGTCCGACAGGTCGTCGATCAGGCCCCGGGCGACCAGCGGCAGCATCAGACCGGTCGCGCCCGTCAGCAGGGACAACGAGGCACCGCCCAGCAGGGCCCACCGGTGCGGTCGCACGTAACCGAGGAGTGCCCGCCAGGCGGGCGGAGCGGACTTCCGTACTGCCTTCGGCGCTGTGCTGGTCACGTCGCTCCCTGGGCGTCGGGCGGAGAGTTCAGGCTACGTCGCCGCGGTGGTCCCGGGACGCGCCGGGGCGCCCCCGGTCCACCCGGCACGGCACACGGGTGTGGAACACCGGTACGAACGCCACGACCTGCTGTGGAGCCGATCGGCCGGGTCACGGGCAGGTCGCGTAGGGTCGACAGGACGTACCACCGGGAGACGAAGGAGCCAGCACCATGGCGCAGGAAGTACGCGGCGTGATCGCACCGGGCAAGGACGAGCCGGTGCGCATCGAGACGATCGTCGTACCCGACCCGGGGCCGGGCGAGGCGGTCGTCCGCATCCAGGCCTGCGGGGTGTGCCACACCGACCTGCACTACAAGCAGGGTGGCATCAACGACGACTTCCCCTTCCTGCTCGGCCACGAGGCCGCGGGTGTCGTGGAGGCGGTGGGCGGCGACGTGACCGACGTCGCCCCCGGCGACTTCGTCGTCCTCAACTGGCGCGCGGTGTGCGGCAAGTGCCGTGCCTGTCTGCGCGGACGCCCCTGGTACTGCTTCGACACGCACAACGCGAAGCAGAAGATGACCCTCACCGACGGCACCGGACTCTCCCCGGCGCTCGGCATCGGAGCCTTCGCCGAGAAGACGCTCGTCGCCGCCGGACAGTGCACCAAGGTCGACCCCGCGGTCTCCCCGCAGGTCGCCGGGCTGCTCGGCTGCGGTGTGATGGCCGGCATCGGCGCCGCGATCAACACCGGCAACGTCGGCCGGGGCGACTCCGTCGCCGTCATCGGCTGCGGCGGCGTCGGCGACGCCGCCATCGCCGGTGCCCAGCTCGCCGGAGCGGCGCGGATCATCGCCGTCGACATCGACGACCGCAAGCTGGAGACCGCCCGCTCCATGGGCGCCACCCACACCGTCAACTCCCGTACGGCCGACCCGGTCGAGGCGATCCGCGAACTCACCGGCGGCTTCGGCGCCGACGTCGTCATCGAGGCCGTGGGCCGCCCCGAGACGTACGAACAGGCCTTCTACGCCCGCGACCTGGCCGGCACCGTCGTCCTCGTCGGCGTGCCCACCCCGGAGATGAAGCTCGAACTGCCGCTCGCCGACGTGTTCGGCCGCGGCGGTTCCCTGAAGTCGTCCTGGTACGGCGACTGCCTGCCCTCGCGCGACTTCCCCATGCTGATCGACCTGCACCAGCAAGGCCGCCTGGACCTCGGGGCGTTCGTCACCGAGACGATCCGGCTCGACGAGATCGAGAAGGCCTTCGAGCGGATGCATCACGGTGACGTGCTGCGCTCGGTGGTGGTGCTCTGATGGCCACCCGCATCGAACACCTCGTCACCTCCGGGCAGTTCAGCCTCGACGGCGGAACCTGGGACGTCGACAACAACGTGTGGATCGTCGGCGACGACCACGAGGTGGTCGTCATCGACGCCGCCCACGACGCCGCCGCCATCGCCGAGGCCGTGGGCGACCGCCGCCTGAAGGCGATCGTGTGCACCCACGCCCACAACGACCACATCGACGCCGCACCCGCCCTGGCCGAGCGCACCGGGGCCACCATCTGGCTGCACCACGACGACCTGCCGCTGTGGAGGCAGACCCACCCGGACCGCGACCCCGACGCCTGGCTGGTCGACGGCCAGGTGATCGAGGCGGCCGGCGCCGACCTCACCGTGCTGCACACGCCGGGGCACGCGCCCGGTGCGGTCTGCCTGTACGATCCCGGGCTCGCCACCGTATTCACCGGTGACACCCTGTTCCAGGGCGGTCCCGGCGCCACCGGCCGTTCGTTCTCCCACTTCCCGACGATCATCGACTCGATCCGGGAGCGGCTGCTCACGCTCCCGCCTCGGACCGCGGTCCGCACCGGCCACGGCGACCCGACCACCATCGGCGCGGAGGCCCCGCACCTCGAGGAGTGGATCGCCCGCGGCCACTGAGGCCGCTCCGGTGACTTCAGGGAAAAGGTGACAGAGGATGTCCGGCTTACCCGTCACGCTCGTAACGACAGCAGATCGCTGTCGCACGTGAGGGGAGGCCGGATCATGCCGGAGTCGACCACCGGGTCGTCGAGCAGCGACGGCTCGTCGCAGTACAAGGTCGCACTGGTCGCGGGAGCGACCCGGGGAGCCGGACGGGGCATCGCCGTCGAACTGGGCGCGGTGGGCGCCACCGTCTACGTCACCGGACGCAGCACCCGCGCCGAGCGCTCCGAGTACGATCGCCCGGAGGCCATCGAGGACACCGCCGACCTGGTCACCGAGGCCGGCGGCCGGGGCATCGCCGTGCCCACCGACCACCTGGACCCCGCCCAGGTCAAGGCCCTCGTCGACCGCATCGCCGACGAGCAGGGCCGCCTCGACGTCCTCGTCAACGACATCTGGGGCGGCGAGAAGCTCTTCGAATGGGACGCCCCCGTCTGGGAGCACGACCTCGACAAGGGGCTGCGCCTGCTCCGGCTCGCGGTGGACACCCACGCCGTCACCAGCCACCACGCCCTGCCCCTGCTGCTGCGCCACCCCGGCGGCCTGGTCGTCGAGGTCACCGACGGCACCGCGGACTACAACCGCGACACCTACCGCGTCTCCTTCTTCTACGACCTCGCCAAGGCGTCCGTCCTGCGCATGGCCTTCGCCCTCGGCCACGAACTCGGCCCGCGCGGCGCCACGGCCCTCGCGCTCACCCCCGGCTGGCTCCGCTCGGAGATCATGCTCGACGAGTTCGGGGTGGGGGAGGACAACTGGCGGGACGCCCTGACCCGCGTGCCCCACTTCGCCATCTCCGAGACCCCGCGCTACGTGGGCCGGGCCGTCGCCGCGCTCGCCGCCGACCCACGGGTGTCCCGCTTCAACGGCACTTCCCTCTCCAGCGGCGGCCTCGCCCGCGAGTACGGCTTCACCGACCTCGACGGCAGCCGTCCGGACGCCTGGCGCTACCTCGTCGAGGTCCAGGACCCGGGCAAGCCGGCGGACGTCACGGGCTACCGCTGACGGCTCACCTCCCCCCGTTGCCGCGGTCACGCCTGCGACGCCTCCCCGAAGCCCGGGATTTTCAGCCGGGTACCGCCCTGCAGCGCCGACGGGCGGTCACCGAGGGCAGGGGGCACGGGTGCTCCCGGCGGTCACGAAGACGTCCACGAGGTAGGGGGCCGCCCTCGTGACCGTTGGTTGGGCTGCAGCGGCTCGCCGACGTGGATGTCACCGACGCCGGGGCGCGCCTGGAACAGGACGGCGAACCGGCCGGCGCCGACGACACCGGGCGAGGACGTCAGGAACGCGTGCCCTTCACCAGGGAGGGAAAAGGCTGCGGACGGGAGCTCGGGGATGTGAACTCGCCCACGTTCCATGGCAGATGGACGTGATCAGTGACACTGTCCGCTATGTCCGATTAGTTCGTTAATACTCACGCGGCTTTCACGTCGGTGGTCCTATGCTTCACAGCATGTCCACCACTCTCGAACCGTCATCCGAGCGATCGGCTGCCGAGGTCAACGAGGAGATCCGGGCCCTGTGGCTCCGGTCGGGCGGGACACTGAGCGGCGAGCAGCGCGCGGAGTACCAGCGCCTCGTCCAGGAGTGGGCCGCGGCCCTTCCCGAGCGGGCCGAGGCGGCCTGAGGCGCCGCACGGGCTGTGCCGTTGGTCCTCCCTCCGCCTGTCCCTTCACCCGTCCCGGCCTCGGCCGGGACGCATCCGCCTTCCTCGTGGCCGGAGCCGCCCGGGGCACGGGTGAGCCTCCTGGCCGATGCCCGGGCCGGCGTCCGGCTCAGCCCCATGTCGCCGAGTAGTGCCGCTGGTACGCCTTGCGGTCCTGCTCCGACCGGATCCAGCGGGTCGCCACCAGAGTCATCAGGCTGCCCCCGATGACCAGCATCCCGGGTCCCACGTTCCGCGGGTCGGTCAGGCGGGACAGCAGCGGCGACGCGCTGGTGCCCGCCGCCGACGAACCCGGTGACGCGGTGTCCGGAGCCGCTGCCGCGTCCTCCGCCGACGGAGCGGGGGCGGCCGTGTCCGCGTCGCCCCCGGCCGCCGGGGCCACGAGGAGGTCCACCTTCAGTTGCGTCAGTGCCTTCGTGACCGGCTGGAAGAACGTCGTACCGTTCGCCTGCCGGCAGTCGCCGCTGCCGCCCGACGTCACACCGAGCGCGATGCCCTCGGAGAACATCGGGCCGCCGCTGTCACCGGGCTCTGCGCACACAGTGGTCTCGATGAGGCCGCTGACCGTGCCCTCCGGGTAGTTCACCGTCGCGTTGAGCGCCGTCACCTCCCCGTCGCGCAGCCCGCTGGTGCTGCCGCTGCGGAACACCCGCTGGCCGACGGTGGGGTCGCCGACACCCGTGATCCGTACGCCCTGGCCGTTGCCGACCGAGACGACACCGGCGCCCTCGCCGGCCCGGCCGCCGTCGTACTCGATCAGGGAGTAGTCGTCGCCGGGGAAGCTGCCGCCGACCGTGGTGCCGACCTTCCTCCTGCCTCCGTCGTCGGCGAACCAGACCGACCCGTCCGGCCCGCAGTGCCCGGCCGTGAGAATGAACTCACGCTTGCCGTCGGTCACGTTGAAGCCCGCGGAACAGCGTCCGGCGGTCGACAGGATGGGCTCCGCCCCGTTGACCCGCGTGGTGAAGGTGCCCTCGGTGCGTTCCATGCGGACGAAACCACCGGCTCCTTCCGCCACTCGGGTCAGATCGGACCAGTCGTCCGCGGACACCGTGCTGTCGCCGCGTACCACCACCTCGTTCGACCGGTAGTCCACGGCCCAGGCCGTCCCCGGTACGCGCGGCGCCGACCCCAGCGTCCGAGTGGCCGACTTCAGGTCGCGCATGCTGTGGCGCACCATCGTCGGGTCCGCGCCGGCCTCCCGCACCTCGGCCGCGGCCTTCTCGTCGGTGACCGCGACGACCGTGCGCCCGTCCTCGCCGAGCCAGCTGCCCGCCGTGCGGGACGAACCGAGCCGCGACACGAGCGAGGAGCCGGGACCGGTGTCCTCCTCGGACGCGGCGTACGGAACCGGGGCCGGCGCCGGGGGTTCGCCCGCGACGGCGCGGGTCACCATCGTCGCTCCGAGGAGGAGTCCGCCGACGGCAGCCAGCCGTGTCACTCGCCGGACGACCCGTCGTCGTGCGTGCCTCATGCATGACTCCCGAACCAGAGCAGCGCGGTGCGAACACCGCGGGGCCTCCCCTGAGTCGAGTGCCCTCGGTCCATACGGACGCGGGCCCCGCCGTGTTCACCGCCGGAGCGATCCGACGCCGGGAGGCGTCGGCCGGCCCGCGCACCGACCGCAGGAGGCGCCGGCCGGACCTAGACTGCCGGATATGGACAACGCGTTGCTCGAGCGGCTCGGAGCGGGAAAGTACCTGCTGGTCACCAGTTACCGGCGGAACGGCACGCCGGTGGCCACCCCGGTGTGGGTGGTGCGGGACGGGGACGCGCTCGGGGTCTGGACCGCCGCCGACTCCTGGAAGGTGAAGCGCATCCGGGCTCGCGCCGATGTCCTGGTCGGCCCCTGTGACGTGCGCGGCCGTCCGAGCGGTGACCAGGTCCCGGCCACCGCGGCGATCTGCGACGCGGCCACCACCGCCCGCTACCGCGAGCTGATCGCTCGCAAGTACGGCCTGCCGGGCCGGCTGACGCTGCTCGGCAGCCGACTGCGCCGGGGCCGGGGCGGCACCGTCGGCATCCGGGTCACGCTCGCCGGCTGAATCCCCGGCCGGCTGAACTCCTGCTGTCCAAAGCGGGCTGCCGGGCGGACGGTCAGGTCCAGGCGCGGTAGGGCTCGTCGACGAGCTGGAAGACCGGCTCACCGCGCACCGGGTCCTTGGCCGTGGACAGCCGCACCCGGTCCCCGCTGTGGATGCCGATCGGCGGTCCCATGACCCTGCCGCGGACGACGAAGCCCTCGGCCATCTCGATCAGGGACACGTTCCGGGCGGCCGGCGTATTGCGGTGCAGCGTCGTGGAGTGGCGGACCGTGCCGACGCCCGCGCTGCGCTCCGTACGCAGGTCGCTGCCCTGACAGACGGGGCACAGCAGCCGGTGGTACATCGCGGTGCCGCACCAGGTGCACCGCTGGAAGGCCAGGGCCTCCGCGCTGTTCGCCGCCTGGGGCTCGAGCAGACCCGTCGTGGTGCCGGCTGCCTGCTGAGCCGCGCTTCCTGAGTGGTGGTACACGCTGGTCAACTCCCTGCACTCGGCCGCCATCCCGCGCGCACGGTGCCCCGGCACGCATGTGCCCGGTGTGTCCTGTGCCACCGTGCACAGCGACAGGGTATGGCACTCAGTGCCACCCGTAAAGGCACTCCGTACCCCCTGGTGGTGTCCGCCGTGCTCCCGCGCCGTTCCGGCACCGGTGGATCATTCGTATGATCAGGTACCTGTGTCCCCCGAGGAGCCCCGCATGGCGCCCGCCCGCCCCCGTCCCCGCCTCCTGTACGTCACCGACCCGGCCTATCCGGCCCGCGGGCGCCGCTACGGCGACGAGGACGTCCGGCTCACCTCCCGGCTGCGCACCGACTTCGACCTGGCGCTCTGTCATCCCCGGGACGCCGCTGCGCTGCTGGACGGCTTCGACGCCGTGGTCGTCCGCAACAGCGGCCCGGTCATGACGTACCCGGACGCCTACGACGCCTTCCGCGAACGGGCCACGGAGACCGGGAAGCCGGTCTACAACCCGCTCACCGGCCGGGGCGACATGGCCGGCAAGGGGTACCTGCTCGAACTGGGCGCTGCCGGGTGGCCGGTGATCCCCACCGTTGGCCGCGCGGAGGACCTGCACCTGCTGCCCCCGGCGGACCGGTACGTGGTCAAACCCAGGCTCGGCGCCGACTCGACGGGGCTGCGTGTCGTCGCCGCGGACGCCGTACGGGAGTTCGTCGTCGGCAGCGTGCTGGTGCAGCCGTACATCGACTTCGCGTACGAGGTCTCCTTCTACTTCGTCGACCACGACGTCCAGTACGCCCTGTACGCCCCGGACCCCGGTCGGCGCTGGCGGCTGGAGCCCTACGAAGCCACCCCGCGCGACCTGGAGTTCGCCCGGGGCTTCGTCGACTGGAACACCCTCGACCACGGCATCCAACGGGTCGACGCCTGCCGCGCCCCGGACGGCGAACTGCTGCTGGTCGAGCTGGAGGACCTGAACCCGTACCTGTCCCTCGACGCCCTGGACGCGGTGTCGCGGGAGTCCTTCGCGTCCGCCATGACGGCTTCCCTGCACCGCTTTCTGCGGGCCGCCGGTTGAACCTCCGCCGCCCCCGGTGCGTATCTCCTCCCGTGGGCGGACCCGCCCTCGTGCGCAGCGGAAGGAGGGCAGCGTGCCCACGCAGTCCGACCCCGGGCAGCCGCACGGCGGCCCGCCCCTCGAGCCCGTCCGCGTCCTGCGCCCCCGCCGCACGGACGCGCTCGCCGAACTGTTCAGGGAGTTCGAACGGGAGGAGCGCGAGGGCTACGAGTCCGTCACCCTGCCCGGGCCCGTGGCCGGTGCGCAGGACGAGACGCGGGAGTTCCCGTCGGTCGCCCCCGGACCATCCACCCGGCCACCGGCGGCCGTGCCCGGCCCGGCGCACGAGAACTTCACGCACCACGCTCCCGCGTCCGGCCGCACCGCCCCCCGGTGCCGCTCGCCCCGCGGTCCTTCGCGTGACGGCACTGCGCCCGGCCGCTCCCCGCACGCCGGCACGCACAGTTCCGTGACGCGGCGGGCCGCCGTGGTGATCGCCGTGGCCGCGGCGGCGGTCCTCGGCTTCGGCGGAGCGGTCCTGCTCCTGGGACGGGACTCCGACGTCCGTGCCGCGCCCGGCCCCCGCCCCTCCGCGAGCCCGCCCGCGACCGCGCCCGCCGCACCGCCCGTGCGGGCCCCGGCCGCCCCCGGGCCCCTCGGCGAGGGCGACTCGGGACCCGAGGTGACCGAACTCCAGGAACGTCTCCTGCGCATCCCGGACGTCTACCGCGAGGGCGCCGCCAGCGGCCGTTACGACGCCGCCCTGTCGGCGGCCGTCGCCCGGTTCCAGCTCTGGTACGGAGTCCAGGGCGACGAGACCGGCGTCTACGGCGACGACACCCGCCGCGCGCTGGAGTCCCGTACGGGATGACGCCCGACCGGCGCGCCCCGTCCCGGTCAGCGGCCCGATTCCGCCAGCGCCCGGGTGACCGCGCGCACGCTGCGGGCGATGTGCTGCAACTGCATGACCTCGGCCGCGTACAGCTTGATCGTGTGCTCGATGACCCCCTCGTGCAGGCCCAGCCGGGGCAGGTCGGCCCGTGCCGTCTGCAGGGCGGTGCGCGCCACCCGGATCTCGTGCTCGACCTGGATCTGGGCGTGCCGCGCCAGCAGGACGGGGTGCCGGATGAACGCGGGGTAGCTCGCGTAGCGCGCCGGTACCAGCTCGCGCAGCCACCTGGCCGCCGAGCGCTCCCAGTCGTAGCTGCCGGGTGCCTTGACCTGGCAGGGCCAGTCCGGACTGAGGCGCGTGGACGTCACGGTCATGATCATCGCTTCCGGGGGTGCGGCGTCGCTGGGGTGGGCGACGGGTGGGGCTGCCCGGGTCCGGCGCGGCGCCCGGTCCGGGGGCGGTCCGACGGTCTTGGGCGTTCGCGCAGGACATGTCGTGATCCGCCAGCAGTATTTATATATGCCATCCGGTTTTCAAGGCGTATGAAAACATTCATGCGCGCTTTGAAGGGGAAGGTCCGCCCGATGGTGCCCTCAGTCCCGGAGGAAGAACTGATGCTGGTCGGCGACCTGCTCGTACTCGTCGAGCCGTGCCTGTGTCCGCTCCGGGTCCGCGTCCGTCATGGCCTGGAGCAGCGCCGCGCCCATCACGCCCGCGGCGGCGTACGAGTCGAACACCAGACGTGACCCGGTGCCGGTCGCGAAGGCGACGTCGGCCTCGTCCGCGAGGGGGCCCAGCGCCAGGTCGGTGATCAGCGCGACCTTCAGCCCCGCGCCCCGGGCGACCCGCACCGCCGTCAGGGTCTCCTGGGCATGCCGCGGCATGGAGAACGCCAGCACCCACGAGCCGCCGGCCTCCCGTGACTGCAGCAGTGCGTCGTAGGCGACGCTGCCGCCCCGGGTCACCACCCGGACGTCCGGGTGGATACGGCGGGCGGCGTAGCCGAAGTACTCGGCGAGGGACACGGAGATGCGCAGCCCGAGGACGGTCAGCGGCACGGACGCCGCCAGCGTGCGGCCGATCTCGATGACCCGGCCGGGATCGGCGAAGTCCCGCCGCAGGTTCTCCAGGTTCTCGATCTCGGCGTCCACCGCCGCCTGCAGCTCGTTGCCCCGGTTCTCCTCCGCGGGCCCGCCGGGGAGCGCCCCGAGGGCGATCGTCTGGAGCTTCTCCCGCAGCGCGGGGTAGCCGCTGAAGCCGACCGCAGAGGCGAACCGGGTCACCGAGGGCTGGCTCACCCCGACGCGCTCGGCGAGGTCCGTGATCGACAGGAACGCGGCCTCCGTGAGGTGCTCGATCAGATACTGGGCGATGCGCCGCTGCCCGGGGGAGAGGCGGGGCCTGTCGAACAGCGTGCGGAGCTGGGACGTCGGGGACACCTCCGTGCCCTGGTCCGCCCTCCCCGAGGTGATCGCGGATGCCTGTGCGCGTGTCTGCTGCGGCGATGGCACCGGGGCGCCTCCTTCGTCTCCCACGACGGTTCGATTCGGTCCGTCACCGGCCAACACACGGCACCGCCGACGCCGGAACCACGAGGTCCGCGCGGTGCCGGGTCCGCGTCACCAACTCGGCGTTGGGCCCGTCCGAGCGCGTGACCCAGGCCACCGCCTCGTCCCGGGGCTTGCCGAACTCCACGTGCCGGGCCACCAGCCGCCGGACCCGCTCCTCCTCGTCCAGCTCGCAGAACCACACCTCGTCGAGCTGCGGCCGCACCCGCGCCCACGCACCGGTGTCCAGCAGCAGATAGTTCCCCTCCGTCACCACCAGCCGGGCCGTCGGCGGCACCGCGACGGCCCCCGCGACCGGCTGCTCCAGCACCCGTTCGAAACCGGGCGCGTACACGACGTCCCCGTACGTCTCCTCGCGCAGCCGCCGCAGCAGAGCCGCGTATCCGGCCGCGTCGAAGGTGTCCGGGGCGCCCTTGCGGTCCCGGCGGCCGAGCCGGTCCAGTTCGGCGTCGGCGAGATGGAAGCCGTCCATCGGGACATGGGCGACCCACGGCTCCCCGGTGCCGTTCAGCGTCCGTACCAACTCCCCGGCGAGCGTGGACTTTCCGGCCCCGGGGCTGCCCGCGATGCCGAGTACCGCGCGCCGGCCGTCCCGGCCGAGGGCTCGGGCCCGGTGGAGGAGATCGTCGAAGGTCGGCGCCATACGGGAGAGTGTGCCACCCCCGGCCGCCCCGCCCGCTGCCCGCCCGTCGCCGGGTGCGGCCCACCGGGACGGGGGACCATGTCCCGTATGACGGATCTGGGTCTGCCCGAGAACATCCTGGCCTGCCTCTTCGACCTCGACGGTGTCATCACCAGGACCGCCGCCGTCCACGCGGCGGCCTGGAAACAGGCGTTCGACACCTTCCTGCGCGAGCGGGACGGCACGGACTTCCGGCCGTTCACCGACGCCGACTACGCCGAGTACGTCGACGGCCGCCCGCGGTCCGACGGCGTGCGCGTCTTCCTCGCCTCCCGCGGTCTCGACCTGCCCGAGGGCGCGCCGGACGATCCGCCCGGGGCCGCGACCGTGCACGGGCTCGCCCGCCGCAAGAACGAGCTGTTCCTGGAACGGATCCGCGCCGGCGGAGTGGAGGCCTACGACGGCACCCTGCGCTACATCCGCGCAGCCCGTGCCGACGGCCTGCGCACTGCCGTCGTCTCCGCCAGCGCCAACTGCCGGGACGTGCTGCGCGCCATCGACGCCGAGCGCCTCTTCGACACCCGCGTGGACGGTGTGGTCGCCGCCGGGCGCGGCCTCCCCGGCAAGCCGCGCCCGGACACCTTCCTCGCCGCCGCCGGGGACCTCGGCGTCCCGCCCGGCCGGGCCGCCGTGTTCGAGGACGCGCTGGCCGGCATGGACGCGGGCCGCGCCGGTCGTTTCGGATACGTCGTCGGCGTGGACCGCGTCGGCCGGCCGGACGCGCTCTACGCCCATGGCGCCGACCGGGTCGTGACGGACCTCGCCGAACTCACCGGGAAACCCGCAGGCCCCGCAGGGCGGTGACCGCATCCGCCGCCCCGCCTGCCTCGGCACGCGTCGCAGGTTAATTTGTCCCTGTCTGCACGTAAGTGATCGGCTGGGTCAGCGGCACACAGGACAAAGGACGGACGATGGCCGACGGCAGGAGCGCCCTTCTCGCCGGAGGACGGCGACGCGGACGTACGCCCTCGCCGGGCGCATCCCGTCCCGCGAGCGGCACCGCACCGCTCGCGGTCCTGGCCGCCGTCTTCACCGTCGCCCAACTCGTTCTCGTCCGCCCCGTGCTGGGACTCGGCTGGGACGAGATCGTCTACGTCAGCCAGGTCACCTCCCACCATCCGGCCGCCTTCTTCAGCGCCCCGCGCTCCCGGGGCGTCCCCCTCCTGGTGGCGCCCGTCGCCTCCTGGTCGGAGTCCACCGCGCTGCTGCGGGTCTACCTCGCCGTCCTGTCCGGCCTGGGCCTGTACCTGGCGCTGCGCGCCTGGCACGGGCTGTTTCCCACCCGGGTCCTGGTCACGGGCGGCGTCCTCTTCGCGTCCTTGTGGGTCACCCTCTTCTACGGCCCCCAGGCCATGCCCAACCAGTGGGTCGCACTCGGAGCCCTGATCGCCGTCGGCTGCTTCCTGCGCCACCATGCCGACCGCTCCGCACGCGGAGCGCTCCGGGGCATCGCGGCGGGGGCTGCGCTGATGGCGCTGATGCGGCCCACCGACGCCGTATGGGTGACGGTCCCGCTGCTGGTCCTCGCCCTGGCCGGCCGGCGCGTCCGCCCGCTGCTCGCACTCGCGGCGGGCCTCGGGGCGGGCGCGGCCGAGTGGCTGGCCGAGGCCTACGCCTGGTACGGCGGCCCGGGGGAGCGGCTGGCCGAGGCCTCCCGCATCCAGGGCGGGCTCGGCCTGCACCTCGCCGTCGACGACCACATGCGCAGCCTGGGCGGGCGCGGTCTGTGCCGTCCGTGCACCGGGGCGATGCCCCATCCGGTGATCACCCTCTGGTGGTTGGCCCTGCCGCTCCTGGCCGTCCTCGCGCTGGTCGTCGCCGTACGGGCCCGGCGCGCGCTGCGCACCGCGCTGCCGCTGGCCTGCGCGGTCACGGCCGCCCTCCCGTACCTCTTCATGATGGGGTACGCGGCTCCCCGCTTCCTCCAGCCCGCCTACGCCCTGCTCGCGATCCCCGTCGCCGACGCACTGTGGCATCTGGTCGGCACACCGGCCGGGAGACGGCGGCCGGTCGTGACGTCACTGGTCGCGCTCGCGCTGGCCGGGCATCTGACCGTGCAGTCGGCCGTCCTGGTGCACACCGTGGACCGCACCACCGACGACCGCCGGGACTGGGCCCGCACCGCCGGCGAACTGCACCGGCTCGGCGTCCGCCCGCCCTGTCTGATCACCGGTCACGAAGCCATTCCCGTGGCCTACTACACCGGCTGCTCCTCCGGCGGGACGGGTGGGAACAACGAGAACATCACGGTGGCGGAGATCCTGAGCGCGGCGGACCGCGTGCCCGTCGCCGCGCTCACCGGCCCCGGCGGAACCCCGCCCGGCTACGCCCGCGCCTGGCCCGCGCACGCGATCGGCGACCTCCGGGCCAGGATCGCGCCGACGCCGGGGCAGGCCGCCCCGAGGACCGCGACCACGGTCGGGCCGGGGTGACGGGGGGCAACGGGGAGGGCCGGGCAGGGGTCAGGGGAGGATCTTGTCCAGTGCGGCGGGGCCTTCCTCCTCGAGCTTGCGCCTGGCCCATTCGAGGTTCTGCGGGGTGAGATCCTTGCCAGAGGCAAGGACGAGGTCCTCCGGCGACACGTCGGTGCCGGTACGGGCGTGGAGCAGGCCGTCCGGAGTGGTGCGGTCCTCGGGCGGCCGTGACTTCTCGGGCTGGGACGTCGACATCTCTTACTCCTCGGGTCCGGATGGCTGTGGCGGCCCCGGTGCGGTCATCGGGTCCGGTATCACCATTCAATGCGGGAGCCCGCCGCGCATCCGGAACACGGGGGCGCCGCCTCGAAGGGGCCGCTCCTCATGTGCAGGAGTACCTTCCCCGGCCCGTGGAAAACCTGCCCGCGCCGGCGGCACACGCCGTGGGGACCACCACGGACGCGAGGCGGGGCGCCCTCCGTCTTCCGGCCCTTCGGTGCTCCACCGCCCCGGCCTTCCGGACTAGAAGGGCGACAGCGTCAGGCGTATGCCCGCGGGAGCCGTGTCCTGGACGTACGAGGCGAAGTCGGCGACGTCGTCGAAGGCGAAGCCGTACGCCCTGCCGTCCTTTGTGGCCGTGTGCACGGCCTTGGAGTAGTGGTTGGTGGGCTCGGTCCGGTAGAAGACCGAGGCGTCGGTGGTCGGCTGGTCGGGGTGGCTGAGCAGGGTCGAACGGTTGAAGCCGGCGCCGAGCACGGCGGCTACCGGGCCGGTCGTACCGTCGTTCGGGGCGGCGAGCGCCCCGTCGCAGAAGAGGACGTCCCGGGCGGACGGCCTGGCGAAGGAGACCTGGGCGGGCCCGTCGAAGGTGAACCGGTCGCCGCGCACCCGGCCCGTGAAGGTACCGGTCGTCTTGCCCCTGACGGTCTGTGGGCTCTGACGGAGCCCTTGCTGCCGAAGTTCGCGCCTCGGAAGCAGGGCGGGGGCACGGCCCCGGTCGACGAGCGGCAGGTGTTCGCTGCGGTGGTGTACGTGCTGGCCAGTGGGTGTGCAGGGCAGTTGCTGCCCGGTACGTTCGGCGTCTCGCCGGCGACTGCGCACCGGCGGTTCGCCGCCTGGACGAAGGCAGGAGTCCGGCGAAAGCTGCACCGGGCGGTTCTGAACGAGCTCGGGGCCCGCAGTGAGATCGACTGGACCTCGGCCATCGTGGACGCCGCCAACGTGCGGGTGAGAAAGGGGTTCGCCGACCGGGCCAAACCCGGTCGACCGAGGCAAGAAGGGCAGTGAGCTGCACGTCCTGTCCGATGCCCGGGGGCTCCCTCTCGTCGTCGGCGCCTCCGGCGCGAACGTTCACGACACCCACGCCCTGCGGCCGCTGGCGCGGGGGATACCGGCGGTGCGCTCCCGGCGCGGACCGCGCCGCCGTCGGCCGGTCAAGCTCCGGGCCGGCAAGGCATATCACTCCGCTGAGCACCGCAGATGGCTCCGCGAGCGGGGCATCTGCGGTGCGCATCGCCAGGTCCGGCATCGAGTCCGGCGAACGACTCGGCCGTCACCGCTGGCGGATCGAGCGAACGATCAGCTGGCTCTTCGGCTGCCGCCGCCTCACCGTCCGACACGAACGCAAGGGTGATCACTTCCTCGCCTTCCTCGGCCTCGCCGCCGCCCTCACCTGCTACAAGAAACTGGCGAAAGCGGCCACGTGAGACAACCTCCAGGGCGCCCTGGCCTTAGAAGAAGTGTTTGCGTCCACCGACCGCGTGACCGGTCGCGCCCAGGACCCACAGGATGACGCCCACCAAAATAAGGATGCCGCCGATCGTCGTGAGCAGCCCCATACCGACAAGCAAGCCGATGATCAGCAGAATAAGCCCAAGAATGATCATTTCAAGCTCCTGTCGTCAGGTCCGGCTCAGACGCATGTGCGTATGAGCTTCACACCGGCCCAAATTCCGCTCGACTGGTGGGCCCCGGCTCCGAATGGCACCAGGATCTCGGTGCGATAGCCCTTGTACCCGGCGACACGGTGTCCACGCGCGTTCTCGAAAATCCTTCAGGAAGCGACCACCCAACCGGGTCAATCCCCACAGCCTCCAACTGCCGGTGCGTACGTGGACATCGACGTAAGGAAGATCCCCGTGAGCGCGGGGTGGTTCGCCGGTCGAGTGGCAGGTACCAGTCGTCTCCGTGTGGTCCCCGCCAATACGGGAACGGCCCCCAGTACTGGGGAACGACTACCTCAGGCGGAGGCGGGAGCGAGCTGGTCAGCGGGCCGTCGCCGTCGTCCGGGCGAGGTCCACCTCCCCGGCCTCCACCAGCGCTCGGCGCAGCTGCTGCGTGGTGGCGGGCGATCGGGGGCGGGCAGGGTCTCGGCTGCCGGGACCAGGGTGCGGGCGTGCGCGCGGACCTCGACGTTGTACCAGCGGCCTGCCGTCCCGCCTCCCCCAGGGCGTGGCCGGGGTCGGGTGGCCGTGCTGCGCGGCCACCCGGGTGTCACCGCTCGTTTCCGGCGCGGAGCCAGGCGAGGTAGTCGGCGGCAGCTGCGGCGGTGCCGTACTGGGGTTCGAATCCGGTGTCCTCGCGCAGGCGCGTGATGTCGAGCCAGCTCACGGGCCGCGCTGGGGCCGAGGGCAGCTTCCACCGGAAGCCGGGCTCGATGGATTCGATCGCGGTGACGACGTCGGCGTTGCTGGTGGCCCGGCCGGAGGCGACGTTGTACGTCGAGTGGTGCAGCTCGTCGGCGAGCTGCAGGAGAGCGAGCGCGCGACCGGTGTCTTTGACGTAGAGCAGATCGAGCGCGTCCTCGGCGTGCGGCGGTGCCATGAGTCCCGTCAGATCGGGCTCGGTCAGCCGCGCTGCGGCGTGTGCGAGCGACGGGGCGGCGAAGAACGGGTCGGGCAGGTGTCCGCCCGGCCCCCAGGTGCCGGAGATGCGTGCGTTGACGATGTCCACGTCGGTCACGTCCGACAGATGGCCGGCGAGCAGTTCGGCGATCTTCTTGAACGTCGGGATGACGTGGAAGTGCTCCAGGGAGAGAGGCATGTCCTCGGTGAGCGGGCCCTCGTGCGCAGTGCCGCCGTAGACGCCGATGGTGCTCGCGGCCACGACGCGGCGCACACCCCAGGTCTGCGCGGCGCGGACGATGTTGAGGGACGCGTCGAGTGCCCGTCCGGACGCGCCGATCGGGTCGTCGCTCGCCACCGGCCAGGGCAGAGCGACGGCGAGGTGCACGATCCCGGTGATCGGGTACTTCTGCCCGACGGCGAGCAGGGCGTCGAGGTCGGCGACATCGCCCTGGGCGACGTGTATGGGCAGGTCTGCGAGAGGGAGGGGAACCTGCGGGCTGCGGCGCTGGAGGAGGACGCACTCCTCACCCGCTTCGGCGAGCGCGCGGACGGTGTGGGTGCCGATGAATCCGGCCCCTCCGGTGACAAGGATCATGACGACACCTCTCGATGCGGTGCTGATTATCAGCATTACTGACGATCAGCCTAAGCGTAAGATGGTTGCATGTCCACCGAAGCGAGCGCCGCCGCCGACCCGCATGACGTCCTGGGGTACCTCCTCAAGCACGCCACCTTGAAGTTCACGGCGCTGACGGACGCGGCGCTCGAACCGTTGGGGATCGACAGCAAGGACTTCGGAGCGTTGCGCGTCCTGGCCCACCGCGAACCGACGTCGCAGTTGCAGGTGGCGCAGACGCTCGGCATCGACCGCACCACAATGGTGGCGTTGCTCGACGTGCTTGAGCGCAAGGGCATCGTCACGCGCCGACCGGATCCGGCGGACCGGCGCAGGAACGTGGTCGAGCTCACCGACCAGGGGGTGCGCGCCTACGACGCCGCACAGACGGCGTACGAGGAGACCGAGAGCGCGTTCCTCGCTGCGGTCGGCCCGGGTGCGGCCAGCCAGCTCCGCCGTACGCTGCGGACCCTGCTGGAGGCCTGAGCCGGGCTCCGCGGGCCGCGTGCAGCAGCGGTCCCGATGGCGAAGAACCTCTCGCCGTCAGGACCACTTACTGCCGCTAGCAAAGGCGTTGGACGTGGCGGTGGGTGATCGGGCAGACGGCGAGGCCGAGGAAGGCTTCGTGGATATCGTCGCGTCGTTCCCAGCGGATCCGCAGGCGGCAAAAGCCGTGGAGCCAGGCGAGGGTGCGCTCGACGGCGTAGCGGAAAATGCCCAGACCGGTGCCGTGGGGCTCGTCCCGCTTCGCGATCACCGGCCGGGCCGAGCCAGCCGGTGTAGGTCTCGGCCGCCTTGCCGCCCACGCCGCCCTCACCGACGGTGAGGGCGAGCGTCTCCCCGGGGGCGACGGCGAGGGTGCACGAGACGTAGGCCGCCCCGCCTCCGCCACCGGTCAGGGACCCGTCGTTGTAGCCCCCGCCCGCCCCGCCGCCTCCGCCCAGGGCCACGACGTGGATTCGGCTGACGCGCTCCGGCACGGCAAATGTGTGGTCACCCGCATGCTTGAACGTCTGCACCTCGGCACCCGACGGCTGGAGCTCGTCGACCGGCCGCCCCGGGGTCTCGACACCCTCGTCGGGGAGCGCGGTGCACGCCTGCCCGGCGGACAGCGCCAGCGCCTCGCCATCGCCCGCGCCCCGATCAGGGCCCCCAAGGGGCTCGTCCTCGACGAGGCGACCTCGGCGCTGGACACCCGCTCCGAGGCGCTGGTCCAGGAGGCGCTCGCCCGGTTGTTGCGCGGACGGACCACATGCGTCGTGGCGCACCGGCTGTCCACCGTGCGCGGTGCCGACCGGATCGTGGTGATGGCGGACGGCCGGATCCGGGAGATCGGCACCCACGACGAACTGCTGCGCCGGGGAGGGGCGTACACCGCGCTGCACAGCGGGCAGGCGGTCTGAGGGAATGTCTGCACGGGACGGGGGTAGGCGCAGCCACACACCCAGAGAGAGGCGCCGTTCGTGCTGGTACCGGATCCGAAGACCCTCAGGCAACTGTTGACACGTTACGCGACGCTGCAGATCGCGCAGGCGGAGCGGCCCTCGCCCGTCGCGGCGCGCGAGCTGGAGGACATCACGTACACGCTCTGCGTGATGACGGGGACGACCGGTGTCCGCGAGGCCGTCACCCGCGCGGACACGCTGCTCGCCCGGGGGCGGGCCGGGGCCGATGGCCGGACCGCCGACCCGGACGGCCGCTGCCTGACCGTGTGACGGGCCGTCGCCCGGGCCGCTACGAGCCGCCGGTGCCCGCGACGGCCCGTCGCCCGTGGAACGCCGACCGGTAGGCGTACGGCGTGGTACCCACCACCTTGCGGAACCGCTCGCGGAACGCCGTGGGCGAGCCGAACCCGGACTGCTGGGCGATGCGTTCGACCGTGTGGTCGCTGTTCTCCAGCAGGTACTGGGCGCGCCGCACCCGGGCCCGCAGCAGCCACTGCACCGGAGTGGTGCCCGTCTGCTCGCGGAAACGGCGGCCGAAGGTGCGCTCGCTCATCCCGGCACGCGCCGCCATCGTCTTGAGGGTGACCTCGTGCGCCAGGTTGTCCTCGATCCATTCGAACAGCGGCTCGAGAGCCGACCCGCGGGGCACGGGCGGCTGCTTGTGCACGATGAACTGGGCCTGCCCGCCCTCCCGTTCCAGCGGCATGACGGACATCCGGGCCGTGTTCGCGGCCACGGCCGAGCCGAGGTCCCGACGGATCATGTGCAGGCACATGTCCAGCGCGGCTGCCGCGCCGGCCGAGGTGAGGATCTGCCCGTTGTCGACGTAGAGCACGTCCGGCTCCACCTCGACGTGCGGAAAGGCGCGGGCCAGCCGGTCCGTGGCCACCCAGTGCGTGGTGGCGCGCAGCCCGTCCAGCAGCCCCGCCTCCGCCAGCACGAACGCGCCCACGCACACCGAGGCGATCCGGGTGCCCGCCCCGGCCGCCCGGCGCAGCGCCGCGACGACGGCGGGGGAGAGCGGAGCGGCGCCCTCGGCGCGGCCCGGGACGATGATCGTGTCGGCGTCCGCCAGCGCCTCCAGCCCGCGGTCGACACGCAGGAACAGCCCGCCGTCCGCCGCCACCTCGGGTGTCTCGGCGCACGGCCGCACCCGGTAGGCCGGGCGGCCGTCGGGCAGCAGTGTCCAGTCGAAGGTCTGCATGGGGGCGGCCATGTCGAAGGGGATGACCCGGTCGAGCAGCAGAATCGCCACGGAGTGCATGAACGCCACGGTAACCGGGTTCCCGCCACTGGTGAGAACCGGGGTGGCGGCAGCACCGTGGGGCGGCGACCGGAGAGGGAGCAGGTGGCCGGGGTTGGCGGGAATCCGTCGGAAGCTGTCGATCCAGCCCCTGGGGGGAGGCCCGGCAGGCCCCTAGCGTGAGCCCTCACCGCTGATCACGCCAAGGAAAGAGCCCCGGTGACCAAGTTCCTGCTGTCCCTCCACGTCCTCGCCGCCATCCTCGCCGTCGGTCCCGTGACCGTCGCGGCGAGCATGTTCCCGCCGGCCGTGCGCCGCGCCGCCCCGGCCGGGGGCGACGGGCCCGTCGTGACGGCGGTGGCCACCGTCGAGGTGCTGCACCGCCTCTGCCGGGTCTACGCCCGCATCGGTATCGCGGTACCCGTACTGGGACTGGCCACAGCACTCGCCATGGGTGTCCTGGGCGACGGCTGGCTCGTCACCTCCCTCGGCCTGACGGCCGCGGCCGCGGCCGTCCTGGTCGCGTTCGTGCTGCCCCGCCAGGACGAACTCGTCGAGCAGCTGGCCCGGCACCGGTCCGTCGACCGGCAGGAGACAGTGCGGCTGGCCATGGTCACCGGCGTGTTCAACCTGCTGTGGGCGACCGTGACGGTCCTCATGATCGTCCGTCCCGGTTCGACCACGGGTGCCTGACCGGAGCCGCCGGTCCGTGCCTCCCGCCCCGGGGCGCGGCGGCTGCCCCTCGTGTGCAGGTCTGCGTCAAGCCGTATGGGTGAATTCCCCCTGAATGATGTCCGGGCGCTTACACTCATCAGTCGCGTCCCCGCCCCGGGGCCGACAAGACAGAGAGGCACGTTGCCGGGTGTTCAAGGAATCCCCCATCTACGACCGACTCGTCACGGAGCGCGGTGATGTGCCCGCACAGGTCCGCAGCGAAGCCGAACGAGTGAGCAGGGAACTGGAGCAGGTGATGCGCCCCCTGCAGCCCCCCGGGTACTCCCAGGGCGGCCTCGACCGGCCGCAGTCCCCGGGCAACGGCTGGCAGCGCACCGCAGCCCTGCTGCCCGGCCCCAGGCCGCAGTGATCCGGGCACCCGACCAAAGGGCGTGCCCGTGTCACCACGCCCCCGCGTGGTGACGGGTTCTCAGCACGCCGTGGTGCGCGTCTTGTCGGCCTTCGCCGTCTCCTCGGGAACGGGCCGGGCCAGCCAGTCGGCGACGGTGCGCGCGATCGGCTGTTCCGTCTCCACCTCGACGAATCCGAACTGCCCCGACTGGTTGCACTCCAGGAACCACCACGTCCCGTCGGCATCCTCGACGAAGTCGAAGGCCCCGTAGGCCAGTTCGGCCTTGCGTAGATAGGCGCGGACGGAGTCGGCGACGCGCGGCGGTACGTCGACGGGTTCCCAGGGTGCCCCGGGCGGCGCGAAACGCACATCCACCTCCGCCGGCTCGGCGCCGGGGTCGGCGGCCTTGCGGGCGGCCAGCAGTCGCTCGCCCACGGCGGTGAGCCGGATGTCGGCGCGCTTGGCGATCCGCCGCTGAAGCAGTGTCGGTCCGAACGCCACCGCGGCGAAGTCGGTGTCCGGTGCCACCCTGCTGGTCGGCACGGCCCGCGGCGGATCCTGCGGATGCGCTCCGGAGACCGGCTTGACCACCAGGTCCGGGAACCGCTCCGCGAACTCCCGGGCGGCGCGCGGGAAGGTCGTGATCACCGTGGCCGGCACGGGCAGGCCGCAGCGTTGCGCCAGCCGGAGCTGCCACGGCTTGTGGCGTGCCTGCCGAGCCGCGTCCGGATGGTTCATCCAGCGGGCGTCCGAGCCGCGCAGCATCCCGTAGAGGGCCTGAGCGGCCTCCTCGGTGAGCCAGGGCGAGGGCTGAGCCGCCCGCCCGGCCGGGGTGCCCGGCCTGCGCACCCACACGGACCGCAGCCCGCCGATGCTCACCAGCCGTCCCCCGGCGGAGAGGTGGCCGCGAAAACGGCCGTGGACGTATTCACCCGAGAGCGAGACGCCGCCGGTCAGATCGGCAGGGTCGAGGCGTACCACCGGAACCCCGGAGTCGTGCAGGTGCACGACCACCATGTCGGCGGTCACATCCTCCTCGCAGGTGAGGATCAGTATGGTCATCGTCTGTGGCCCACGGTCAGTCGTCGAAGTGGGTTTTGGAGCCCGCGGTGGACGTCGTGGTGCCCACCTCTCGCAACAGTGCGTGATCGCAGGCCGCCACCCGTCCGTCGGCGAGAACGTTCAACTGCAGTCCGGAGTCGTACACATACGGAGTCGTTACGGCCAACTCCGGTGCCGGACGTGCGTAGTTGAGCGCGAACGGTTGCATCGTCTCTCCCTCGTCGGTGCTGCGCCGACCAGGCGACTGCCCACTGCGCGCAGCCGCTTGGTCCGCCGACTTGTTTCGGCTTCCAGAGACTTATACGAATCGAACGGGTGGTTGGTTTCCTCACGGAGCGTAGTCATCGGCGGGTTCACGATCCGGTCGTCGGGATGTCGCTCCGGGGGAGCCCGCGCCGAGGGAACCGCGCATCGAGCGCAACGCGAGCAGCAGCACGCCGATGTCGTCCAGGTACACCGGGTCGGGCAGCAGGTCGGTGGGCAGGACGAGGTAGAGGACCGCGCCCCAGAACACCCAGCGCGGACCCGTGGGCAGACCGGCGCGCCGCAGCTCGCGCCGGGTGCGCACCAGCCGCACCGCGACGGCCACGGCGCAGGCCAGCACGGCGGCCGCGGCCACGACGAGTACCACGGTGGTGGTGTCCACGGACTGTCCTCCTCAAGATGCGGCGGGAGACGGACTCTCCCTCTGGATGCCCGGGAACGGCTCCGGTATGGCTCCTGCGGAAGCCGGCAAGGTGGCGCAGGTCATACCGGTGGCCCAGCCGAGTGGCCGTGCCGGGCGCGGGCGCCTAGTAATGGTCCACGTAACGTCGCTCTTCGTACGCTCGGGGGCGGGGAGCGGCCTGAGTCTTCCTTCATGGAGCCGAGCATGACCACCTGCTCATCGACACCTCCGTCGAGTACTTCGAGTCCCTCGGACAACTCGACCGTCCCGACTGCCTCCGAGATAACCGGCGGGACGGACGTGGTCCTCCCGCCGGAGGCACCACCCGCGCCCCCTCCGGCCGCCGGGACGGTTCACGGCACCGGCGGACTGCGTGTGGACAGGGGTACGGTCCAGCCGCTGCGCCTCGACGAGGAACAGGGCCGGCAGCGGTACGGCGATCCCGTGGGCGACCTGATGTACGCGGCGGTGTCGGACCGCCCCCTGGACGAGGTCGCCGGCCTCATCACGTCGCTGGCCCGTTCACCCGAACACACGCGGGCCGTGGTCGACGTCCTGCGGGCCATCGGGGTGAGCCGCTCCGTGGAGGACGTGGCCCGTCTGGTCGTCCTGCTGACCCGGCCGCCCCACGACGCCGACAGCGCGGACGAGGTGATCCGGGCCGCGGCAGCGCACCGCCCGGTGGAGGACGTGACCCGGTTGGTGGCACTGCTGCACAGCGAGCAGCTGGCCCCCCACTGCCGTGAGGAGGCCCTGCGGGCCGCCGCCTCCGGCCGCTCCGTCGAGGAACTGATCGAGCTGATAGACCGTCTGGCCGCGCAGCCCCCACGGGGCCCCGCCGGCCGCCCCACGCCCGGCTCGTCCTGGTACCAGGACGAGCCGGGGGAGCCGGCCGGCCTGTACGCGACCCGGAACGGGGCCAAGGACGCCGACGGGGACCGGCGCGGGGAGGAACCCGGGGGCGTCCTGGACGACGAGCTCCGGGCGCGACCGGGGGCGGGCCTTCCTCCCCCGTACCGCGGCGCACGGGGCGCGGTGGCCCTGCACTCGCGGCGGAGGATCCGGAGCCCCCGGCACCGGGCGCACGCGCAGGCCGTCCGGTCCGTGACCTGGTCGAGCTGGTCCGCCGCGGTGGCCCTCGCCGTGTGCGCGGTGGTCCACTTCCCGCTCCGCGGTGACGGTTCCTCCCTGGTCCCGCACGCCCTCGCGGTCGGCCTGCCGGTGCTCTGCACGGTGCTGGCCCTGATCCTGGTCGTACGCCCCGGCGTACTCGTCCTGGCGGCGGCGGTCGCGCTGCCGGCCGCCCTGGCCGGAGCCCATGCCTGCGGCGGTTCCTTCCCGTCCGCCGCCCTGCCCCGGGCCGTCGGCCTCGCACTCGCCCCTCAGTGGCTCGCCGGCCCGGCGGCCGTCGTCGCCGCGCTCCTGGCACTGACGGCCCTGGTCGTCCGGGTGGCGTCCCCGTTCCCCGGGAGACACTGGGCGGTGTGGCCGGAAGCCGTCACACCGCGGATGCCGGACTGACCGCCGTACGGTCCGGGGACGTCGCCCCGAAGCGCGGCCGGCCCCCAGAGGTCCGGCCCCCGGCCGTCCGGCACGGTCCGCCGGGCAGGACGCACTACGGACCGGAAGGCGTCGACCGCGCGTCGGCGGCGGGCGGAGCCTGAGGCTCCTCCCCAAAGGGCGACGGACGGCGTGTCCTGGGGCGGAACCTCAGGCGCTCGAACGTACGGGTCAGCTGCAGCATCGGGGACGCGGCCGGGGTACCGGCCGGCAGAGCCCGGACGGCCGAGCCCCCGGCGGCCTCCCGGTACGCGGCCAGCGCCTCGTGGGCACTCTCGGCGGCCTCCCGGTACAGGTCGCGGGACTTGGTCATGGCCTCCAGCGCATCGGTGTACAGAGCGACCAGCCGGCGCTCCCGGGCGAGCTCCTCCTCGAGGTTCAGCAGACGCCAGTCCTCCCGCAGCGCGCTCAGCGCCGCCTCGGCGCCGTCCGGCAGCGCACGCGGCAGGGCCGCGAACCGGGTCACCGCATCGACGAGACCGGCCGGCCGGGTGCCGTCCAGGAAGACCGCGCGCACCGAGGACTCCCCGGCGTCGTAGCCGTCCGGGACCGGACTGCCCGGCAGGACCACCGCACCACCGCGCGGCACCTCGACGCCGCAGTCGCGCAGCGCCCAGTTCACGACCCGCAGCTGGTGCGGCGCGGCGCGGTGTTCCACCACACGGTGTCGCAGGCCCGGCGGCAGCCAGTGCGCGAGCGGCACCCGGCCGCGGTCGTCCGTGGTCATCGCCTCGTGGACGACGACGTGGATGTTCCACCCGCTCCCGCTCCGCGCACAGTCGCGCATCAGCCGCCGTACGGCCTTGTCGTCCTCGGGGAGCGGACTGATCTCCCCCAGCCGCAGTCCCGTGGCCGCGTCGTGGTTCCAGCCCGTGTCCGGTTCGTCCACGGGCCAGAACATGCCGGTGGGGGAGGGCCACATGTGGTCCCACCGCTGTTCGGCCTCGGCGACCAGGATCCACGGCTGACCCTCGCCGGCAGCGGGTCCGATGCTCAGCCGGGCTCGCACGGTCACCGCGTCGGCGACCCGGAGACGGGCCTGGAAGACCAGGTCCGGCGCGACCTCCCGCGGCTCGGGCCCTGCCTCGGGCGGTTCTCCGGGCAGTTCGAGGAACGAGTCGATGCCCCCGCCGTCCTCCAGACGGCGCAGGGTGCGCCGGAGTACGTCGTGGACGGAACTCCCGGTGTGCCGGCCGGCGGTCAGCCAGACGGAGGGCGGGATCATGGGGCGGGCTGTGCGTGAGGTCGGCATGGGTCCAGGGGGGAACGGGGGCACGTGCTTCCCGCCATTCTCGTCGCTGTCCGGCGGCGGGGCCGGCACGGGCGGTCCGCCGGGCGGCGTTTCCCGTCCCCGCCACCCGTGTGGCGGGGCTGTCACGTGTCATCCGGCAGTGCTCTGCGCGCAGGTGTGTGCCGCACACGGGGTGTGCGGCACACACGTGGTGGGGGCCGCCCCCCCCGTGGTCGCGACGGTACCCCGTGACCGCAACGGGTTCCCGCGAGCAGGGCCGGCCCGCCATCCGCCAGGGGGAAGGCCCTGGCCGCACCCTGCCGCGCCGGTACCCCTCCGGGCGTGACTGCGGGCCCCTTCCGGCGACCGTGCCGGACCTCGAGAAAGCGCCGACCCTACCAGCGCCGAGGGGGCCGTGTCGCATATTCCAAGGGAAAACGCCAAAGCCCTCACCTCGATCGAGCACGCAGCGTAGCTTCGACGTCACGTTCGCGGTACAGCCGTGCGATGGAGGGGGATCCGGCGTGCCCGGAATCGACGAGAGCCTGCTGGAAGCCATGCGACTGCCCGGTGCGCGAGGAGCGCTGGTGGTCGACTGGATCAGTGGACTCGCGCTGGGTGCGGTGGGCGAGGCGCCGGGCGACGACTCGGAGGCCGCGGCGGCGGAGACCGCCGAACTCGCCCGCCTGGCCATGGAGAGCGGCACGCTCGCACCGGCCGATGGCAGGGCGTCCGTCCTGTCGGGAAAGGAAGCACCGGTCCAGGACCTGATCCTCACCACCGTCGACGCCTACCACCTGCTCCGGTTCGTGATCACGACCTTCGACAGCACCGTGTTCCTGTACCTGTGGCTCGACCGCAGTGAAGGCAACCTGGCCCTCGCCCGCATCCGGCTGGCCGAGATGGCGGACCGGCTGGTGCTCGGATGACCACCGCGGCAGCCGCCCACGGATCGGCGCCCGCCGTGCTCGGCAGCCTCGCGGCCGACCGCGCCACCGGCGCCCTCTCCACCGAGTCCGGGGTTTTCTACCTGGCCGCGGGACACGTCGTCCACGTCGAATCCGCGTACAGCCCCGACCTCGGCGATCTGCTCACCCGCAGCGGCGCGCTCCCCACCGACGGCTGGTGGGAGGCGGTCGAGCGGGCCGGCGCCCGCCACCGCGTCGGCCGCCAGCTCGTGGACAGCGGCCGGCTCACCGCCGGCGCGCTGGAGCTGTGCCACCTGGGCGCGCTCTTCGACGCCGCGTACTTCGCGCTCGCCCGGGACACCGCCGCGCTCCGCTTCAGACCCGAGGCCGCCCACTGGTTCGGGACGGTCCGCCCCGTCCCGGTGACAAGCGTGCTGCGTGAGTCGCGGCGCCGCCGTGACCTGCTGGACCGCATCTGGCCCGACCCCGCCGTCGACACCGCCCCGCTCACCCGCGCACCCGGCGCAGACCGGGCGGACCTGCCGCCCCGCCGCGGCCGGACCCTCGCCCGGGTCGACGGCACCAGCACCGCCGCGCAGATCGCCTCGGCCCTCGCGTGCCGCACCTTCCACACCCTCGTCGAGCTGCGCCGCCTGGCCGCCGACGGACTGATCATCCCCGCGCCGCCCCCGCCGGTCGCCTCCGTCCGTCCGGGCACCGGCGCATCCGGCGACGCGTGGGACGAGCCCGACACAGCACTGCTGCGACGGCTCCTGGACGCCTTGGAGGCCCTGTGATCCGCGCGCGTCGACAGCGTGCCGAAAGGAGACTGCTGATGGCCGTCGAGACCGACGTGCTGGACGAACTGCGTCGGCTCCGTACCCGGATCCCCCGGCTGGCGGGATCGCTCGCGGCCACCGTCGACGGGCTCGTCCTCGCCCACGACGTGCCCGACACCGAACCGGAGGGACTGGCCGCGCTCACCGCCGCCGCTCTCGGTGTCGCGTACCGCATGACGGATGCCGCCACCCGCGGCGAGTTCCGCGAACTGCTGGTGCGCGGCACCCGGGGGTACGTGGCGACCTACGCCGTCGGAAGCACCGCCGTGCTCACCCTGCTCGCCGACGACCGGGTCAACGTGGGCCGGCTGCATCTGGAGGGCAGGCGCAGCGGTGCCCGGATCGCGGAGCTGATCGACACCCGCGTCGGTCCGGGCGGGGGCAGGCACGCGGAGCGTGCGGCGCTCGACGCCCACGCCCCGCCGCCCCCGGACGCCGACCGCCGGATCGGCACCCTCCCGGTGCGCACCCCGCAGCGCCCCGCACACCAGCCCCGGCCCCAGCCCGGTGGCTGAACACCGGCTTCTTCCCCTCGGCCGGCCGCCGTGACGCGACCTGGCAGCCGGCCGGACCAACCATCACGATCGAAAGGACACCTCTCATGGCCAACACCGAGACCTCGCTCAAGGACTGCCTCAGCTCCATCGACGGCGCCACGGCCGCCGCACTCGTCGACTACACCAGCGGCATGGCGCTCGGCACGATCGGCGGCGGCAAGGACTTCAACCTGGAGGTCGCCGCCGCGGGCAACACCGACGTCGTGCGCTCGAAACTGCGCACCATGGAACTCCTGGGGCTGAAGGAAGAGATCGAGGACATCCTGATCACCCTGGACAGCCAGTACCACCTGATCCGCCTGATCAAGGGGCGCGGCGGCAACGGGCTGTTCCTGTACCTGGTGCTGGACTCGAGCCGTGCCAACATGGCGATGGCCCGCCACCAGCTGCGCCGGATCGAGAACGATCTGGAGGTCTGAGGCCAGGGTCGGTCCGGGAGGGTCCGGGCCGGTCCCGGCACTTCGCAGGACGGGTACGGATCTTCGCGCGTGCTGTGCGCGAAGATCCGTACCCGTCCTGCGAAGTGGTCAGGCAGCCACCTCGGGGAGCCACAGATCGGGACCGAAGACCTCGTAGCTGATCCGCCGGGCGGGGACACCCGCGCCCATGAGCCGGCCGCGCGCCGTACGCATGAACGGCAGCGGGCCGCACAGGTACACCGACGCGTCCGCCGGAACGTCGATTCCGGTGAGGTCCATCAGGCCGCTGCGCGCCCCGGGTTCCTCGTCGCCCGGCCGCTCGTACCAGAAGACGGCTCGGGCGCCCGGCAGTCGCTCCACCAGCGCCCGTACCTCGGCGCGCAGGGCGTGCTCCTCGGGTGAGGTGTCGGCGTGCAGTACCAGGACCCGGCGCGCCGAACCCGTTGCGGCGAGCCGGGCGAGCATGCCCACCATGGGGGTGCAGCCGATGCCGGCCGAGACCAGCACCAGCGGGGTGTCCGCCTCGTCGAGGGCCACGTCGCCGGCCGGTACGGACAGGGCGAGCTCGTCACCGGCGCGGGTGTGCGCGTGGAGCAGGTTGGAGACCTCGCCGTCCGGCGCCCCCGGGGCCCCGGTGACCCGCTTGACGGTGATACGGCGGAGATCGCCGCCCGGGTCCGAGGACAGACTGTACTGGCGCAGCTGGTGCACCCCGTCGGGCATCCGCAGCCGCACGCTCACGTACTGCCCGGCCCGTGCCGGCGGTGCCGGTTCGCCGTCGGCCGGGCGCAGCAGGAACGACACCACGTCGGCGGTCTCCTCGTGCCGCTCGACGACCGTCCACCGCCGCCAGATGTCACCAGGCGCGACTCCTGCGTCCTGGTAGAGGCGGGCCTCCTGCCCGATGAGGGCGCCCGCCATCAGCCAGTACACCTCGTCCCAGGCCGCGGCCACCTCGGGGGTGACGGCGTCGCCGAGTACCTCCGCTATGGCACCGAACAGGTACTTGTGCACGATGGTGTACTGGTCGTCGGTGACTCCGACCGCGATGTGTTTGTGCGCGATGCGGGTCAGCAGGGCGTCCGGCCGGCTGTCCGGGTCGGCGAGCAGCGCCTGAGCGAAGCCGGCGACGGAACCCGCCAGCGCCCGGCGCTGGGCACCACTGGCCTGATTGCCCCGGTTGAACATGCCGTCCAGGAGTTCGGGGCGGTCGCGGAACATCGCACCGTAGAAGCGTGCGGTGATCTCGTCGAGCGCTCCGGCCACGGCGGGAAGGGTGGCCCGGACCACTGCGGCGGATTCTTCGGACAGCATGAGGTCTCCCAACGACAGACGGGTGAGGGTGTCGGGCCGTCGTTCCGGACCGGCGGCACTTCTGTATAGCAACCCGACGGGCGTGTTCTCGGTGGTAACCACTGTTCGTGGGTGCTGCGGGCCCATCGGCCCGGCAGAAGAGGACCTTCGGTCCCGGGCGGCGCCCGGGGAACGGGGCCGGTCGGCCCGGCCCCGGGGACTCATGGTGCGCTGTTCAGGGAGCGGGTCCTCTTGCCTGCCGCGGGACCGACGGCGGCCGCGTCGAGCTCCGCCGGCAGGCGGGGCAGGAGCGCGAAGACGCCGGCGAGCCGGGTGTGGTGAAGGATCCGCAGCAGACCGGGGCCGCGCGTGACCAGCCGCAACCGCCCGCCGCGGGACAGGGCCGGTCCGCGCGCACGGCACAGTACGTGCAGGCCCGAGCAGTCGACGAACGGCACACCACGCAGATCGAGCACCAGGTCGGGAAAGACGCCGGCGGCCAACGCGTCCAGACGCCGCGACGGAACCGGCGCGGTCGGCAGGTCGAGTTCGCCCCGCGGGGCGACGCCCGTCGTTCCGGCGACGACCCGTTCGGCCGGCTCCGCCGCGGGCCTGCCATGATTTTCGGACATACCGACCAGTCAACCCGTACCGGCAGGTAGGGAATCCGCGGGCGGGCGCCGGCCAAGCGTTGTGCGGGTGTGCCTGCGGGCGTTGGGAACCGCCCGGCGGTCCGGTGGTCCGCCGCCCCGGTACCGTGGACGGAGCGACACCGCGGGGGAGCGGTGTCGCTCCTGTCTCCCAGGACGGCCCATCAGCGGGTGACCCTCCAGCTGCCGATGGTCCCGACACCCCGGCCGAAGTGCACGGGTCCTCTGCGGGGAGCGGGTGGCCGACGGAAATCAAGGCCGACCGGCCCTGGCCGTTCGGCCCGGAATCGAGAAGGATCTCGGTGAGGGACTTCCCGGCAGCAGCCGGCCGGGGCCCCGGTACACGGCCCGGCACACGACGGCCCGGCACACGAGGACAAGGAGCGTCAGATGGCGGACAGCGAGCGGCCAGGACCCGAGCGGCACATCCGGGTCTTCCTGCTGGACGACCACGAGGTGGTCCGCCGCGGAGTGCACGACCTGCTGAACGACGAACCGGACATCACGGTCGTCGGCGAGGCCGCCACCGTCGAGCAGGCACTGGTCCGCGTCCCCGCGCTCCGCCCCGACGTGGCGGTCCTCGACGTCCGCCTGCCCGACGGGGACGGTGTGACCGTGTGCCGTGAGCTGCGTTCGACGCTGCCGGACCTGGCCTGCCTGATGCTCACCTCGTTCGACGACGAGGAGGCCCTGCTGGACTCGATCATGGCGGGCGCCTCCGGCTATGTGCTGAAGCAGATCCAGGGCTCGGACCTGGTCACGGCCGTGCGGACGGTCGCCTCCGGGCAGTCCCTGCTCGACCCGAGTGCCACCACCCGCCTGATGGCCCGGCTGCGGCAGGAGAAGGAGCCGGAGGAGGAGCAGGACGCCCTGCCCGGACTGACCGAGCGCGAGCGCGAGATCCTCGCCCTGATCGGTGAGGGGCTGACCAACCGGCAGATCGGCCAGCGGCTCTATCTGGCGGAGAAGACGGTGAAGAACCACATCTCCCGGCTGCTGGCGAAGCTCGGCGTGGAGCGCCGTATCCAGGCCGCCGTGATCGCCACCCAGGCGCAGGACCGGATGCGGCGCACGGATCGCTGACGCCGGGTTCACCAACCGGTGGGATACGACCGGGCCACGCCCGTTAACGTGGCACCTGCCGGGGGCACGCCGCCGGTAGGGCGAGCGAACGGGAGGACTACGGGTGGAGAGCTCCGAGCGGGACGGGGACCCCCGTCCGCTGCTGCCGCAGTTGCGGCTGGACGACTTGTTGGAGGAGCTCCAGGCCCGGATCGACGCGGCCCGCGGCACGCGTGACCGGGTGCACAGCCTGCTGGAGGCCGTCCTCGAGGTGGGCCGCGAGCTGGACCTGAAACAGGTCCTGCACAGCATCGTCGACGCCGCAGCGGTGCTGGTGGACGCCGAGTACGCCGCTCTCGGCGTGATCGGCCCCGACGGCAAGCGGCTGTCGGCCTTCCACACGGTCGGCATCAGCGACGAGGAGATCGCCCGCATCGGCCACTACCCCGAGGGCCACGGCATCCTCGGGGAGCTGATCCGGCACCCCCAGCCGCTGCGGCTGACGAAGCTGTCCGAGCATCCCGCGTCCTTCGGTTTCCCTGCCCACCACCCGCCGATGAACAGCTTCCTCGGCGTCCCCATCCGGGTCCGCGACCAGATCTTCGGCAACCTGTACCTCACCGAGAAGCGTGCCGGGGCGCAGTTCGACGAGGAGGACGAATCGGTCCTGTCGACCCTGGCCGTAGCCGCCGGTGTCGCCATCGACAACGCCCGGCTGTACGAGGAGTCCCGGCTGCGGGAGCGGTGGCTGCAGGCGAACACGGAGATCACCCACGCCCTGATATCCGGAAGCGGCGGCAGTGAAACCCTCCTGCTGATCGCGGAACGGGCCATGGAGATCACCGGCGCGGCACTCGCCGAGGTGGCGGTGCCGATGGAGGGCACCGCGTCGCTGACCGTGGAACTCGCCATAGGCCAGGAGGCCGAGGCCCACCGCGGGCTCGTCGTCCCCGTCGACGACAGCCTTCTGGGCCGGGCGTTCACCACCGCCGCCCCCGTCACCAGCCCGGACGTCTCCTGCGACGAGCGGATGTCGTCCGGACCGCCGCGCTTCGCAGGCCTCGGCCCTGCGGTGGCCGTGCCCGTCGGGTCGGAGGACGGGGTACGGGGCATCGTCCTGCTGGTGCGCGCCGCCGGCCGCGGCGAGTTCTCCGACAAGGAGATCGAGCCGCTGCAGGGCTTCGCCGCACAGGCGGCGGTGGCGATGGAACTGGCGGAGCGTCGCCGCGACGCCGAACAGATCGCGGTGCTCGAGGACCGCGACCGGATCGCCCGGGACCTGCACGACCTGGCCATTCAGCGGCTGTTCGCCACCGGGATGACGCTGCAGAGCGCCGGCCGTTTCATCGAGCACAAGGAGGCCGCGGAGCGCGTGTCCCGGGCGGTGGACGACCTGGACGAGACCATCAAGATCATCAGATCGACCATTTTCGGCCTGCGTGCCCACGACGCCGCCTCCGGGGCCGGCCTGCGGGCCCGCGCCGTGCGGGTGGTCGGCGAGGTGGCCCCCGTGCTGGGCTTCGCGCCCAGCGTACGGATGGATGGCCTGGTCGACACCCACGTGCCGAAGGAGACCGCCGACCATCTGGTGGCCGTCCTGTCCGAGGCCCTGACCAACATCGCCCGGCACGCGCGTGCCGACCGGGTGGACGTGGCCCTGGAGACCGACGGCCGCGAGGTGCGGCTGACCGTCGCCGACAACGGTGTGGGCATCCCGGAGGGCGGCCGCCGCAGCGGGCTGCGCAACATGGCCGAACGCGCCGTGCGACTGGGCGGCGATCTGGAGATCGACAGCGCCTCCGGCCGCGGCACCACCCTGGTGTGGTGCGTGCCCGTGCGGGAGGGCTAGCCCTCCCGCACGGGCACCGCGGCGGTGCTCCGGAGGCGGCTGCGGCCGGTGTGTGTTCCTGTCCCGCGCGGGTACCCCGTGCGCAACCACCGCAGCCCGCTGGGCCTGCTGGGGGAAGGAGCGTCGACGTGGCCGGCTGGACCTGGGAGTACGAGGGATACGACCCCGCTGAGGTACGCCTGCGGGAGTCGCTGTGCACGCTCGGCAACGGCTTCTTCGCAACCCGGGGCGCGTTGCCGGAATGCGTCGCCGACGACGTGCACTACCCGGGCACGTACGCGGCCGGCTGCTACGACCGGCTCACCTCCGAGGTGGCCGGACGGCACATCGAGAACGAGGACCTCGTCAACCTGCCCAACTGGCTGCCCCTGCGGTTCCGGCTCCCCGGGGAGCCGTGGCTCACCCCCGACACGGCGACCGTGCTCGACCACCGTGAGACCCTCCTGCTCTCCGCGGGGCTGCTGGAGCGCCTGACCCGGTACGACCTGGGGGAGGGCCGGGTACTGAGGGTGCGCCAGGAACGCCTGGTGCACATGGCCGATCCTCATCTGGCCGCGTTGCGCACCGAGTTCACGCCCGAGGGGCGCTTCGGCGCACTCGAGGTCGAGGCGGCCCTCGACGGCGGCGTCACCAACGCCGGAGTGGCCCGCTACCGGGACCTGGACGGCCGTCACCTGACCCATGTGCACAGCGGCAGCACGGTACCGGACACCGTGTGGCTGCGCTGCCGCACCCGCACCTCCGGCATCCGGATCGCCCAGGCGTCCCGGCTGCTCTCCGAGGCACCCGTCACCCTCCACGAGGAGAAACCACGGGCCGCCCAGCTGACACGTCTGCACCTGACCGCGGGCCGTACGGCGACCGTGGACAAGATCGTCGCCCTGTACACCTCACGCGACCCGGCCATCAGCGACCCCCTGCACGCCGCCGTCGACCGGGTGGGCCGCGTCGCCGGCTTCGCGGAGCTGGTGGAGTCCCACCGGACGGCCTGGGGCCGGCTGTGGCGCCGGGGCGAACTGGACGTGCCCGGGGAGGCCGGTACCATCCTGCGCCTGCACCTCTTCCACGTACTGCAGACCCTCTCCCCGCACACCGCCGATCTGGACGTCGGCGTACCGGCCCGGGGCCTGCACGGAGAGGCGTACCGCGGGCACGTCTTCTGGGACGAGCTGTTCGTGCTGCCCTACCTCAACCTGCACTTCCCCGAGGTCTCCCGGGCTCTGCTGCACTACCGCCACCGGCGTCTCGACCGCGCCCGCACCGCAGCCCGGGACGCCGGACGGCGAGGGGCCATGTTTCCCTGGCAGAGCGGCAGTGACGGCCGGGAGGAGGCCCAACAGGTCCACCTCAACCCGCGGTCGGGCCACTGGGTGCCCGACCACTCCCGCCTCCAGCACCATGTGGGCTCGGCGATCGCGTACAACGTGCGGCAGTACTGCGAGGCCACCTGCGACACCGAGTTCCTGCACACCAAGGGCGCCGAGCTGCTCCTGCAGATCTCCCGCTTCTGGTCGGACGCCGCCGCCTACGACCCGATCCTGGGCCGTTACCGCATCAAGGGGGTGATGGGCCCCGACGAGTACCACGACGCCTACCCCGACGCCCCCGGGCCCGGAGTCGACGACAACGCCTACACGAACGTCACCGCGGCCTGGGTGCTCGCCCACACCCTGGACGTGCTGCGCGACCTGCCCGAGCCGCGCCGGCGCGAGCTCGACGAACACACGGGCCTCGACCGGAGCGAACTCGAGAGGTGGGAGGAGGTCTCCCGAGCCCTGCACGTGCCCTTCCACGACGGCGTCGTCAGCCAGTTCGAGGGCTACGGAAAGCTCGCCGAGCTCGACTGGCGGGACTACCGGCGGCGGTACGAGGACATCCGGCGCCTGGACCGGATCCTGGAGGCCGAGGGCGACACCGTCAACCGCTACCGGGCCTCGAAACAGGCGGACGTCCTGATGCTCGGGTATCTGTTCTCCCCGGGCGAACTGCGCGGCCTCTTCCGCCGGCTGGGGTACGGGATGGACGAGGCGACCTGGCGCCTCACGGTGGACCACTACCTGCACCGCACCAGTCACGGGTCCACCCTCAGCGGCCTCGTCCACGGATGGGTACTGGCCCGCGACCGGCGCGCCGAGGCCTGGACGTTCTGCCAGGAGGCCCTGCGCGGCGACATCGCCGACATCCAGGGCGGCACCACCGGCGAGGGAATCCACCTCGGTGCCATGGCCGGGACCCTCGACCTGGTCCAGCGCGGGCTGCCCGGCCTGGAGACGCGCAACGGCGACCTGCGGCTGGATCCGGTGCCCCTGCCGGAGCTGTCCTCCTACGGCTTCACCCTGCGCTACCGCGGCCACTGGGGCGTCCGGCTGCGCCTGGAGCGCGGGCGCGTGGAGATCGCCGTACCCTCGTCGGGGCCCGGCCCCCTCGACGTACGCCTCCCGGACCGTACGGCCCGCCTCCAGCCGGGGGAGACGGGCCACCTGCCCCTCACGGACTGACGGTCCGGCGCCAGCAGGTCATCGGGTACCGCTCACTTGTGGAACGTGATGTATCCGTCGCCGTCCCGGTCGGAGCCGCGCTTCGTGTACGCGTGCGCGTCGGCGCGGCTGCCCGTCGGCTTGACGAGGTAGATCGTGTCCTTGTCGTTGTTCCAGATGAAATTGCAGTTGTCGCGGTAGACGACGTCGTTCATGTCGGAGTCGGTGCCGTTGCCGCCGCGCAGCTTCACGTGGTCGCGGGGCTGGAGGTAGTGGTCCACCTTGAAGACGAACCGGTTCCCGGCGGCGTCCTTGACGACGTACCCCCTGAGGTTCACGGTCCTCGTCGACGAGTAGTTCCTGATCGTCAGGTACTCCTGGTGCGTGTTGCCCGTGGAGCACTTGTTGGAGTCGCGCCCCGGGGCGTCGTACTGGACGCCCCGGACCTTCAGCGCGGAGGTGTACTCGGCGGCGTGCGCCGGAACGGCCGTCAGAGCGGCCAGGGCCCCCGCGACGGCTGTGGTCGCCACGACAGCGGTGCGTATACGCATGAACTCGTCCCCCCTGCATGACCCTTGCGTGAGGATCATATGGTGTTCAAGTGAAGGATCGGATGGTACACAATTCCGACCCCGCCTCCACCCAGGGGGTCTCGCAGCCCCGACGGGCCCAACGGGCCTGGCGGAACCAAGTCCCCGCGCACGTGACGGAGCGCCCGCCCGGTCCGTCAGGACCGAACGGGCGCTCGCCGGTACGTCGTCGCGGCCGGGACCGGGTCAGGCGCCGCTCTCCCGCAGCATGTCCTCACGCTCGACGAGCTTCACGCGCGCGCGCCCCTGCGGCTCGCCCAGCGCCTTCTCCGCGGCGTCCAGCCGGTACCAGCCGTCCCAGGTGGTGTAGCGGACGGAGTGTTCGGCGAGGAACGCGTCCACGGCCTCGGGCTCGGGCGTCGCGGGCGTCTGCAGCCGTCCGTTGGCGAAGTCGTCCAGCAGGTTCGAGACCGTCTCGTTGGCGTCGCCCTTGGTGTGGCCGATCAGGCCGATGGGGCCGCGACGGATCCAGCCGGTGACGTACGTCGACGTCAGGTGCTCGCCGTTCTCCTGGATGACCCGGCCGCCCTCGTCCGGAACGGTGCCGGAGTCGATGTCCCAGGGCAGCTTGGGGAGTTTGTCGGACAGGTAGCCCACCGCGCGGTAGACCGCGGTGACGTCCCAGTCCTTGAACTCGCCGGTGCCCCTGACGTTTCCGGTGCCGTCGAGCTCGGTGCGCTCGGTGCGCAGGCCGGTCACCTTGCCGTCCTCGCCGAGGATCTCCGACGGCGACTCGAAGAAGTGCAGGAACAGCTTGTGCGGGCGGTCGCCGACATCGCGGATCGCCCACTTCTCCAGCGTCTTCGCGACCATGTCGGCCTGCTTGTTGCCGCGCCGGGTGGCGATCGACCCCTCGTCGTAGTCGATGTCCTCGGGGTCGACGACGACCTCGATGCTGGGGGAGTGGTCCAGCTCCCGCAGCTCCATCGGGCTGAACTTCGCCTGCGCCGGGCCGCGGCGGCCGAAGACGTGGATCTCCCGCGCCTTGTTGGCCTGCAGTCCTTCGTGGACGTTCGGCGGGATCTCGGTCGGCAGCAGCTCCTCCGCCGTCTTGGCGAGGATGCGAGCGACGTCCAGGGCGACATTGCCGACCCCGAGCACGGCGACCTTCTCCGCGTCCAGCGGCCAGGTGCGCGGCACGTCCGGGTGCCCGTCGTACCAGGAGACGAAGTCCGCGGCACCGTACGAGCCGTCGAGGCCGATCCCCGGGAGGGAGGACATCGCCCGGTCGGCGGTCGCGCCGGTGGCGAAGATCACGCCGTCGTAGAACGCGCGCAGGTCGTCGAGGTGGATGTCGGTACCGTAGTCCACGTTGCCGAACAGCCGGATCTGCGGCTTGTCGAGCACCTGGTGCAGGGCCGTGATGATTCCCTTGATCCGCGGGTGGTCGGGAGCGACGCCGTAACGGATCAGACCGAACGGTGCCGGCATGCGCTCGAAGATGTCGATCGAGACACCCGGGTCGGCGGCAACGTCGGACTTGAGCAGGGCGTCGGCGGCGTAGATCCCGGCGGGGCCGGATCCCACGACGGCTACCCGCAGGGGGCGGGGCATGGTCAGGTTCCCTTCGAGCGATGACATGAGCCTCGCCGGAAATCCTAAGCTAAGGCATGCCTAACCTGGTACGCGGGTTCAGTCTATGGACTCATAAGTGGACCTTATGACCGCCCTTGTGGATCCCCGGACAGTCCTCCACGGATCACGGGATGTGCTGTTCCGCCCAGATGATCTTACCGGTCGGCAGGTAGCGGGTGCCCCACCGCTCCGACATCTGCGCCACCAGGAACAGGCCGCGCCCGCCCTCGTCGTTCATGGTCGCGTACCGCAGATGCGGAGACGTGCTGCTGTTGTCGAAGACCTCGACGATCAGATTGCGGTCGCGCAGCACCCGTACCTCGATGGGGCCGGCGCCGTGGCGGATCGCGTTGGTGACCAGCTCGCTCAGGATCAGCTCTGTGGTGAAGACCAGCTCGTCCAGGCCCCACTCGGACAGTTTCCGCGCGGTCGTGGCACGCACCTCGGCGACCGCCGCCGGGTCGGACGGCACCGGCCACCGGGCGATCCGGTCCTCGGGGAGCGTCTGCGTACGCGCCACGAGCAGGGCGATGTCGTCCCGCGCCTTGACCGGACGCCGGGCCTGCAGCACGGCCCGGCAGGTGTCCTCGGGGGAGTCCCCGGCCCGGGACAGCGCCTCGCGCAGCAGCTCGAGACCGACGTCGATGTCATGGCTGCGGTCCTCGACGAGCCCGTCCGTGTACAGGACCAGTCGACTGCCCTCCGCCAGCTCCAGTTCGGCGGTCTCGAACGGCAGCCCGCCCAGCCCCAGGGGCGGGCCGACGGGCACGTCCGCGTACCGCACGGTGCCGTCCGGGCGGATCAGCGCGGGCGGCGGATGTCCCGCGCGGGCGACGGTGCAGCGCCGGGTGACCGGATCGTAGACGGCGTACAGACAGGTCGCCCCGGTCACCGGAGCGCTGTGCTCGTCCTGCGCCTCGTCCTGGTCGATGCGGCCGACCAGCTCGTCGAGCAGGCCCAGCAGCTCGTCGGGCGGCAGGTCGAGCGCCGAGAAGTTGTGCACCGCCGTGCGCAGCCGCCCCATGGTGGCCGCCGCGTGCAGCCCGTGCCCGACGACGTCGCCCACCACCAGCGCGACCCGCGCGCCGGACAGCGGCAGGACGTCGAACCAGTCACCGCCCACCCCGGCCTGCGCGGGCAGATAGCGGTAGGCGATCTCCAGCGCGCTCTGCTCGGGCAGGCTGCGCGGCAGCAGACTGCGCTGGAGCGTCACCGCCATGCTGTGCTCGCGCGTGTACCGGCGGGCGTTGTCGATGGACACCGCGGCCCGTGCGACCAGCTCCTCCGCCAGGGCCAGCTCCTCCTCGTCGAACGGCTCGGGCTTTTCGGAACGCCAGAAGCTGACCACACCCAGCACCAGGGAACCGGCCCGCAGGGGCACGGTGATCAGCGAGTGGATCCCGTACGCCACGATCTCCCCGGAGCGCTCCATGTCCTGCGCCCGCCACCCCGGGGCCTCGCTCAGCCGGGGCTCGATGAGCGACCGGCCGGAGACCAGGCTGCGGCCCTGCGGGGACGATCCGACGAACCGGGTCCGGCTGCCCACCGGGTACAGCGGGGTCTCCCTGCGGATGCCGGACATCGCCGTGCGGCGCACCGACCCCGCCATGTCCGGCTCGCCGCCGGCCAGCACCGGCTCGAACAGGTCCACCGTGGCGAAGTCCGCGAACCGCGGTACGGCCAGTTCCGTCAGCTCCTCGGCCGTGCGCGCCACGTCCAGGCTGGTCCCGATGCCCACACCGGCGTCGTAGAGCATGTCGAGCCGCTCCCGGGCGGTCTCGGCCCGGCCGGACAGGGCGCGCAGCTCCGTGGAGTCGCGGACCGTGGCGACGCTGCCGGGCGGGCCTCCCACGCGGTCGGTGGACCGCTGGTTGACCGCCAGCAGCCGGTCGCCGACCCGGTGCACCTCGTCCGTGGCGACCCGCCCCGAGGACAGCAGTTCGGCGGTGCCGGGGCCGAGGGGGAGGTCGAGCACGTCGCGGCCCTCCGCGTCCTCGGGCAGGCCGAGCAGTCGGTGCGCCTCGTCGTTGGCGAGCAGCAGGGTGCCGTCGTCGTCGACGATGACCACGCCTTCCCGCACCGCGTGCAGCACAGCGTCGTGGTGCTCGTACATGCGGGTCATCTCGTGCGGGCCCAGCCCGTGGGTCTGCCGCAGCAGGCGCCTGCTGACCAGGGCCGCTCCGGTGGTGGCCAGCACGAGCGCGACCGCCCCCGCGGCCAGCACCAGGGGCAGCTGCTCCTCGGCGACGCCGCCGACGTTCTCGGTCGTGATGCCGGCCGACACGAGACCCACGACAACGCCGTCGGGGTTGTCCACCGGCACCACGGCCTGGACCAGTGGGCCGATGGTGCCGGTGATCTCCTCGGTCACCGGCTGTCCGGCCAGCGCGGGCCGGAGGGTGCCGACGAACTTCTTGCCGATCCGGTCCGTCTTCGGGTGCGTGTAGCGGATGCCGTCGGTGTTCATGACGACGACGAAGTCGACCTCGGCCTGTTTGCGGATGGCCTCCGCCCGCGGCTGGAGCAGGAGGGTGGGGTCGGGGGACTCGAGTGCCTCGACGATGCCCGGCGAGTGGGCCAGTGTCTCCGCCACGGCGAGGGAGCGGTTGCGGGCCTCCAGTGTGCTGTCGTGCCGTACTTGCAGGACCAGGGCGAACACGGCGGACACGACCAGCAGCAGCACGATCACGACGTACAGGATGAAGACCTGCCCGGCGACGCTGCGGGCGCTCAGCAGGGACCGGAGCCACTTCGGTGGGTGCCACCGGGAGTCACCGCCTCCCTGTCGCTTCCGACGTACGGAGGCCGTGGTGCTGGGCCGCTGGGGCGACCGGGCCTGGGAACGACCCATCAGTCGGACCATGTGCCGAGCTTACCCACAGCCCGGAAACGCGCGCTTTCGGCCGGATGAGCACCTGGGGCCAGGGGCCGAGCAGCCGGCGGAGGAACTGCCGACGCGTGTCGAAAGCGCCGGTTCCCGATCGGCGTGGGGGGTGAAAGGAGTACGTTCCACCATCTCAGGAGGATCCACCGTGGCCGCAGACATTGGCCCTCGCCCTCGACGGTCATGCGTCGGGCACCGGTGTCGCCCCTGACAACCCGGAGGCGACGGCGACGAGGCGCTCTTCGACCGGATGCGCAATCCGGCGAGCCCGCGGCAACGCCAGGGCGTCCCCGGTGGCGAGGAGAACCGCGACTCCGAGCTCGTGCGCGAGTGGTCCGGTGCCACCGGAGCGGTGGTCACGGGCCGGACGGCGTACGACCCGGGTGAGGAGTTCCGGGGTGACGACCCGCCGTTCCGCACCCCGGTCCTCGTGCTCACCCATCGGTCCCGGCCGACCCTGGTCAAGGAGTGCGGCACCGCTTTCACCTTCGTCACCGACGGCATCCACAGCGGCCTCGACCGGTGAAGGCCGTCGCCGGGGGCGGGAACGCCCACGTCGTGGGCGGGGCGAGCACGGTGCGGCAGGACCTCGGGGAGGGGCTCGTCGGCGAGCTGCAGCCGCACGCGGTGCCCGCGCTCCTCGGCGCGGAACCGCGGTTCTTCCAGGAGTCCGGCGCGGCGCGGCGGACCCTCGATGCGGTCCGGGCGGTCGGCTCGCCCGTGGCGGTCCACCTGAAGTGCCGCTCGGGGAAGCAGGGCGCAGAGGCAGCCCGCAGGGCATCACTTCCCGGGGGAGTGGTCGGCCCGGTGGGCCCCACGGACCGCGCGACCGGCGGTGCGTTACCGGTCGCGCGGTCCGCTCCCCGTGCCACTGGACCCCTCGGCGCTCGTCCCCCAACGGCGCTCGAGCGGGGTCACTCGGCCAGCGCGTGGGCCAGCTCCGTCGTGGCACGGGCGATCTTGGTGTCCTGGTCGTCCATCAGGTGGCGCAGGTCGCCCCGCCGTGCGCGCACGGCCTGCCGGGCGGCCCGCTCCCAGACGACCGGGTTCTCGCGGTGGTTGAGCAGCTTGGGATACGCGGCGGCGGTGCTCTCCCACTGCCGGGCCTCGGCGATGGCCCTGAGCAGGCGGATGATCTCGGCACGACAGGTCACGTGCGGCAGCTGCGCCAGCTCCCAGAGGAAGGGGACGGTGGCGGCCGTCGCCTGCTCCACCACGAAGCCGTACTGGCAGATCCGTTTCCGCAGATCCTCCAGGGCGGACCGGGCGGTGTCGGCGTCCCCCCAGGCGATGGCGTTGAGCAGCAGGGGGACGGCCGCCGCCGATCCGGTGGAGTCCTGGATGTCCCGCCACGGCACGCGGGACAGCGACATGAGCGGTGTCGTACGGGCCATTCCGGTCGGGGACGTGTGGCGCACAGGGCGCTCGCTGCTCGGCTGTTCCGTAGAAGCGCTGCGCATCGCGTGGGGCCTTTCGCGGCGGTCGGGTCGAATGGGGGGAGGGTCAGGCGGGCGGCCGGGCCGACAGCCGGGCCCGGACCGTTCTGTGTGCCGGGGGCACCCGGGGCCGGCCCCATGCCTCGGACGGGCCGCCGGCGCCGACGGCCGACCGGATCACTCGGTGCGCAGGTGAGGACATGCCATCTCCTCGATGCGACGTCAGGACAGGCCGTCAACAAGGGGGTTGACGCCCCAGCTATTATCCACACCGAGAGCGTTCGCGTGCAATTGCATGAGAAATTGCGTGAAGTTTTTTCGGGAACGGACGGGGGTGGACCGGGGTGGATCACGTGTGATCCGCCCCGGCGAACGGCCGGGCACCCCCCGGCAGCGCACAGGAACAGCAAGGAGGCTTCGGTGTCAGGAGTGTGGAACGGAGTGCGGGCGAGTTCCTTGGACGCCTGCTGGATCAAGAGCCGGCACAGCAACGCCGAGGGCAACTGCGTCGAGGTGGCACCGCTGGGCGACGGGGGTGTGGCGATGCGCAACTCCCGCGACCCCGACGGGCCCGCACTGGTCTACACGTCGGCGGAACTGGCGGCGTTCCTGGCCGGGGTGAAGGACGGCGAGTTCGACCACCTGGTCTGATGCGGCCGGCGCGGTGGGGCGGTCCGGTCCGCGCCGTCGTACCGAAGCGTGAAGCGGAGTTCGACTGCCGACTTCTGTAAGGCTTCTGGGGGCGCACGCACTGGGGCACAGTGAGGTGCGATAATGTAAACCGCCCTTGTGCCGGTCTGCTGGGAGGCAGGATGTCCGCCGCGTCGCATCGTATCTCCCGTCTGGAGCCCTATCTTGACCGGCCCGAGCCGGCTCCGACCCTGCTGAAGATGCTGGTGGGTGTGCAGTTGGCCGGCTTCCGCGAGGACGCCGGGCTGCCCCAGGACCAGGCGGCGCGCTCCGTCGGCTTCAGTGCGGCGAAGCTGTCCCGCATCGAGTCCGGCAAGGGGCGTCGCCCGCCGACGGAGAGCGACGTCCGGGCCCTGCTGGAGCTGTACGGCACGGACGACTACGAGGTCTCGGTCCTGGTCAAACTGCTCCGGCGGGCCGGGGAGCCGGGCTGGTGGCAGCGGTACGACAAGCGGCTGATGCCCGAGTGGTTCGACCGGCTGGTCGGACTGCAGGAGGCCGCAGCCACCATCCGCACCTTCGAGATCCAGTACGTCCCCGGTCTGCTGCAGACCGCCGCCTACACCCGTGCGGTGGTGGAGCGGGGCCTGCCCAACGCGCCGGCGAGTGAGGTGCAGCGTCGCGTCGAACTCCGAATGCGGCGGGCCGCGTTGCTGATGCGCGAGGACGCCCCACAGCTGTGGGCGGTCATCGACGAGTCGGTTCTGCTGCGGGTGCTGGGCAGCACCGAGGTGATGCGGGAGCAGCTCGCCCACCTCGTGCGGATGGCCGAGCGCTCCAACGTCACCGTGCAGATCGTGCCGTTGAGCGTGACGAACGCGTCGGCTCCCGCCATCCCGGTGACGTATCTGCGCTTCGGTGGCCTCGATCTGCCCGACGTGGTCTACCTGGAGCACATCAAGAGCGCCAATTTCCTCGAGGACCTCGACGAGACGGAGGAGTACCGGATCGCACTGGACCGCCTCGCCGACGAGGCCCTGCGGCCCCGCGAGTCCCTGGACCTGCTGCGCGCCACCGTGCGGGACCGCTACCCGGATCCGCTGTCCGGGTCGTGACGCCTCGGCGCCTCGAGCCGGAACGCGACGCGAACGCCCTGCCCGCTCGGGATCACCGGGGTCGCGCGAGGGGCGTGGCCGTGACCGGGCGGAGGGGCGTACGCCTGCGGGGCCCTACAGCGGGATCCGGCCCACGCCGCCGAACTCGATCCACTCCTGGGTGAGCTGACGGGGCGCCACATCGGTGTCCGGACGCCAGGTGGACACCTCCACCAGGCCCGGCTCCAGGACCTCCAAGCCCTCGAAGTACGACACGACGTCGCTCTTCGTACGCACCCGGCCCCAGTTCCCCTGGGTCGCCTGGTCCATGAACTCCGTGACGGAATCGCGGACTTCGGGGTCCTCGCTGACCAACTGGCACATCACCAGGAAGCTGCCGGGCGCGAGCCGCTCCCGGACCCGGCGGGCCACGGCGACCGGACCGTCGGTGTCGCTGTCCGGGATGCAGTGGAACACGGAGTTGAACAGCACGCAGGCCGGCCGCGAGAAGTCGATCAGGCGCTGCGTCTCGGCGCGGTCGAAGATCGAGTCGGTCTCCCGCATGTCGGCCTGTATGACCGCCGTGCGCTCGTCCTGCTCCAGCAGCGCGCGCCCGTGCACCAGCACCATCGGGTCGTTGTCGACATACACCACATGGGTGGTCGGGTCGATGCGCTGGGCGACCTGGTGGACATTCTCCTGGGTGGGCAGGCCGGAGCCGTGGTCGAGGTACTGCCGGATCCCGTACTCCTGCGTGAGGACCCGGACGACCCGCTGGAGGAAGCGCCGGTTGTTCAGCGCCAGGCGGCGTGTGCTGGGCACCACCTTGTCGAGCTCTTCCACGGCGGCACGGTCGGCCGCGTAGTTGTCCTTGCCGCCCAGGTAGTAGTCGTACATGCGTGCGGCTGTCGGCACGGTCGCGTCGATCTCGGTGGACAGCTGATTGCCGGTGTGCATCGTTCCCCCTGCGGAGTGCCGCTCCAACTGGACTGGCTGGACAGGGAGTACATCCTAGGTAGCGCTGCGCGAGTGGGGCCAGCCCATCGGCGAACAAGGTCCTGCGGAAATGGCGGGACCATCGCTGTCGGTACCGGTTGTCATCGGGTGACCGCATGGCGTAAGAATCTGTGTCGGTGCGAGTGTGGCGGTATCGTCTGTTTCATCCCCTCCGGTGTGTGCGGCGGACGGGGCCGGCCGGCCGATTCAGTCGCTTTCCCGGGAGGCGGTCATGGACGTCACGGACGACTACTACGACCTGGGCAGCTATCGCCGCCCCGTGACGACCGCCCTGGCTGAGGCCCAACTCTGGTTCGACCGGGGGCTGTTGTGGACCTATGCGTTCAACCACGAGGAAGCGGTCGCCTGTTTCGAGAGGGCGGCCGCGGCCGACCCCGACTGCGCCATGGCTTACTGGGGCATCGCCTACGCCCTAGGCCCGAACTACAACAAGCCCTGGGAGGCCTTCGACAGCGACGACCTCATCCGCAGTGTCGAACGCACCCACGCCGCTGTCGAATTGGCGCACGAGAAGGCCGAGGGAGCCACGCCCGTGGAGCGTGCCCTCATCGGAGCCCTGCGTGCCCGCTACCCCCAGGGGCGGGCGGTCGAGGACTGCTCGGTGTGGAACGAGCCCTACGCGGACCGCATGCTCGCGGTGTACGAGAGCGCCCCCGACGACCCGGACGTCGCCGTGCTCTGCGCGGACGCCCTGATGAATCTCACTCCCTGGCAGCTGTGGGACCTGAAGACCGGCCGCCCCGCCGCGGATGCCCGCACCCTGGAGGCCAAGGCCGTACTCGACCGGGCGCTCGCCGGTGACAGCGGCGCCCGGCATCCCGGCGTCGTGCACCTGTACATCCACCTGATGGAGATGTCCCCCACTCCGGAAGCGGCCCTCATGGTCGCCGACCGGCTGCGCGGCGCCGTGCCCGACGCCGGCCATCTGCGTCACATGCCCTCGCACCTCGAGGTGCTGTGCGGCGACTACCGACGGGTCGTGTCCGACAACACCCTCGCGATCGCCGCCGACGAGAAGTACCTCGCGCGGTCCGGCGCCATGAACTTCTACACCCTCTACCGCGCCCACAACCACCACTTCAGGATCTACGGCGCCATGTTCGCGGGCCTCTCGAAGGTCGCCCTGGACGCCGCCGCGCAGCTCGAAGCCGCCGTCCCCGAGGAACTGCTCAGGGTGCAGAGCCCGCCGATGGCCGACTGGCTCGAGGGCTTCCTGGCGATGCGCTTCCACGTCCTCATCCGCTTCGGCCGCTGGGACGCCATCCTGGCGCTGCCGTTCCCCGCCGACCCGGCGTTGTACCGCGTGACCACCGCGATGCTCCACTACGCCCGTGGCGTCGCTCTCTCGGCGACCGGAGAGGTCGACCGGGCCGAGGCCGAGCGCGAGAGCTTCCGCGCCGCGGTGGACCGGGTGCCGGACACCCGGATGCTGTTCAACAACACCTGCCAGGACATCCTCGCCGTCGCGGCCGCGATGCTGGACGGTGAACTCGCCTACCGCAAGGGCGACCACGACGACGCGTTCGCCGCACTGGAGCGGTCCGTCGAGCTGGACGACAACCTCCCCTACGACGAGCCCTGGGGCTGGATGCAGCCCACCCGGCACGCGTACGGGGCCCTGCTGCTGGAACAGGGCCGCGTGGACGAGGCGGAGGCGGTCTACCGGGCCGACCTCGGCCTCGATCCCACCTTGCCCCGGCCGCTGCAGCACCCGAACAACGTCTGGTCGTTGCACGGGTTCCACGAGTGCCTGACACGCACCGGCAGGACGGGGGAGGCCGCGATCGTGGCCCAACAGCTCAAGGCGGCGGCCGCGCTGGCGGACGTACCGATCGAGACGTCCTGCTTCTGCCGGCTGGACACCCGCCCGACGGCCTTTGGCGCGGACGCGGGCACCACCGGGAACGGCTGCCACTGCGCCTGAGCCGAAGACCCTGGTACGGCCGGGCGTCCCGGTGCCGGCACGTCCGGGGCGAAACGAGGGGCGAAACAGGGGGTGCGGTCCTCAGTGGGCTTCCACGACCTCCTGGAACGACTCCATGCAGGGGAAGCAGTGGCGGTCCGTCGCGTCCCGGCGACGGGACTCGTCCTCCTTCTCGACCCCGCACAGCGTGGTCGTTCTGTCGGTGGTCAGAACATGCCACACATGCTCTCCCGAAGTGTCCGCACCGCACCACATCTCGTGCATTCCCAGCTCCCTCCGGGTAGGCAGGCCGCTTCCATACGAGCACGGCGGGGGTCGGTACGACGCCCGGGGAGGACCAAGCGGGTGATGTGAGGGGCGGGTGCGTTCCCCTACGGCGGGCACCGTCGGCGCCGCCCCGGGCGGTGACCGCGCCTCCTCGTCCGCCCCGGCTCTGCCGGCGCATACGGTGCCGGACGCCGAGGGCCCCCGGCCGGTCACCGCCGCCCTGCCGCCCGCCCGGCGGGCCGATGAGACCGGTGAGATTGCCGGTCCGCGAGGGCGGTCCTCTCTCCGACAGTGGCAACCGCCAGCCCATCGGCGGCGCCCACGGCCGGCGCACGGTGACACCCCCATGTCGTACCCCCGTGCACCGGCCACCGGACGGTCCGCCGCGACAGAGAGGACCCCTCGCCGTGCAGCAGCACCCCCACACCAGCACCGCAGGCCCGGCCGCACGCCCCTCCCGCACCCGGCGCGGCAGGGCCGGACGGTTCACCGGACTGGCCGCGGCCGTCGCCGCCGTAGTCGGTCTCACCACCCTCACCGGTCCCGGCGCCCACGCCGCGGACAACCCCTACGAGCGCGGTCCGGCGCCGACCGAGTCCAGCATCGAGGCGCTGCGCGGCCCGTACTCCGTCTCCGAGACCTCGGTCTCCTCGCTCGCCGTCACCGGCTTCGGCGGAGGCACCATCTACTACCCGAGCAGCACCGCCGACGGCACGTTCGGCGCGATCGCCATCTCGCCCGGCTACACCGCCTACGAGTCCTCCATCGCCTGGCTGGGCCCCCGCCTGGCCTCCCAGGGGTTCGTCGTGTTCACCATCGACACGAACACCACCCTCGACCAGCCCGCCTCCCGCGGCGACCAACTGCTCGCCGCGCTCGACTACCTGACCGGACGCAGCGCGGTCCGCGGACGCGTCGACAGCAGCCGCCTCGGCGTCATGGGCCACTCGATGGGCGGGGGCGGCAGCCTCGAAGCGGCTAAGGACCGGCCCTCGCTCCAGGCGTCGATCCCGCTGACGCCCTGGAACCTCGACAAGACGTGGCCCGAGGTCAGGACCCCCACCCTGATCTTCGGGGCCGACGGCGACACGGTCGCCCCGGTCTCCAGTCACGCCGAGCCGCTCTACACCGGTCTGCCCTCCTCTCTCGACCGGGCCTACCTGGAGCTGAACAACGCCTCCCACTTCACGCCCAACTCCAGCAACACGACGATCGCGAAGTACAGCATTTCGTGGCTGAAGCGGTTCATCGACAATGACACCCGCTACGAGCAGTTCCTGTGCCCGCTGCCGCGGCGGAGCCTCACGATCGAGGAGGCGCGGGGCAACTGCCCGCACACCTCCTGACGTCCCGTCGGACACCGACAGGCTCCGGTGGCGGCCCGCGTGCGGTGCGGGCCGCCACCGGCGTTGTGCGCGTGCACCGCCGAGAGGCGTCCCGGTTGGGCGGCGGCACACGACGCCCACCGGACACACCGCGGAAAGCCGCTGGTGGAACGGCGGATGGGCCGCCCCCGTCACCCGGACGGACACCTTCCACCATTTCTTACGCGTGAGTAACGTCGTGGGAATGACCGGACAGACGACCCGTGGACCCGCTCCGCTCCGGTACCGGGCGGGACCCCGACGGCAGGCGCTCGCCGCGCTGCTGGACGGACTGCGCACCGACGGCGGTGCCCGTGTCGTGACCGGCGAGCCCGGCGGCGGCCGTACGGCCTTCCTGGAGTTCGCGGCACGATCCTTTTGTGCCGGACCGGTGTGGTATGTCCGTGCCGAACCGACCTGGTCTCCGCATGAGCAGCCCCACAGTGGTCTGCACACCCTACTGCGTGCCGCCGGCCACGCCGGGCGTCTCCCCGGCGACGGCAGGGTGGGCGGGGAGGTGCTCCTGGACATCCTGCGGGCGGAGTCCGCACGATCACCTCTGCTGGTGTGCGTGGACGACGCGCACCTGTGGGACACCGCTTCACGCGCCGCGCTGGGCCGGGTGGCGGCGCGCGTGCACGCGGCGGAGGGCGTCCACCGCGTGGGCCTGCTCGTCAGCGTGCCCGGACACCGGCCCGTGGGAAAGGAGCTGGCAGGGCTTCCGGTGCTGGAGCTCGCCCCGCTCACGCCCGGGGACGCGGCGGGCCTGCTGCACGATCTGACGGACGGGGCCGTCGACCCGGTCGTCCGCGACGAGTTGGTGACCGAGGCGCAGGGCAATCCCGCGCTGCTGCTGGCCCTGGCCCACCGCCTCTCGCCGGCCCAGCTCCGCGGCGACCGGGCGCTGCCCCGCCCCCTGGCCGATGCCGTGACGCTGGCCGCCGTCGCGGGCGGGTGCCCGAGCGGCCGTCGACCCGACCGGGCCGGCCTGTTGCTGACCGTCGCCGCGGCGATGCGTGCCACGGGGGAGCAGGATGCCGAGGCCGCGCTCGTATGGCGGGCGACGAACGGCTGCGGCGGTCGGGAGGGCGACGGGCGGCCCTCACCGTCCGAGCCGCCGAAGGCGCCCGAGCTGGTCACGGTCTCCGAGGGCCGGCTCCGCTTCCGCAGCCCGCTGCTCGGCAGGGCGCTGTACGCCGGTGCGCCCCCCGAACGTCGCCGCGCCGCGCACCGTGAGCTGGCCGCGGCGCACCCCGATCCGCACGGCGTGCCCGCACTGCTGCACCGCTCATGGGCCGCCCTCGGACCCGACGCGGCCCTGGCCACCCGACTTGAGCGCGCAGTCACCGACCCGACCTCCGGCATACCGTCCTCCCTGCGCCGTACGGCGCAGGTGCGGGCCGCCGAACTGACACCGGACGACGCGCGGCGGGCGCGGCGGTACACGGCCGCCGCACAACAGGCTCTCCTCGCCGGGCATCCGCGCGAGGCCCTGTGCCTGCTCGACGCCGCCGGAAGCCGGCCGGCACCGGCGCCGGTGCGCGGCCGCGCCGAACTGCTCCGGGGCGGAGTGCTCCTGGCCGACGGCCCGGTGGACGACGCCCGTGAGTCCTTCTTGCTCGCCGCCCGGCTCCTGGCGGGCCCGAGTCCGGCGGAGGCCGACGCCGCGGTCCTCGGCGCGGCGGGCGCGGCCTGGGCCGCCGGCGACTGGCAGGCCTGCCTTCGGGCTCTCACCCACGATGACGCCTCCGCCGATCCCGCCGTCGCGGGGGCGCTCGTTCTCCGCGCCGCGGCTGCGACCACGAGGGGGCCCCAGGAGGCGGCAGCACGGGAGGCGCTCCGGGGCGGCCCTCCCCACCGCGGCGCCGTCCCGGCGCAGCCCTCCGTTTCCCCGTCCAGCCTGCTCCGCGACCACCGGGACGGCATGCGCGCCGTGCTGCTGGGGCGGTTCGACCTCGCCGCTGCCCCGCTGACCCGCGTGGTGGACCGGGGCCGTCCCGCCACCGACCCCGAACGGCTGCTGCGGTCGGCCGCCGCGGCCCTCATGCTCGGGGACGTCGCCGCCGCCCGCCGGGTCGGAGCACGGGCCCTGGCGGCGGCACGCACGCTGGGCGCCGCGTCCCTGGAACCGCGCGCCCTGGAGTACCTGGCCTACGCCGAACTGCGCGCCGGCTGTCACCAGCTGGCCCGTACCCACGCCGAGGAGGGGCTGCGTTCCGCGCGCCGGACCGGACAGCGGAACACGGCCGCCCACCACCACGCCGTACTGGCGCTGGCGGCATCGATCGAGAGCGACCGGGCACGCGTCACCGGGCACGCGGCGGCAGCGCTCACCACGGCCCGGCGGCACGGCCTGGCCCAGGCCTCTCTGCTCGCCCAGTGGGCGGTGGCCCGTGCCGATCTGGGCGCGGGCCGCCCCGAGGCGGCCGCCGACCGGCTCGGCCCGCTGGTCCGCCCCGGCGCGCGGCGCGGCCACTTCGCGCTGTGGATGCTCGCCGTCCCCTGCTTCGTGGAGGCCGCCGCACTGGCCGGGCGGCCCGAGCACGCCCGCGCGGTGGTCGAGGACTTCGCGCTGTGGACCAGCTGCGGCGCCGACCCTCAGGCCCCCGCCCAGCTCCTGCGCTGCCGCGCCCTGCTGGCCGCACCGGAGGACGCCGACGAGCTGTACCTGCGCGCCCTGCAGCGGCACGACGAGACGTCCGGCGACTTCGAACGGGCCCGCACCGGACTGCTGCACGGCAAGTGGCTGCGCCGGCGGCGCAGACTGCGCGAGGCCCGCGCCCGGCTCGGGGAAGCGCTGGTCGACTTCGAGCGCTGCGGCGCGCAGCTCTGGGCACGCCAGACGGCGGCGGAACTGCGCGCCAACGGCGTGGCCCCGCACGGGCCGGGCGCGGGCGAACCGCCCCGGCACGGCGCGCGGGGCCTGTCCCGGCTGACCCCGCAGCAACTGCGGATCGCCCGGTGCGTCGCCGAGGGGGCCACCAACCGGGAGGTGGCACTGAGCCTGTCCGTCAGTACCCGCACCGTGGACTACCACCTGCGGAACATTTTCGCCACGCTCGGCGTCCGCTCCCGGGTCGAGCTGGTCCGACTGGTCGAACAGGCGGAAAAGACCGGTGCACAACTCTAGGGACCGACCGGACGGTATGTCATCCTTCGGGGCAGGACGAGTCGGGGGGGGGGGGGGGGGGGGGGGGCCCGCGGGGGGGGGGGGGCCTGCCGGGGGGGCCGGCCCCCGGGCCCCGGCGCCGCGGGGAGCGGGTCGGGGCGCCGCCACGCGGGCGCCACCGGGAAAGCCGACCCTGGGGGAGATGCGCGATGCAACACGCCGTACGGCCACGGAGCCTGCCGCGCCCCGGACCCGTGCCCGCACCGCGGGCGCGGGCACCGCGTGTGCGGTCACTGATCGACGCCGACGCACTGGGTGTGCTGCACCGGGCCGCCCGGGTGCTCCTTGACGACCTGCCCCGGCTCTCCGACCAGCTGATCGCCCTGCTCCAGGACCAGGAGCCCGCCTACCGGTCGGCGATCGAGAACGACGCCACCGAGATCTGGCAGGAGGTGCACCGCTCGTTGCGGCACAGCGTCTCCGCGCTGCTCGACCCGCGCGGTGTCCGGGACGCGGCCCGCCGCTGCTCCTGGAAGATCGGCGCCACCCGCGCCGAACAGGGGCTGCCGCTGGACGCGCTGCTGCACGCCTTCCGGCTGGGTGGCTCCCTGGTGTGGCAGAGCCTGGTCGACGAGACCTCCCGGACGGCCCCCGAGGACGTACGGCTGCTGGTGCACGTGGCGTCCGACGTGTGGAACTTCGTCGACGAGCACTGCACCGTCGTGGCGGACTCCTACCGGCAGACCGAGCGCCAGCTGTCCTGGCGGCGGGAGAACAGGGTGCGGCTGCTGGCCGCGGCGCTGCTCGACGGGACCAGCCGGATCGCCGACCTGCCCGAGGCCTCGCTGGCGCTGAACCTGCCGGAGCACGGCCGGTACGTGGTCGTCGCGGTCGGCGGCGGCCGGTTCGCCGCCTGTCCCCGTGCCCAGGCGGTGCTCGCTCCCGGTGTGCGCGTGCACTGGCACACAGGCGTGGACGCCGACCACGGCGTCGTCCTGGTCCAGGACGACACGCAACCGGTGGTGGAGGACGAGCAGCCGCCCGGCGTACGGGTGGGTGTCAGCAGCGCCGTCGAAGGACTAGCCGCGGTGGGCGAGGCACGCAGGCTGGCGGACACCGCGCTGAGCCTGTGCCCGGAGGGCGGCGGCACGGTCCGGCTGACGGAGCACCTGCCTGCGGCCCTGGTCGTGTCGTCCCCCGACCTCGGCGCCGCCCTGGCCGACCGGCTCTTCGGCCCGCTGGCACGGCTGGAGCCCGCCGACGCGGAGGTCCTGCTGGAGACCCTGGCCACCTGGCTGGCCTGCGACGGGTCCGCCCAACGGGCGAGCAGACGGCTGTACTGCCACCGCAACACCGTCCTCAACCGCCTGCGCCGCTACGAGCAGTTGACCGGACGTTCCCTTTCCCGCCCCTTCGACCTGGTCGAGGTCACCCTCGCCCTGACCGCCCGCAGGCTCCTTCCGCGCTGAGCCGTGCGCCAAAGGGCTGCAGGACTAGGGCTCCAGGACGTCCTTGACGAACACGATCCCCTCGGCCCTCTCCAGGTGGGCCGGGTCGAGCGGCGCGTAGCCGAACCAGGGGGACGTCCTGGGGGCGGGCGGCCGGTCGCCGAGGAGACCGGCCAACCGGGTGCCGTCGACGACGCAGCGGTCCTCCGGCAGCGCGTACAGGAGTCCTTCGACGGTGTCCGCCGCAGGGGTGTCCACTCCCCGGTGACGGATCGTGCCGAGGGCTGTGGCCAGGAAGGCGTACTCCTCGCCCAGGCGGGCGCTCACGAGCGCGCCGGCGCTCCACCACTTCAGCAGCGGCCGGTCCCACATGCGCATCGTGCTCCTGTCCCGCTGGAGATGGCTGTTGTGGGCGAAGACCAGGACCGGGCCCCGTTCGGCGAGGGCGAGGAGGTTGTCGGCCATCATCCGGCCCCGCTGGCCCAGCAGCCGCGTCATGCGGCCGGGTGAGGTGCCGGCCAGCCAGTAGTGGTAACGCAGCAGGCCGGTGGCGGTGCGTCCGTACAGGCGCGCCCGGTCCCAGTCGTCCCGAGAGGCCGCCGCGATCAGGTGCGGCATCTCGGCGTCGAGCAGCGCCACCAGGTCGTCGGCGAGCAGCAGCAGCTCCCCGGCCTCTGCCGACCGCCCCACGGACCGGGCCGGGTCCGTCATGACGGCGGGATGGGTCCACCGGTCGTCGGCGCCGAGCAGCCGGTCCAGTGCTTTTGCGGTACAGGGGAGCAGGTCCGCGTCCACCCGGGCCGCGAGGCAGCCGTGGAGTGCGGTGAGGGCCTGCCGGGGGCTCGCGGCACCCGTGATCTCCAGCGGGCCGTCGAAACCGGCGAAACGGAGCTGCTCGGACGCGGGCCGGCCGTCGTTGTACTCCCGCATCCAGCGCACGAGTTCGCGGTTGGCCGCGGACGCGCCGAACCCATGGCTGAATCCGTGCTCCATCACCTCGTCGAGGGTGCCCGTGCCCGAGGTGACGTAGTCGTCCACGACCAGGCCCATGAGGCAGTCGCTCTCGATCGCGATCGTCCGGTAGCCCTCCTGCCCGACAAGCTGCCGGAACAGTTCGTTGCGCAGGGCCTGCAGAGCGTCCTCGCCGTGCGCGGGCTCCCCGAGCGCGAGCACGCGCGGCCGGCCGGGGAGCAGCTCCATGACGCTCCCGGCGTCCACGGCACGGACGGCGTCCTTGATGCAAGTAGTCATGCGTCAACGCTATCGCTGAACTTCCGGTGGAAACTTTCCCGCGATACCGTCGGTGCCATGGGGCGAAACCTTCAAAGCGAGGAGCGGCTTCGACCGGTCGACCTGGCACGCGGGCACGGTCTGTCCACCCAGGCCGTCAGGAACTACGAGGAGGCCGGCATCCTCCCGCCCGCCGACCGCACCCTCCACGGCTACCGCACCTACACCCGGCTGCACGCACGCGCCCTGGCCGCGTTCCGCGCCCTGGTGCCCGGCCACGGTCACGCGACGGCGACGGCGATCATGCGTGCCGTCAACCAGGACGCGGTCGACGAGGCGCTGCGGCTCGTCGACGAGAGCCACGCTCAACTGCTCGAGGACCGCCGCACACTCCACGCCGTGGAGCGGGCTCTCGGCGACCTGGCGTCCGGCACGGAGCGGCCCGGCCCGGTGCCGGGCACGGCGTCCCGCGCGGTCCCCGGCTCCGACGGCACGTTCATCGGGCCACTGGCACGTCGGCTCGGCCTCCGACCCGCGACGCTGCGCAAGTGGGAGCGCGCCCAACTGGTGCGTCCGCGTCGCGACCCGCTGACCGGCTACCGCGTCTACGACGAGGCCGACGTACGGGACGCCCGCCTCGTCCACCAGCTCCGGCGGGGCGGCTACCTGCTGGCGCAGATCGCCCCGCTCATCGCCCAGGTGCGGTCCGCCGGAGGCCTCGAGCCCCTGGAAGGCGCCCTCCAGGACTGGCACGCCCGGCTGTCCGCCCGCGGGCGGGCGATGCTGACCGGAGCCGCCGAACTGGACGCGTACCTGCGCGCCCGCGGCTGAGGCCCGGGCCCGCCCCTGGGCAGCCGCACAACCCCCGCGCGCCCCCGTTGGGACGTCGCAGCGAGCGGGGCCGGAAGTCTGTTCCGCCTGCCCGCGCCCGTGCTGTCGTGGGCTCCCCTTTCCGTCGAAGCCGTCGCCGCCGTGCGGTACGGCCCCGAGGAGCCGTGATGCCCGAAGCACCACCGGACGACCGGCCCGCACTGCACGTCGAGAACGTCGACGTGACGTACGGGCGCTCCCTGTCCGCCCTCCGCTCCGTGTCCCTCACCGTGCCGCACGGCGGCGTCGTCACCCTGCTCGGTGCCAACGGCGCGGGCAAGACGACCCTGCTGCGGGCGGTGTCCGGCACCCTGCGCCTGCACCGCGGTGCCATCACGGCCGGCCGCATCCGCTACGGCGACACCGTGCTCGACGGCAAGGACCCCGTGAGGGCGGTACGCGCCGGAGTCGTCCAGGTCCCGGAGGGACGGCGGGTGTTCGCCGGGCTCACGGTCGACGAGAACCTGCGCAGCGGCGGCCTCGGACTCGGCCGCCGGGGCCGGGCCCAGGTCCACGAGGCACGGGAGCGCGTGTTCACGCTCTTCCCCCGGCTCGCCGAACGCACCCACCAGGCCGCGGGGCTGCTGTCCGGGGGCGAGCAGCAGATGCTCGCCATCGGCCGCGCACTGATGGCCGCTCCCCGCCTGCTGCTCCTCGACGAGCCGTCCCTCGGTCTCGCACCGCAGATGGTGTACCGGATCGCAGAGGTGATCCGCGAGATCAACACCCAGGGCACCGCCGTGCTCCTGGTCGAACAGAACGCGGGTATGGCACTCTCCCTCGCCGACCACGCCCATGTCCTCGAGGTCGGCGAGACCCGCCTGTCCGGCCCCGCCGACGAGCTCTCCCGCACCGACGCCGTACGCCGCCTCTACCTGGGCGAGGCGGCCGAGGAACAGGCGGGCGGCGACCGGGCGGCCGAGGACCGGGGGGCGGCGTGAACGACCGCACCACCACCGAGCCGCCCGTGCTCGACGTACGGGACGTCACCGTGCGCTTCGCCGGACTCACCGCTCTCGACACCGTCTCCCTCACCGTCGCACCCGGCACGGTGCACGCGATCATCGGACCCAACGGCGCCGGCAAGTCGACCTGCTTCAACGTGCTGTCCGGCCTGTGCCGCCCGGCCGCCGGCACGGTGACCCTCGGCGGCACCGAACTGACCCGGCTCGCCCCGCACCGCATCGCGGCGCTCGGCGTGGCCCGCACCTTCCAGAACATCGTCACCACCCACGGCACGGTCGCCGACAACCTGATGCTCGGCCGCCACGCCCTGACCCGCGCCGGGTTCGCCGCCACCGCCCTGCGTCTGCCGGGCGCCGTGCGCGAACAGCGCGAGCACCTCGCACGGGCCCGCGAGATCGCCGAACTGACCGGTCTCGGCGCCCACTTCGACAGCCCGGTCGCCCTCCTGTCGTACGGCGACCGCAAACGCGTGGAACTCGCCCGCGCCCTCTGTCTGGAGCCACGCGTGCTCCTGCTCGACGAACCGGTGGCCGGCATGAACGCCACCGAACGCGCCCGCACCGCCGAGGTCGTGGGTGAACTGCGGGCCGAACTCGGCCTGTCCATCGTCCTCGTGGAACACGACATGGGACTGGTCATGCGCCTCGCCGACGACGTCACCGTGCTCGACTTCGGCCGGTCCATCGCTCACGGCACCCCCGACGAGGTCCGCCGTGACCCCGAGGTGCTGCGCGCCTACCTCGGCACCGACACCCGGGGGGAGGACGCGGCATGACCGTATTCCTGGACACCGTCCTCGGCGGCATCGCCCTCGGCGCGGTCTACGCGCTGGTCGCCCTCGGCTTCGTCGTCATCTTCAAGGCGTCCGGCGTCCTCAACTTCGCCCACGGCTCCCTGCTCCTGTTCGGCGGCTACCTGACCGCCGTCCTCCACGACGACCTCGGCTTCGCCGGCGCGCTGGCACTGGCGGTCCTGACCACCGCCGCCCTCGCGGGCGCCCTCGACCGGTTCCTGCTGCAACGCGGCGGACAGGACGCGCACTCCGCCCATGTGCAGACCATCGTCACCATCGGCATCGACATCGTCCTGCTGACCGACCTGGCCCGGCGCATCGGCGGCGACCTGCTGTCTCTCGGCGACCCCTGGGGCGACGCCGTGACCGAGCTCGGCCCGGTGACCGTCGCCGACAGCCGGCTCGCGGCGATCGTGGTGTCCGCCGTGGTCATCGGCGGTGTGTTCGCGCTCTTCCGGTTCACCCCCTGGGGACTGTCCCTGCGGGCGGCGGCCGAGGACCTCGAGGCCGCGTCCCTCATGGGCGTACGGCTCGGCCGGGTCCGCGCGATCGCCTGGTGCCTGGCGGGCGCGCTCGCCGCACTCGCCGCCGTGTTCCTCGCCGCCTTCCCGGCACCCGGCCTGGAACGCAGCACCGGCCTGATCGCGCTCAACGCCTTCCCCGCGGCGATCCTCGGTGGCCTCGCCTCCCCGACCGGAGCCCTCGCGGGCAGCCTGCTCATCGGCCTGACCGAGGCCCTGGTCGTCGGCTACCAGTCGGACCTGCACGTCCTCGGCGAGGGCTTCGGCGACGTCGCCCCGTACGCCGTGATGCTGCTGGTGCTCCTGGTACGGCCCACCGGGCTGTTCGGCGCGAAGGGAGCAGCCCGTGTCTGACCGCATCCCCATGGCCCTGACCGGCCGCGGGGCACGGATCGTGCTCCTCGCCGTCGTCCTGTGCCTCCCCCCGTTCTACCTGGACGCCTTCTGGCTGCGCATCGGCCTGTTCTCCATGGCGGCCGCCATCGGCGCCATCGGCCTCGCCCTGCTGACCGGCACCGCCGGACAGCTCTCCCTCGGCCACGCCTTCTTCCTCGCCGTCGGCGCCTACGGCTACACCTGGCTCGCGGGCGAGCCCGGCCCGGGACTGCCGACCTCCCTCGCCGCCCTCCTCGCGGTGCTGCTGGCCGGCGCGGCGGGCGGGCTGTTCAGCCCCGTCGCCGCCCGGGTGCGCGGCATCTACCTGGGCATCGCCACTCTCGCCCTGGTCTTCCTCGGCCACCACGTGCTGCTGACCGCCGACGGCATCACCGGCGGATTCAACGGCCGTTCCGTGCCCCCGCTCAGCCTCGGCGGCTTCACCTTCGGCGCCGACGGCCCCGAACTCACCGTGCTCGGCGTGCCGTTCGGCGCGGAGGAACGACTGTGGTTCCTGGGCCTGGCATTGTTCGCGGTCACCTGGTTCACCGCCCGCGGCCTGCTGCGCGGGCGCCCCGGCCGGGCGCTCGCCGCCCTGCGCGACAGCGAGACCGCGGCCGCCGTGATGGGTGTCGACGTCGCCCGCCACCGCTCGGCGGCCTTCGTGGTGTCGTCCATGTACGCAGGGCTCGCGGGCGTTCTCCTCGCCCTCTCCTTCCGCCGGGTCGTCCCGGACTACTTCTCCCTGGTCCTCTCCGTCGACTACCTCGCCATGATCGTCATCGGCGGGCTCGGCTCCGCCGCCGGAGCCACCGCGGGCGCCGTCTTCGTCACCGCGCTCCCGCTGCTCATGACCCGCTACGCCGACCAGCTCCCCCTGGTGGCCGCCCCCGGCTCGGGCGGCGGCTCCATCGGCCCCACGGAGGCCGCCCGCTACCTCTACGGCGCCGCGATCGTCCTCGTCCTGCTGTACGCGCCCGACGGCCTGCACGGACTGGGCCGCCGGGCCCGCGACCGCGTACGGCGCCGACGCCCCCGGGCCCCCGCCACCGACCAGGCCCAGACACCACCGCAACCGGCCGCAGCCGTACGACCCAAGGAGCACACCCCGTGAACACCACGCATCACCGGTCCCGCACCCGGCGCCGCACCAGCGGCGCCGCCCTCGCCGGAGCCCTCGTCCTGCTGCTCGCGGCCACCGGGTGCAGCTCCAAGGCGGACGACGGCAACGGGGGCGGCGAATCCGCCGACGGCGTCCGCACCGGCCCCGGCGTCAGCGCCGACACCATCCGGCTGGGCGCCCTCACCGACCTCACCGGCCCGTACGCCACGCTCGGCAAGAGCATCGTGCAGGCCCAGCAGATGTGGGCCGACGAGACCAACGCCGACGGCGGCATCTGCGACCGAAAGATCGAGATCGTCGTCAAGGACCACGGCTACGACGTGCAGAAGGCGGTCACCGCCTACGCCGACATCGCGCCGGACGTCGTCGCCCTGCCCCAGGTCATCGGCTCGCCCGTCGTCTCCGCCCTGCTCGACGACGTCGAGCGCGACAAGGTGCTCACCTTCCCGCAGGCCTGGGCCGCCTCCCTGCTCGGGAAGGACGCCATTCAGGTCCTCGGGACCACCTACGACATCGACATGATCGCCGCGGTCGACTTCCTCACCCGCACCAAGGGAGTGAAGAAGGGCGACACCATCGGCCACGTCTACTTCGAGGGCGACTACGGCGCCAACGCGCTGGAAGGCTCCACCTGGGCGGCGAAGCAGGCCGGACTGAAGATCGCCGGGCAGAAGATCCAGGCCACGGACACCGACCTGTCCGCACAGGTCTCCGCCCTGCGCAAGGAAGGCGTCAAGGCCGTCCTGATCAGCGCCGGACCCGCCCAGACGGCCTCCCTCGTCGGCGTCGCCGCCTCCCGGGGCCTGAGCGTCCCCGTGGTCAGCAGCGCACCGGGCTACGCGCCCCAGCTGATGGAGACCCCGGCCGCGCCGGCCCTGGCCGCCATGCTGCACGTGGTGAGCGCCGCACCCGCGGTCAGCTCAGAGCTGCCGATGGTCCAGCGCATGGTGACCTCGTACAAGAAGAAGTACCCGGACTCGCCCGTCGACTCCGGGGTGCTCTCCGGCTACAACGCGGCGCAGCTCATGGGCGCCGACCTGAAGGCGGCCTGCGACGCCGGCGGCCTCAGCCGCGAGGACGTCGTCAGGGCGCACCGCTCGCAGAAGAACGCCGACACCGGTCTCGGCACCGCACAGAACTTCTCCGACGTCGACCGTCCGGCGAGCGTCGAGACGTACGTCCTCAAGCCCGACGCGAAGGCGACGGGCGCCATGGTGAACGCCGAGGACGCGCACACCGCCTCGGGCGTCGAGGAGTACCTGTCCGGCCGGTAGGCGCACCGCGCCGTCCGGCCCGCCCCGGCGGACCCCGCGGAGGGGGCGCCGGGGCGTCCGTGCGCTCGGGGCAGGACAGGGGGGAACGGGTGGTGCGAGCGTGGCGGAACGGCGGCCTCAGCCGGGGAGGTCCCGGGGAGAACGGTCCGAGGCCGGCCAGACGTACGGCAGGTCGTCCGGCTCCCCGGGGAAGCACTCCGCGTAGAAGGCCGGGTCCTTGCGTAGCAGGGCCGAGCGGTGGCTGCGGTGCAGGGCGTCGTCCCCGAGCCAGGGTGGCAGTTCACCCGCCTCGGCCAGTTCCCGCTGACCGCGCACCGGTGCGCCGGGCCGGACGGTGGCCAGATCGGCGACGAGCGTGGCGGCGCAGCTGTCCTGGTGCCCCCGGTCGCGCCAGACCCGGCAGATCTCGAGGCCGTAGCGCACCAGTGCCTCCTCGTAGCCGGTCCACATGCGGACCGCCGGGTGCCGGCGCCACCCGTAGCCGGGCACGATCAGGCCGCGCAGGACCTGGAGGGCCTCCACCCGTTGCTTGCCGAGCCGGCGCCGGTCGAGTACCGACGCCGACCGGTGGAAGCCGGGCCAGGGCAGGAAGGTCTGCATCGGGCCCTCCCGGGGGCCGGGGCCACCGTGGCCGCGGAACGCGGTCCACCCCGCCACAGTTCCCCTTCCGCCGCGGCGCACACCCCGCGGCTCAGCCCAGGTTGCCCAGACGGGCCTCGCGCCACAGGTCGACGCCGCCGTCGGTGGCGTACCCGTCGATCTCTGCCAGCTCCTCGTCGCTGAAGTCGAGGTTGTCCAGCGCGGCGACGTTCTGCTCCAGTTGCTCGGTGCGGGACGCGCCGATGACCAGCGAGGTGACGCGCCGGTCCCGCAGGGCCCAGGCCAGCGCCATCTGCGCCAGCGTCTGCCCGCGGCGGGCCGCGATGCCGTTGAGGGAGCGCAGCCGGTGCAGCATGTCGTCCGTCAGCCACGCGGTGTCGAACGACTTGCCCTGCGTCGCCCGCGAATCCTGCGGCACACCGTCCAGATAGCGTCCGGTCAGCAGCCCCTGGGCCAACGCCGTGAACCCGATGATCCCGAAGCCCTCCTCCTGGGCCACGTCCAGCAGTCCCTCGGTCTCGATCCAGCGGTTCAGCATGCTGTACGAGGGCTGGTGGATCAGCAGCGGAGTCCCGAGGTCCCGGAGGACGGCGACCGCCTCACGGGTGCGCTCGGCGTCGTAGGAGGAGATGCCGACATAGAGCGCCTTGCCCTGGCGGACCGCGGTGTCCAGCGCGCCCATGGTCTCCTCGAGGGGAGTGGTGGCGTCGAGCCGGTGGGAGTAGAAGATGTCCACGTAATCCAGGCCCATCCGCTCCAGCGACTGGTCCAGCGAGGCGAGCATGTACTTGCGTGATCCGCCGCCCTGACCGTAGGGACCCGGCCACATGTCCCAGCCGGCCTTGGTGGAGATCACCAGTTCGTCCCGGTACGGGGCGAGGTCCTGCTTCATCAGCCGGCCGAAGTTGACCTCCGCGGCACCGTAGGGCGGTCCGTAGTTGTTCGCGAGGTCGTGGTGGGTGATGCCGAGGTCGAAGGCGCGCAGCGCGATCTCACGCTGGGTTCCGAAGGCCCGGTCGTCACCGAAGTTGTGCCAGTAGCCCAGGGACAGCAGGGGGAGGTCGAGCCCCGAACGCCCGGTGCGCCGGTAGCGCATGGTGCCGTTGTAGCGCTCGGGATTGATCACGTGGTTCATCGGGTGGTCTCCGGGTGCGATTCAGGGGTGTCCGACGGACTCGGGAGCCCTGCCCACAGTGCCCCCGCGTGATCCGGAAGTCCAACCGGTGCTCTTCACGGGATTCGGCGGTGCCGCTTCTGGACCGAGGGGCCAGGCACGGGCTCGGTGAGGGGGCAGGGGCCGGTGTGCGGGGCCGACGCGGGGCGATTGACGGATTGCCGCCCTCGCCGGGTGGGCAGAGAGGCGTTGAGTGTCATGAGCACGACTAACCTGCCCCCACAAGGAGGTCGACCATGCACATCCGTACGCTGACCGGAAGCCTGGCCGCGGTTCTGGTGCTTTCCTCCCCCCTGTTGTGGGGCGGCCAGGCTGTGGCCGCCCCGTCCGGCGCACCCGAGCAGGAGTCGGCCGCCCGCCTGCTCACCTACGACGCGAGCGGCTCCGCGGAGTTCAGGTCCGCCGTGGACCGGGGCGCGGCGATCTGGAACGAGAGCGTCGACGCCGTGGAACTCCGCCCGGTCGCGTCCGGGCGGCGCGCCAACATCCGGGTCCTGGCGGACAACGGCTGGCCGCGTGCCCTGCCCGGCACCCTGGGCAACGGCACCGTCTACATCGGACGCCAGGCCGTGAACCAGGGCTACGACACGATCCGCATCTCGGCCCACGAGTTCGGTCACATCCTGGGCCTGCCGGACCGTAAGCCGGGACCCTGTTCCAGCCTGATGTCCGGCTCCAGTGCGGGAACCGCGTGCACCAACCGTCACCCGAACGCGGCGGAGAAGGCGGAGGTCGAGGACAACTTCGCGAGTGTCCTCTCCGGCGCCCCGGAACGGACGGAGCAGGCAGGGATGACGGGGTCGGCGCCTCGAGCCGTGCCGATCAGGGACTGACCGCCGGTCCCGCCGTGCGCACCGGACCATCCCGCACGCCGCTCACCCGCCCGATGTGACTGCTGAGGCGAATGCGGCTATGGTTGACGCAGGTCAAGGCGCCGGAACTCCCGGAGCCCTCCCGTGCGTTGGTGGTCCAAGGAAAGACGCCCCGCTTCCTGCGGGGAAATGCAGGTGCAAGGCCTGCCCAGCGCTCCACTGCAAGCCCCGCCCCCGGACGCTCGTCCGGGGGCGGGGCTTGTGCCGTCGGCACTACGTGCGTCGAGGGCCGCTCGGGCCGTGGGGCCGGGTCACGCCGTGTGCAGGGTCAGACCGTAGCGGTCCAGGATCTCGTTGATCGGCTGGAACCAGGTCTGGCCGCCGGAGGAGCAGTTGCCCCAGCCGCCGGAGGTGACACCCTGCGCCTGGTCACCACTGATGAACGAGCCGCCCGAGTCGCCGCCTTCGGCGCAGACGCTCGTCTTCGTCATCTGGTGCACCGCGCCCTGGCTGTAGTTGACGGTCTCGTTCTTGGCCAGCAGTGTGCCGCAGTGCCAGTGGGTCGTGGAGCCCGAGCGGCAGATCGAGGCGCCGACCGGAGCCTCGTTCGAGCCCCGCACCAGTTGGTCGGAGACCGTGCCCCAGCCGAGTACGACCGGAACCGTCCACCAGCCGCTGCCCACGTTGACCCACGCGTAGTCGTTGCCCGGGAACGAGGAGCCCTGGAAGTTGCCGATGTACGAGCCGTCCCAGCCCCGTACTTGGCCGCCCGCACCGCCGCAGTGCCCGGCGGTCACGAAGCCGCCGTGGACCGAGAAGCCTATGGAGCAACGGACGTTGCCCGTGTAGTAAGGGTCGCCGCCCACCGTTCCCGCGGCGAAGGTCTCGGCGGCCGCCCGCACGGTGCGCACGGTGACCGGTCCTGCCGCGCGGGCCTCGGAGAGGAACCGCTGGACATCGTTGTCGGCCCGTTCGCCCCCGACGACGTTCACGACCACCGTGTTGGCGGCCGGGTCCACGGACCAACTGCTCACGCCGGACGGCGCGTCGAGGCGGTCCAGGCGTGACACCGCCGCGTCGAGCTGCCGGGCGCTGTGCTCGACGGTACGGACGGCCGCACCGGAGGACCGGAGGCTGCGGACGGTGGCGGCGTCGGCGTCGGGTGTGACGGCGACGGTCAGCTTCTCGCTCTTCGCGTCGAACCAGGCGCCGCCGTACGCCGGTCCGGCGGTCCTGCGGGCCTTGGGCTCGAGTTCGGTGGCCCGCCGTTCAGCGGCGAGCCGGGCCTCGGCCTCGGCGGGGGAGAGGCCGAAGTCCCGTTGCATGGCGTGCAACAGGGCGGTGGAGGCGGGCGCGGACTCCACCGACGTGGCGGAGGCGGCGGGGGAGCCCGAACCGGGGGTGTCGTTCGCCGAGGCAGGCAGAGTGCCGGCCGCGGTCCAGCTGCCGATCATGAAGAGTGCGGCCACGCAGGCATGCGTGAGTCTGGTGCGTCTCATGGACGGTGCCCTTCGTCGTTCCAGCAAGGTGGGGGTGGAACAAACGCAATCTGAGAGCGCTCTCATTCGAGTCGGGTCGAGCCTAGCGGGCCCCGCTTATCAGGTCCATGCCAATGACGGAATCCACTGCCTCGCCCACCGGCCGCCCGCTCGCCGACGGTGCTGCCGGGTGCCGTGGGACGTACGGTTCCGGTTGCCGTCGGTCAGCCGTTGCCGAGGGCCGGTGTACGCGGGTGGGACCGGCTTCGTCGCCGCCCGTTCCGCCCCCGGGCCGGCGGACACGGCACGCAGGGTGTTCTCCACATTCCGCTGGACCACGCCCGACGAAGGGAGCCCGGCCTCCCGTGCGAGAACCGCGGCCTGCCGGGACAGCTCGGGGACGAGACACCTGCCCGGGCCCGGGCCCGGGCCGCCGGAGCAGGCCGGCCTTTCGTGCCGCCAGGGCGGACCGGTGGACGGGCGAAGGTCGCCGATGCCCGTGCTCCGAAGCCGGCCGAACCGGTGGACGCCCGGGCACCGGGCGCCCGCCACCTCGTCGGGAGTGCCCGACACAGGTCGACACACCCGGCACGTTTCCCGGAACCGGAGGAAAGAGCCCGCCCGGCCCGCCGCCGTGGGTCCGGGGGAGTGCGGCCGGGCATCTCGGGTAGGCGCGCCATGTGATCGGGGAGTGAAGGCGGATCGGATGGAACCAGTTCCTGTCGACGGAGGGGACCCGGTGCCCGGCGCGCCGCGCCGGGCGTCCTACGCCCTGGACGGCGACGGCGCGTGGATAGCGGAGGCCCGGCGGCTTGCCAAGGTGTTCCTGACACGCGTTCAGACGGAGGACGGGCTGCCCGTGTCGAGCCAAGTGGTGGAGGTCACCCAGCTCGTGGTGAGCGAGCTGGTCACCAACGCCCGCAAGTACGCGCCCGGCCCCGTCCGGCTGGATCTGCGCATCGCCGGCGACGCCCTCGAGGTGATGGTCCGGGACGGCAGCACCGTCCTGCCCGTGGCCGGGGTCGCGGACCCGGACCGGGTGGGCCGGCACGGCCTGGAGATCGTGCTGGCCGTCGCCCGGGGGGTGGAGGTGCGGCCCGAGCCGACCGGCAAACGCATCACGGCCCTGATCCCCCTCATGGAGACCGGCGGCCGGTGACCCGGGCCGGGGAAGCGCCGCCTGCTGCCGGCGAGTCCCCGGCCCGGGAAGCCGGGTCTCAGGCACCGACGTAGGACGCGAGGTGCTCGGCGGTGAGGGTGGAGCGGGCGGCGACCAGGTCGGCGGGGGTGCCCTCGAAGACGATCCTGCCGCCGTCGTGCCCGGCCCCCGGCCCGAGGTCGATGATCCAGTCGGCGTGCGCCATGACCGCCTGGTGATGCTCGACGACGACCACCGACTTGCCGGAGTCGACCAGCCGGTCGAGCAGGCCCAGCAACTGCTCGACATCGGCGAGGTGCAGGCCGGTGGTCGGCTCGTCGAGGACGTATACGCCGCCCTTCTCCGCCATGTGCACGGCCAGCTTGAGCCGCTGTCGCTCACCGCCGGACAGCGTGTTCAGCGGCTGGCCGAGGGTGAGGTAGCCGAGCCCCACGTCGGCGAGCCGGCCGAGGACCCGGTGCGCCGCCGGAGTACGGGCCTCACCGGCGCCGAAGAACTCCTCCGCCTCGGCCACCGACATCGCGAGCACCTCGCTGATGTCCCGGCCCCCGAAGCGGTGCTCCAGCACCGAGGCCTGGAACCGCCTGCCCTCGCAGTCCTCGCAGGTGCCGGCCACCCCGGCCATCATCGCCAGGTCGGTGAAGACGACACCGGCACCGTTGCAGGTGGGGCAGGCGCCCTCGGAATTGGCACTGAAAAGCGCCGGCTTGACGCCGTTGGCCTTGGCGAACGCCTTACGGATCGGTTCGAGCAGCCCCGTGTACGTCGCCGGGTTGCTCCGCCGCGAGCCGCGGATCGGGCTCTGGTCCACCGACACCACGCCCTCGTCGCCGGTCCCCGACCGCTTGACCAGCGACCCGTGCACGAGCGAACTCTTGCCGGAACCGGCGACACCGGTGACCACGGTGAGCACGCCGAGCGGGATGTCTACGTCGACACCGCGCAGGTTGTGCGTCGTCGCCCCCCGGATCTCCAGCGACCCGAAGGGCTTGCGCACCGACTCCTTGAGTGACGCCCGGTCGTCGAAGTGGCGGCCCGTGACCGTGTCACCGCGCCGCAGCCCTTCGACGGTTCCCTCGAAGCAGACGGTGCCGCCCGCCGTACCGGCCCCGGGGCCGAGGTCGACGACATGGTCGGCGATCGCGATCGTCTCCGGCTTGTGCTCCACGACCAGCACTGTGTTGCCCTTGTCCCGCAGCCGCAGCAGCAGGTCGTTCATCCGCTGGATGTCATGCGGGTGCAGGCCGATGGTGGGCTCGTCGAAGACGTACGTGATGTCGGTGAGCGGGGAGCCGAGATGGCGGATCATCTTGACGCGCTGGGCCTCGCCGCCCGACAGTGTGCCCGACGGCCGCTCCAGCGCGAGGTATCCGAGCCCGATCTCCACGAAGGAGTCGAGGGTGCCGCCCAGCGAGGTGAGCAGCGGCGCCACCGACGACTCGGACAGTCCGCGGACCCACTCGGCCAGCTCCCGGATCTCCATCGCGCAGGCGTCGGCGATGCTGACGCCCTCGATCTTCGACGATCTGGCCCCCTCGCTCAGCCGGGTGCCGTCGCACTCGGGGCAGGTGGTGAAGGCGACCGCCCGCTCCACGAACGCCCGGATGTGCGGCTGCATCGACTCCCTGTCCTTCGACAGGAACGACTTCTGGATCTTGGGGATCAGCCCTTCGTAGGTGAGGTTGACGCCGTCGACCTTCACCTTGACCGGCTCCCGGTACAGGAAGTCCCGCATCTCCTGCTCGGTGAACTCCCGGATCGGCTTGTCCGGGTCGACGAAGCCCGACCCGGCGTAGACCCGGACGGTCCAGAAGCTGTCCGACTTCCAGCCCGGGATGGTGAACGCGCCCCCGGACAGCGACTTGGTGTCGTCGTAGAGCTGGCCGAGGTCGATGTCGGAGACGCTGCCGCGGCCCTCGCAGCGTGTACACATCCCGCCGGTGCGCTCGTAGGTCGCCTTCACCGCCTTCTTGTCGCCACGCTCGACGGTGATCGCCCCGCTCGCCCGGACCGAGGCGGTGTTGAAGGAGAACGCGCTGGGCGGGCCGACGTGCGGAGTGCCGAGCCGGCTGAAGAGGATACGCAGCATCGCGTGGGCGTCGGTGACGGTGCCGACCGTGGAGCGCGGGTCGGAACCGATCCGCTGCTGGTCGACGATGATCGCGGTGGTCAGCCCTTCGAGGACATCGACGTCGGGCCGTGCCGGGGTCGGCATGAAGCCCTGCACGAAGGCGCTGTACGTCTCGTTGATCAGCCGCTGCGACTCCGCCGCGACCGTGTCGAACACCAACGAGCTCTTGCCCGAGCCGGAGACGCCGGTGAAGACGGTCAGCCGGCGTTTGGGGATCTCGACACTCACGTCCTTGAGATTGTTCACGCGCGCGCCGTGCACGCGGATCAGTTCGTGGCTGTCGGCGCCGTGCGGTGCCGGTGGCTGCGTCCTCGTTCTTGTGGCCATGCTGGGCCCCCGTCCTCTCATGGGTGTTCCGTGGTCCGATCCGTGGCCGGGGACGGGCTCAGCGCACCTCCTGGACGCGGATCAGGTTGCCCGAGGGGTCACGGAAGGCACAGTCGCGCACGCCGTACGGCTGCTCGGTCGGCTCCTGGACGACTTCGGCGCTCTCGGCTCCCTGCAGCTTCGCGAACACACCGTCGAGGTCGTCGGTGGCCAGCAGCAGACCGGCGTAGGTCCCCTTGGCCATCATCTCGGTGATCATGCGCCGCTCGTCGTCGGTGACACCGGGGTCGGCGGCCGGCGGGGTCAGCACGATGGACGTGGCGGGCATGCCGGCGGGACCGACGGTGATCCAGCGCATGCCGCCGTACCCGACGTCCTTGCGCACCTCGAAGCCGAGGGTGTCGCGGTAGAAGGCCAGGGATGCCTCGGGGTCGTCGTGGGGGAGGAAGCTCGCGTGAATGGTGATGTCCATGGAGATCACGCTAGAGGGCCCCGGCTCTGAAGGCTTCTCGATTCCTGACCGGTCTGGTCACCTGCTTCGCCACGCACGCCGGCATCCCCTCCGTGGCGTCCGCGGCCAGGCGCCGGTAGGCGCTCGGCGGCATGCCGACGAGTTCGGTGAAGCGCGTGCTGAACGTGCCCGGCGACGAGGAGCCCACCGCGAAACACACCTCGGTCACGCTCAGGTCGCCGCGGCGGAGCAAGGTCATGGCGCGCTCGATGCGCCGCGTCATCAGATAGCTGTACGGAGACTCGCCGTACGCGGCCCGGAACGCCCGGCTCAGGTGCCCGGCCGACATGTGCACGCCCCGGGCGAGCGCCTCGACGTCCAGCGGCTGCGCGTACTCCCGGTCGATCCGGTCGCGGACCCGGCGCAGCCGCGCGAGATCGCGCAGCCGCTGTGCCGGGGCGGGTGTGCCGGTCATGTGCGAAATCGTACACACGGAGGCTGTCCGGCCAGGGCGTGATCCCGGGCGCGGGCGGGCGTGGACGGAACAACAGGGGGCCCGGCATGGTTGAGACCGGTGCGCGTACGGCCGCGGCCGTGCGGGATCATGAGTGCGAGGCGGACGTGTCCGTCGAAGGACGCGGCAGAAGGGCGAGACGAGATGACGAGGACCGAGGAGAAGGCGCTGCTGGCGGGCGGCTGTTTCTGGGGCATGGAGGAGCTGATCCGCACGTTCCCGGGTGTCCTGAGCACACGCGTCGGCTACAGCGGCGGCGACGTCCCCGACGCCACGTACCACAACCACGGTACCCACGCCGAGTCGATCGAGATCACCTACGACCCGGCGGTCACCGATTACCGCACGATCCTGGAGTACTTCTTCCAGATCCACGACCCCAGCACCAGGAACCGGCAGGGCAACGACATCGGGCTGAGTTACCGCTCCGCCATCTTCTACTTCGACGACGAGCAGAAGCGCGTCGCCGAGGAGACGATCGCCGACGTCGACGCGTCGGGCCTGTGGCCGGGGCCCGTGGTCACCGAGGTCGCACCGGCCGGCCCGTTCTGGCTGGCCGAGCCCGAGCACCAGGACTACCTCCAGCGGTACCCGGACGGTTACACCTGCCACTTCGTACGTCCCGGCTGGCGTCTGCCCCGGCGCGCGGAGGCCTGAGCCGCCGAGGTGTACGGCGCCGGGGCTCCGGTGCGGAGCCCCGGCGCTCGGCCGCCGGTGCCCGGAGCGGCGCCCCGGACCGGCCTCGGCAGGCTCGGTCGCCGCTCCGGGCACCGGCCCCGTTCGTACCGGTCACCGGATCGTCGGTCGGGGGCGGGCAGGCGCTCGTCAGCCGAACTGGCCGGGCCGGTAGTCGCCGGCGGGCTGCTGGTTGATGACGTTGATGCGGTTGTAGGTGTTGATGACGGCGATGAGGGAGATGAGGGCGACGAGCTGGTCCTCGTCGTAGTGCCTGGTCGCGTCGGCCCATGCCTCGTGGGTGACGCCGCCGGCGGCGTCGGCGATACGGGTGCCCTGCTCGGCGAGTTCGAGTGCGGCGCGTTCGGCCTCGGTGAAGACGGTGGCCTCGCGCCAGGCGGCGACGAGGTGGAGACGCTGGGCGGTCTCACCGGCGTGGGCGGCGTCCTTGGTGTGCATGTCGGTGCAGAAGCCGCAGCCGTTGATCTGGCTGGCGCGGATCTTCACCAGTTCCTGGGTGGCGTGCGGCAGACCCGAGTCGGACGCCGCCCTGCCCGCGGAGTTGATGTGCTTCAGCACCTTGGCGCCGAGTGCGTTGCCGAAGAAGTCGAGACGGGCGTCCATGGTGATCTCCTGGGTTGCGATTGCGGTGACGTATTCCTGACGGAACAGGCCGCCGAGATGTGACAGGCCCCGGGGTGTGACGTACGTCTCCCTGCTGGGGTGCCTGCGTGGGGAAGGGCTCGGGCGGGACGCGGCGTGGTCGCGCAGGCATGATCGGGAAGCGGCGAGCGGGCGATAGCCTGGCCGCGTGCAGGATTACGCCTCCTCACGGGAGGGCACCCGCTGACACCCGGCCCGGGTACGGGAACAATGAGGGGCCGGGAAGCCGGACAGAAAGCACGGACGGGGGAGCGGAGCGTCGGTGAGCGAGCGCCAGGAATGCGACTGGACGGACATGACGCCAGGAGATTTCGACCGGGACGCTCCGCTGTGCCTGAACGTGGGCACCGGGCCCGTCGTGGTCCCGGCGGAGCCCGACGAGTACGGCACGGCCCCCCTGTTCGGCGAGGAGTCGCCGGCCCGGCGTCCCGGCGCGCGCCGCCCTCCGTCCGGTGGCACGGCCGCCGGGCAGGAGCACCTGTTCTGATCCGTGCCGGCGCGCCGCCGCACGCGGTCAGCCGTCGCACAGGGTGCGGGCGGGCAGCAGGACGTGGGCGGCGGACCGCAGGGTGTCCTGGTCCGAGGTGAACGCGTCCAGGGTCGCGAGGTCGCCGGGCTCGGCGCCGGACGGCCAGGGCCGGGTGGTGAAGACGAGGTACACGTACCCGCGTTCACCGGCGGCGTCGGCCCACTTCGGTGGTGGGACGAACTGGGCGTCGAAGCCCGGCATGGTCAGCGCGGCCGCGCCCGGCACGAGGAGCACGCCGGACGGACCGGGCTCCTCGGTGGCGTCGACGAGGCGGCCCCGGGGAGACAGTCCCGCCCCGCGCAGCAGATGCCGTACGGCGTCCGCGGTGGCGTCCGGGCCGCTTGCCCCGTTCCCCAGGGAGCAGGCGAGAAGGAAGGGGATGCCGCCGTCCGGTGTTTCCCTGTGCCAGGCCATGACGACGACGGAACCCGGGTCGGCGGAGTTCCGTGACTGCGCTGCGGTGGAGGTCGTGGACACCGGGAAACCGTATCGGCGCGGCGGCCCTCATCCGGTCGGCCGTCACCCGTCCGGGCGATACCCGCGGCTGCTCTCCACACGTACGAGGGATGAACTGCCCTCCGGGACAGTCGGGTTCGGGGTTCCCGGCTTCGAAGTCCGACGGGTCGTGGGGTGTTCCCGGGGTGACGGCACGGCGACACGACGGACCGCGCACACGAACACGGGCAGGTCACCGGTGCGTAACGCAAACTAAGGGTAGGCTAACCTTGCGGCGTGAAACCTGGTGAAGAGGCGCCCCCGGGCCCGCGCGGCCATGAACTGGCGGCGACCGATGTGACCGTGGCGTACGACGGTGTGGACGTCGTCCACGCCGCGGCGCTGACCCTGCGGCCCGGCGAAGTGACCGTACTGGTCGGTCCCAACGGCAGCGGCAAATCGACCCTGCTGCGCACCGTGGCGCGGCTCCAGCCGCCCCGGCGGGCCACGCTCACGATCGACACCGACACCGACGGCCTGGCCCTCGGTCCCCGTGAGTTCTCCCGCCGTGTGGCCCTTTTGCTGCAGGGGAGGCCGACGCCCAGCGGTCTGAGCGTGCGCGACGTCGTCGAGTTCGGCCGCTATCCCCACCGGGGCCGCTGGGGCGGCGCCGATCCCGGCGGCCGTGCCGCCGTCGACCGCGCCCTCACCATGACGGGCGTCGCCGAACTCGCCGACCGAGGCGCGGAACACCTCTCCGGCGGACAGCTCCAGCGTGTCTGGCTGGCCGGCTGCCTGGCCCAGGAGACCGGGGTCCTCCTCCTCGACGAACCCACCACCTACCTCGATCTGCGCTACCAGGTCGAACTCCTCGACCTGGTCCGCGATCTGGCGGACGACCACGGCATCGCCGTCGGCGTCGTCCTGCACGATCTCGACCAGGCGGCGGCCGTGGCCGACCGGATCGTGCTGCTCGCCGAGGGACACATCGTCGCCGAGGGCACGCCCGAGGAGGTCCTGACGCCGCAGCGCCTGACCGAGGTCTACGGCATCCGGATCGAGGTCGGCACCGACCCGCTCACCGGCCGGCTGCGCACCCGCGCGATCGGCCGCCACCACACCCGCACCGAAAGGCTCAGCACCCTCTCATGAGACGACTCCTGCTCACCGCGCCCCTGGCCGCCACGGCCCTCCTGCTCACCGCCTGCGGAACCACCGAACCCGCCGCCACCGAGGCGAAGGAGTCCGCCGAGGCCATCACCCTGACCGACGCCTCCGGCACCAAGGTCGAACTCGACGGCCCGGCCAGGAACGTCGTCGGCACCGAGTGGAACGTCGTCGAGACCCTGATCTCGCTCGGCGTCGAACCGGCCGGGGTCGCCGACGTCAAGGGCTACAAGAACTGGAACACCGCCGTCCCGCTCACCAACGAGCCCAAGGACATCGGCACCCGCGGCGAGCCCAGCATGGACACCATCGCCTCGCTGAAGCCCGATCTCATCGTCGCCACCAGCGACCTGCAGCCCAATGCCATCAAGCAGCTGCGCGAGGTCGCCCCCGTCCTCACGGTCACGTCCGCCGACGCCTCCGACCAGATAGGTCGGATACTCGAGAACGTCGACCTCGTCGCGAAGGCCACCGGCACCACCGAGCAGGCGGCCACGCTGAAGAAGGACTTCGACGCGAAGCTCGCCGAGGGCAGGAAGGCCCTGGCCGACGCCGGTCTGGACGGTTCCGAGATCGCCTTCGCCGACGGCTACGTCACCTCCAACCAGGTCTCCGTGCGTCCGTACACCTCCGGCTCCCTCATCGGCGCGGTCAACGAGCGGCTCGGGCTGAAGAACGCCTGGAAGATGGAGGGCGACAAGGCCTACGGCCTGGCCGCCACCGACGTCGAGGGACTGACCGGCCTGGGCAAGGACGTGCAGTTCGCGTACATCGGCAGCGACGGGGACGCCAACAGCGACCCGTTCGGCAACCAGCTCGCCAAGAACTCCGTGTGGAAGTCGCTGCCGTTCGTGAAGGCCGGTGCCGTCCACCGGCTGCCCGACGGCATCTGGATGTTCGGCGGTCCCGGCTCGATGGGGGCGTACGCCGACGCCGTCGTCGAGGCGCTGACGAAGTAGCGCGATGGCCGTCACCGCCACGCCCGGCCCCGTCCGTCCGAAGACGGCGCCGGACCCGGCCGCGTCCCGGACGGGCGCGGCCGGGGTGACCGGGGTGACCGGGGCACTCGTGCTCCTGGTCGCCGTGCTCGCCGTCGTCGACATCACCCAGGGCACGGCCGCCGTCGGCCCCGCCGAGGTCCTCAAGGCGCTCACCGGACGCGCCGACCCGGCCGACGCGTCCGTCGTCATCGCCTCCCGGCTGCCCCGGACGGCCGCCGGGCTGCTGGTGGGCGCCGTGCTCGGCATGGCCGGCCTCGCCCTGCAGGCCGTCAGCCGCAACGTCCTGGCCTCCCCGGACACCCTCGCCGTCAACGCGGGCTCCTATCTCGCCCTCGGCGTCGTCGCCGTCACCGGCGTCTCGCTGCCCCTGCTCGCCTCCTCCGGAGTCGCCTTCGCCGGTGGCCTCGCGGCGGCGGCCGTCGTCCTCGGGCTGTCCGGGCTCGGGTCCGGAACGGTACGGCTGGTACTCGCCGGCACCGCGCTCACCCTCGGCCTCACGGCCGTCACCCAGGGCCTGCTGCTGCTGTTCCCGGAGCAGACCGAGGGCCTCTACCAGTGGCACCAGGGCAGCATCGCCCAGAACGGCTTCGACGGTGTGCTCCAGATGCTGCCCGTCGCGGTCGTCGGCCTTGCCGGCCTGCTGCTCGTCGCCCGCCGGGTCGACGCTCTCGCCCTCGGCGACGACGCGGCCCGCGGGCTGGGCGTCCCGGTGCGCGCGACCCGCGTCACCACGGTGGTCCTGGCGACGCTGCTCTCCGCGGCGGCCGTCACCCTCGCCGGGCCCATCGGGTTCGTCGGCCTGTGCGCCCCCGCCCTGGTCCGTCCCCTGGCGCGCTGGTTCCGCGGCATCCACCGGCTGCGTGCGGGCGTGCCGGTCGCCGGGCTGGTCGGCGCGGCACTGGTCCTCGGGGCGGACGTGCTGCTCCGTACGTTCGTGAGCGCCGACATCTCCGTCGCGGTGCCCACCGGCGTCGTCACCAGCCTCGTCGGCGCGGTGTTCCTGGTCGTCATGGCGGCCCGGCTCCGTGACACCGCGGGCTCGCCCGCGCCGGACAGGCTGCGGATCCGCAGCCGCGCCGTCTTCGTGGGCTGGCTCGTCGTCCTGACCGTCGCCCTGGTCGGTCTGACGATCGCCGCGACGCTCGTCGGCGACAGCATGCTGCTGCTGGGCGACGTGCTCAACTGGATGCAGGGCCGGGCCGGGCGGACCATCTCCTTCGTCCTCGACACCCGGGTTCCGCGCGTCCTCGCCGCGCTCCTCGCGGGGGCGGCCCTGGCGCTCGCCGGCACCCTGGTGCAGGCCGTCACCCGCAACCCGCTCGCGGAACCCTCGGTCCTGGGTGTCTCGGGCGGGGGCGCGCTCGGCGCGGTGATCCTCGTGACGACGGTGCCCGCAGCCGGGGCGTGGAGCATCGCCGGGGCGGCGTTCGCGGGGGCCGCCGTCACCGCCGTCGTCGTCTTCGGGCTCGCGGCACGCGGAGGCTTCCAGCAGAACCGGCTGGTGCTCGTCGGCGTCGGCGCGGCGGCCGGCACGACGGCCCTGATCAGTCTGCTGATCGTGCTCACCGACCCGTTCAACGCCACGAAGGCCCTCACCTGGCTGTCGGGCTCGACCTACGGCCGGACCATGCCCGACGTCCTGCCACTGGCCGCCGTCCTCGTCGTCGGCCTCGCGGTGGCGGCCGTACGGCACCGGGAACTCGACCTGGTCTCCCTCGACGAGGACACCCCGCGGCTTCTCGGACTCCGGCTGGCACGCGGCCGGCTGGGTTTCCTCGTCGTCGGCGTCCTGCTCACCGCCACCGCGGTGGCCGCCGCGGGCACCATCGGGTTCGTCGGCCTGGTCGCCCCCCACGCGGCACGGGCCCTCGTCGGACGCCGGCACACCCGCGTCCTTCCGGTCGCGGTGCTGCTCGGTGCCGTACTGGTCTGCACCGCCGACCTGTTGGGCCGCACCGTGATCGCACCGGCCCAACTGGGCGCCGGCCTCATGACGGCCGTCATCGGCACGCCGTACTTCCTGTACGTGCTCGTGCGCAGCCGGCGGTAGCGGAAGAGGAAGCGGGGGTGTCGCCGGGCCCATGGGCGACCGGCGGCACCCGGCCGGCAGACCGGCAGAACGGGTCAGCCGAAGGCCCTGACCGCCTGGTAGTAGGTCCAAGCGGTGCTGTTGCAGGCGGTCTTCGTGCCGCCGGTGTAGCGGGCGCAGACGCGCTTGAGGTCCTCGTGGAAGGCGCTGTCGAGGCGTGCCTTGTTGGCGTCGAAGGAGCCGGCCGCCTTGTAGTTGCGGTAACCGAAGTCGTGGCGTGCGCAGGACGTCGAGAAGGGGAAGCCGAACGGGTTGTCGGGGGAGGTGGAGCAGTAGTCGGTGCTCCAGTCGAACCCGTAGGCGGTCCAAGCGGCCTGGTTGGACCGGGCGGCGGCCCACTGGTTGTAGCTCGACGCGCTGGTCTGCGTCCAGCCGGAGAGGACCTGCGGCTTGTCGGAGGGAGCGGCCTCGGCGGCGGTGGCGGTGCCCAGGACCCCGACGGCGGCGAGAGCCGAGGTGGCCAGAGCGGTGGCGAGCTTACGGTGCATCCCACACCTCCAGGGACTGTGACCCGACCACCGGGTCACAGGTGCATGACAAGAAGATGCCCGTAGTGTCCGCGCCTTCACACCACGGCCGTCTTAACAGTCCGTCAACGTTCGGGCCGGCCGGGCGTCGTGACCGCACCGTACGGATGAACTCCACGCTTGCCGAACGGGAGTTCGGTGTGCGGGGTTCCTGCTTCGGGGTCGCCGAGGCCGGCAGGTGGGAGCGGGGAACAACCACTGGGCCGCGTAGGGGCAGGGCCGTTGTGCTCCTGGCGAGGGTGACTCACTTCGTTCGGAGAACGGGGGTTCCGTCCGCGCAGGGTGAGCGCTGATGCTCACACCGACCGCGAACGGGGACACCGGCCTTTCCCTCTGGCTGCGCGTGCGGAAGTTCGCCGTGCCGCCCTCCATGACCGAGACCGCGACCGCCCGCCGACGTGTCGGCGACCGGGCGGGGGCCTGTGCCGCCGCGGGCATCGACGTCGACCTCGAGCTGCGCTCCCTGGCCCGCACCCACGACCGGCATCTCACGGCAGAAGTCCGTTCCGATCTGCGCCACTTGACACCAGAGCTGTTGCGCTGGCAGTTGCCGCGGACCGCCCCCGACGGACTGTTGCGTCCGGGGCTGACCATCGCCCCGGCCCGGTACGGCGGTGACGGCAGCGACCGCCCCGGGCCCGGCTCCGGGGCCGGGACGGTGTACCTCGTGGTCCGGACTCCGCCTGCCTGGGCGGACGGTGGCCGGCGGTTCGACCCGGACCTGCGGGACGGCCGGCAGCTCCGGCGCGCCGCCCGTCATCATCCGCACCCGCGTCCGGGCCCGCGGCGCACACCGCCCCGCGTCGCGGTGGTCGTCGACACCTCCGGCTCGGTCAGCGACGCCGAACTGGGCAGCGCGCCCCGGGTGGTCGCGGCGATCTCCCAGGGGCGGGCGGCCGCCGCGACACGGTGTCGGTGGTGTCGTGCGACGCGGCGGCCGCAGCCGTGCGGTCCCTGTGCCGTGCCGAGGAGATACCGCTGGTGGGCGGCGGCGGTACGGATCCGCGCACGGGCTTCGCCACGGCCCTCCGGTCGCGTCCCCGGCCGGACGCCCTCGCGGTGCTGACCGACGGTCGGACCCCCGGGCCGGACAGGCGGCCCTCGTGCAGGACGGTGGTATGCCTGTTCCCGCGCCGCCCCGCGGATGCCTCCTCGTACGACGAGGACAACCCCGAGCACCGGCCGGACGCGCCACCCGGCTGGGCCCGGGTGGTGACCGTCGCCGGGGCTCCCGGCCGCCGGTGAACCGAGGCCGGACGTCGGCGGATCGAGGTGGAGCCCCACGGGGCCGGCCCGGTCGGTCGCGGCTCAGACGAACTGCCGCAGCACCAGCACCGAGGCGCCGGCCACGGCGAGCACCATGGCGACCGCCCGGGTCCGGCGCACCTCCAACCGGCGGGCCAGCGGGCGGGCGAGCAGTACACCTGCCGCGGCGGCGGGCGCGAGCAGCACGGTGCTGCGCAGGGCGCCGGCCCCGACCGCCCCGGCCGAGCCCAGCGCGGCGAGGCTCATCAGGGAGCCGACGAGGAAGAACGCGCTCATCGTGGCCCGCAGCTCCGGCCCGGACAGCCGCTGCCACACCATGGCCATGGGCGGTCCGCCGATGGACGTCGCCGTGCCCATCAGACCGGACGCCATCCCGGCCACCAGCACCGTGCCGCGCCGTTGCCGCGGCACGAAGCCGGCCAGACTCACCGCGACACCGGCGAGGACCATCCCGGCGACGAGGAGGGCGAGGTGACGGGCGGGGAGCACGGCCACGAGCAGCGCGCCCGCCAGCACTCCCGGCACCCGCCCGGCGAGCGCCCAGCCGCAGCCGCGCAGGTCCGCCCGGCCGCGCTCGCGCACCAGCACCGCCGCCGTCACCCCGGCGGCCAGTACCAGGACCACCGACGGGGTGAGCGACGGGTCTACGAGAGAGAAGACCGGTGCGGCGATCATGCCCAGGCCGAAACCCACGGAGACCTGGAGCAAGGCGCCGACGACCACCGTCGCCGAGAGCAGCGCGAACTCCGGGCCGGTCATGCCCACGAGGACTCTGCCTCCAGGGGGAAGTGGCACAGGGCCGTGTGGCGGTCGGCACCACCGTCCGCCGTGCTGTCGGTCTCCCGGCGTACGAGCGGGGGCACCTGCGTCGCGCACACGTCCTCGGCGTGCCGGCAGCGGGTGCGGAAACGGCACCCGGAAGGAATGTCGAAGGGCGAGGGGACCTCTCCCCGGAGCTGGATCTCGGGACGGCCAGGGGCACGGGACGTGTCCAGGACCGGTGCCGCCGACATCAGAGCGGCGGTGTACGGGTGCTGGGGCCGGTCGAAGACGTCGTCGGTGTCCCCGTGCTCGACCACCTTGCCCAGGTACATCACCGTCACCTGGTCGGAGACGTGGCGCACCACGGACAGGTCGTGGGAGATGAACACGTATGTGACCCCGAGACGGGCCCGCAGTTCCGAGAGCACGTTCAGCACCTGTGCCTGCACCGACAGGTCGAGGGCGGAGACCGGCTCGTCGCACACGATGAGGTCGGGATCCAGGGCCAGCGCGCGGGCGATGCCGATGCGCTGACGCTGGCCGCCCGAGAACTCGCCGGGGAAGCGGTGGGCGTCACTGTCCCGCAGCCCGACCATCGCCAGCAGCTCACGGATCCGCTTCTCGCGAGCCTTCGCCCCCGGCACCACGTCGCGGTGGGTGCGCCAGGGCTCGCCGATCAGATCGGCGGCCGACATGCGTGCGTTGAGCGAGGCGAACGGGTCCTGGAAGACCATCTGCACCCGGCGGCGCCAGGCCAACAGCTCCTTGCCGCGCAGCGCGAAGGGATCGGTGCCGTCGAACCGCACCGTGCCCGAGTCCGGCCGTTCCAGCCCGAGCAGGATCCGGGCCAGAGTGGACTTCCCGCAGCCCGACTCGCCGACGAGCCCGAGCGTCCGCCCCCGGCCGACCCGTAGGTCCACCCCGTCCACGGCGGTCAGCCGGCGACGGCCGTGGCCGAAGGACTTGGCGACACCGCGGACTTCGAGCAGCGGCACGTCCTCCTGCGGGTCTCCTGCCCGGGCCCCGGGAGCGGCGGTGGTGGAAGGGGACTCAGTCACGGTCGAGCTCCTCGGAGAAGTGACAGGCGGCGAAGCGGCCGTCGCCCGCCACGCGCAGGGAGGGCCGCTCCTGGACGCAGCGTTCCCGGACCAGCGGGCAGCGGGCCTGGAACACGCAGCCGGAGGGAACCGCGCTCAGCTCGGGCGGGCTGCCGGGAACCGCGGGCAGCGGACGCCCTCGCTCGGCGCCCTCCGGAACCGAGTCGAGCAGCCCTCGGGTATAGGGGTGGCGGGGAGCGGAGAAGACGTCGCGCACCGGGCCGTTCTCCACGACCGTGCCCGCGTACATCACGGTCACGTCGTCCGCGCGCTGGGCGACCACGGCCAGGTCGTGGGTGATCAGGACGACGGCCATGTCCCCCTCGTCCTGGAGGTCCCGCAGCAGCCGCATGATCTGTGCCTGCACGGTCACGTCCAGGGCGGTGGTGGGCTCGTCGGCGATGAGCACGTCAGGGGCGAGCGCGACGGCCATGGCGATCAGCAGGCGCTGCCGCATACCGCCGGAGAACTGGTGCGGATAGGAACGGGCCCGCTGCCGCGGCTCCGGGATGCCCACGCGGGTCATCAGCTCGATCGCCTTCTCCTCCGCCCGGCGCCTGGACAGGCCGCGGTGGATGCGGAACGGCTCGCCGATCTGCCGGCCCACCGGCTGCACCGGATTGAGGGCGGTCAGGGCGTCCTGGAAGACGATCGACAGGACGGGGCCGGCCAGCTTGCGGCGCTCGGCCGGGCTCAAGCGCAGGATGTCGTCGCCCCTGACCCGGACGGCACCGCCGGTCACATCGGCCGCGGGGTCCAGCAGGCCGACCGTCGCCAGCGCGGTCATCGACTTGCCGCAGCCGGACTCGCCCAGAAGCGCGAGGGTGCGGCCGTGGCGGACGCTGAAGCTGACGCCGTCGACGGCGCGTACCGTTCCCGAGGGGGTCTCCAGGTCCACGCACAGCCCTTCGACCTCGAGGGCGGGCGTGGCGTCCGCGGCCGGCGGGGAAGGAGTGGTGGCGGTCGTCACGAGATCATCTCCGGGGGGACGGCGGCCGGGGCGTTCCGGCGCTTCGTGCGCAGCGTCAGGCGCCAGCGCTGGGCGGGGTCGGTGGCGATGCGGGCCCAGGCGGCGAGCACGGTGGCGGACACGGTGGTGAGCACGATCGCGAGCCCCGGCAGCACCGTGATCCACCAGGCGGTCTGGAGATACTGGCGTCCCTGCGCGACCATCAGGCCCCAGCTCACGTCCGGCGGCTGGATCCCGATGCCGAGGAAGCTGAGCGAGGACTCGGTGAGCATCACGAAGCAGAAGTCGAGCGTGGCGACGGTCAGCAGTGTCGGCAGGGCGATCGGCAGGACGTGCCGGTGGACGATCATGTGGCTGGGCGTGCCGAACGTCCGTGCCGCGTCGACGAACAGCCGGCTCCGCAGCTCGGCCGCCTCCGCCCGCGCGGTCCGCAGGTACACCGGGATCCGGGCCACGGCCAGGATCAGCACGATGTTCAGCGCGCTGGGGGAGAACACGTACAGCACGACCACCGCGATCAGCAGCGAGGGGAAGCTGAGGATGACGTCGGCGATCCGCATGGCCACGCTCTCGCGGCGTCCGCCGTGGTAGCCGGCCCACAGCCCGACGGCGGAACCGATCAGCAGGGAGCACAGCACCGCCGGGACGGCCACCGACAGGGTCGTCGCCGCCGCCTCGATCATCCGGGCCAGCATGCTGCGCCCCAGTACGTCGGTGCCGAGTACCCCGAACCATCCGTGGTCCAGGGAGGGCGGGCGCAGGGACGCGTCCAGGTCCTGGCGCCGCGCGTGGTCGCCGATGAACAGCCGGCCGAAGACCGCCACGAGGGCGACCAGGGCGAGGACGACGGCCCCGACGGCGGCGGCCCGGTCCCGGCCCAGCAGCTGCCACCAGCGCGGCGTCCGCTCGTGGGCCGGGGCGGCACCGTCGGGGACGGAGGACTTCTCCGGTGTCATGGTGCTTCCTTCGCTCATGCCGGCACCGCCTGACGTACACGGGGGTCGGTCAGCGCGTGGCAGACGTCGACGAGGATGTTCAGCGCGAAGATCGTCACGGCGGTCAGCAGTACCGCTGCCTGGAGAACCGCGAAGTCCCGCTGGAGGATGGAATCGATCATGAGCTTGCCGATGCCGGGCCAGCCGAAGATCGTCTCGACGATCACCGCGCCGTTGACCAGGCCCACCGCCAGGTCTCCCGCCACGGTCAGGACCGGCGTCACCGCGTTGCGCAGGGCGTGCCCGAAGATCACCCGCCGGGGCGTGGCCCCCTTGCTCCGGGCGACCTTGACGTACGGCGCGGACAGCGCGGAGACCATGCTGCCGCGGACCACCTGTACCAGCACACCGAACGGGCGGATCAGCAGGGTCGCGATGGGCAGGATCCAGATCTCGGGCCCACCCAGCGTGCCCGAGGTCGGCAGCAGGTCGAGACTCACGCCGAAGACCAGTACGCCCATCACCGCGAACCAGAAGTCGGGGATGCTCGCGGCGGTCATAGACGTCAGGCTGGCGATCCGGTCCATCAGGGAGTTGGGACGGTAGGCGGCCAGACTGCCCACCAGCACCGCTCCGGTGATCGCGAGGAGCATGGTCACGCCGGCGAGCTGAAGGGTGACGGGAAAGGCGTCGAGCACCATGGACGTCGCCGACTGCCCGGTCCGCAGCGAGGTGCCGAAGTCCATCTGCGTGGCGTCGACGAGATAGTTCCACAGCTGCGCCGGGACCGAAAGGTCGAAGCCCTGTGCCTCGGAGAAGTCCGCGCGCTGCTCGGCGGTGGCGCTCAGGGGCAGATAGAGGTCGACCGGGCTGCCGGTCATGCGTGCCAGGAAGAACACACCCAGGACCACGCAGACCAGGGGGATGGCACTGGAGATGATGCGTTTGCGCAGGAAGGGGAACATGTCAGTGCTTCTCCGCCTCGGCCCGGCCGACCTCGGCCAGCCGTAGTTCGTCCCCGGTGGCGGAGTTCGGCTGGTACCGGATCGACGGTGACAGACCGAGCAGCCCGCTCATGTGGGCGATGTGGGTGTACTGGACGACGGACTCGTTCTGCACGGCGAGCAGATCGGCGAACTCCTTCTGGCGTTCCTCGTCGGACAGCAGGCTCGCCCCGGCGATGCGCCGGTCGAGGTTCTTCGTACCGAACGTGGACTGGGGTCCGTCGCTCAGCAGGTACTGGCTGGTGGTGAAGGCCGCGTCACCGGCCTGGTTGCCGTGCATGATCAGCAGGGCGATGGGTCCGACGTTCTCGGGCAGCGGCCGCAGCTGGTACTGGAGGTGGGTCGCGGTGTCGGCCATCCGAACCCGCACGTTCAGCCCGATCCGCTCCATCTGGTACTGCAGCGACTCCGCCGTCTCCGACACTCCGGCGAACATGCCGTTGCGGGCGACCAGGGTGATGGCCCGGTCCGTGGGCACCCCGTCGGCCGCCGCCTCCTCGACCAGCTTTTGGGCCGCGGCCACGTCCTGCCGGGGCGGCTCGATCTCCTCGCCGTGCCCCACCACCCCCGGCGGGACCAGCTGTCCGGCCGGTTCGGCGAGACCGCCGAGCAGGGCGTCGATGATGCCCTCGCGGTCCACGGCCAGATCGATCGCCCGGCGCACCCGCAGGTCGTCGAGCGGCGCCTCGCGGCCGTCGAGGCGCAGCGCGGTGGTCTCGTTGTTGGGATAGGTGGCCGTGGTGTCCTTCTCCGCCGCCGTGGGGTCCAGGGCCACGGCGATCTCCGCCTCACCCTTGTCGATCATGGCGGCACGCACACTGGCGTCGCTGCGCCAGATGTAGCGGGCCCGTACGAAGGACGGGGCCTCGCTCCAGTAGCCGTCGTGGCGCTCGAGCGAGATCGCGGCCCCGGGCTGCCAGGAGCGGACGGCGTAGGGGCCGGTGCCGACCGGGATGCGCACCTTGGCCTCGGTGCTGGTGGTGCGCGGCACGATCTCCACGAAGCTCAGGCGCAACGGCAGGATGGGATCCGGTTTCCCGGTGGTGACGGTCAGCGTGTCGCCGGCCGCCTTCACCTCGAGGTCGTCGTTGCCGAAGACGTAGCCCTCGACGTTGCAGGCGAGGTCGGAGTTGACCGCCCGGTCGATGGAGAAGGCGGCGTCCTCGGCGGTGAAGGGTTCGCCGTTCTGGAAGGTCACCCCGTCCCGGATGCCGAAGGACCAGGTGCGCTCGCCGGTCTGCTGCCAGCCGGTGGACAGCAGGGGGTGCAGCTCACCGGACTCGGGGTCGCGTTCGACCAGCGGCTCGGTGATGTTGGACCGGACGACCACTCCGGTGCCGGTCAGCGAGGCCTCGCACGGTTCCAGCGTCGGCGGTTCCTGGGTGAGCACCACCCGCAGGGTGCTGCCGTCGGCGCGGCCGGCGTCGCCGCCCGCGCTGTTGGCCACGGCGCACCCGCTGGACAGCAGCACGGTGCCTGCCAGCAGCATCGCGGACGCCGGCCGGGGCCGCCCGCGGGGGGCCCGACGGGTGGACGAAACGGAGGGGGACTTCATCGTCGGCGTCTCCGGGGGAAGTGCTGATGTGTGGGCTCCGAGTACGGGGTCATGGGCCGGCTGCGGCAAGCTGTCTACACTTACGTACTCGGTCTGCATCTGTGAACGCCGAAGCTAAACCGGTGCCGTGGCAGCGTCAAGACATACGCGGCATCGGATGTTCCCGCGCAACTCCCCGCCCGTCCCCTGACGCCCCTGGTCGGCATCCTTTGGCGACGGGAGATCGCCATGTCCCGTTCCGTTACCGCCGTCGCCGAGGACGCCCGGCCCGGCCCGGGCCCTGGCGCGGGGCGTCGACGTCGGCAGCCCCCGGACGTGCTCACCGACCGTGTGGCCGACCTCGCCGTCGGGGCCCTGATCGACGTCATGCGCCGGATGCCGGCCGCCGACCGGCAGGTGCGCACCGGCGGATGGGCCCGCGCGCCCTTCCCGCCGGCCACCCGGGTGAGCGGCAAGCGGGTCGGCGTCCTGGGACTCGGCCGCATCGGCCGGGCCGTCGCGCGCCGGATCGAGGGCGTCGGTGCGGAGATCGCCTACTGCTCGCGCGTCCCGGTCCCCGGCGTCCCCAGCGGCATCTGTCCACCGCCGGGACGCCGGCCGAGGCCTGCGACGTGCTCGTCGTCACCGTGGCGGACGGTGCGGGCACCGAGGGGCTCGTCTCGGCCGCGGTGCTTGACGCGCTGGGTCCGAGGGCTACCTGGCCAACGTGGCCAGGGGGGCGTCGTCGACGGATCCGCCCTGGTCGCGGTGGTGGGGGAGGGGCGGATCGCGGGAGCGGCGCTCGAGGTCCTCGCCGACGAGCCGCGGGTGCCGCAGGGGTTGCCGGAATCGGACCGGGTGGTGCTCCCGTACATCGCGAGCGCCACCCGGGAGACGCGGGAGCCCATGGGGGACCTGGCCCTGCGCAACCTCGAGCGGCCCGGTCATCCGCCCGCCCACCGCCTCCCCGACCCTTCGATGTCAGGCCCTCCGATTGACAGCGCCGCATGAGCTGTCTACAAATGAGAACGCCGACTACATATGAGGATGGCTTGGATGGCAGGCAGCAGCTACGAACGCATCGCTGACCTCACCGTGACCCTCGTGGCCTTCCGGGACCACGCCCTGCTCAACACGGTCGGGGTGCACGAGCCCTGCGCGTTGCGCACGATCGTGGAGATCACCACCGACCACGGCGTCCACGGCATCGGCGAGACCTACGGTGGCACGACGCACCTGGAGCGGCTGCGCCGGACCGCCGCCGAACTGGTCGGCATGAACGTCTGGAGCCTCAGCGACCTGACCGCACGGACCGCGCGGGTTCTGGGCGCCGACACCGCGGGCGGCGACGGCAGGTCCGGGATGGTCACCGGCAGCAGCACCGTGGACCGTGTCATGTCACCGTTCGACGCCGCCTGCCTGGACACCCAGGGCGAACCCGTCGGCCGGCCGGTGTCCGACCTGCTCGGCGGAGGCGTGCGTCCCCGGCTCGCTGCTCGTCAACGTGGCCCGGGGGCCGGTGGTCCAGGAGGAGGCCCTCCACGAGGCACTCCGCACCGGCACCATCGGCGGCGCGGCGCTGGACCTGTGGTGGTCCGGCCCGCCGCACGCACCGAGCCGGCTGTCCTTCCACGACCTGCCCCACGTGCTGGTGACCCCGCACCACTCGGGCCACACGAGCGACACCTTCGCCGTCCGCGCGGCAGAGATCGCCGACAGCATCAGCCGCCTGGAGCGCGGTGACCCGCTCGTCAACACCGTGCGCCCCGACGGCTCCCCGGCCGCTTCCGCCCCCGGCGCCACTCCTTTCGACCAGCCCGCCCCAGATTCCCGGAAGTAGGAAATCACTCATGCTCACAGGCGTTCTCTTCTTCCCCGTCACCCCGTTCACGGACTCCGGTGACGTCGACCTCGACGCCCTGCGCCAGCACATCACCGCGGGCGTGGACGCCGGTCCCGGCGGCGTCTTCGTCGCCTGCGGCACCGGCGAGTTCCACGCCCTGGACCGCGAGGAGTTCGCCGCGGTCGTCCGTGCCGCCGTCGACGCGGTGGGCGGCCGCGTCCCGGTGTACGCAGGGGCCGGCGGCGCGCTCGGCCTGGCCCGCCAGTTCGCCCGGACCGCGGCCGAGTCCGGTGCGGACGGCCTGCTGCTGATGCCTCCCTACCTGGTCCAGCCGCCCGCCGCGGGTCTCGTCGCCTACACCCGCGCCGTCGCCCAGGAGACCGAACTGCCCGTGATCGTCTACAACCGGGCCAACGCCCGGTTCGACGAGGCCACGGCGGCGGAGGTCGCCCAACTGCCCACCGTGTCCGGCTTCAAGGACGGCACCGGCGACCTCGACCTCGTCGCGCGGATCATTCCCGCCGTACGCGAGGCGCTGGGTACGTCCGGCAAGCCCTTCCAGTTCTTCAACGGCATGCCCACCGCGGAGGCCAGCCAGCTCGCCTACCGGGCCCTGGGCGTGGAGCTGTACTCCTCGGCCGCCTTCGCGTTCGCCCCGGACGTCTCCCTCGCCTTCCACCGCGCGATCGAGGAGGGGGACCAGGAGCGGATCGACGCGCTCCAGCGGTCCTTCTTCCACCCCCTGGTCCGTCTGCGCCAGCGCGTTCCGGGGTACGCGGTGGCCCTGGTGAAGGCAGGGGTGACCCTGACGGGCATCAAGGCCGGGCCGGTCCGCCCGCCGCTGACCTCCCTCACGTCGCGGGAGGCCGGGGAACTGGAGGCCATCCTCACCGCGGGCCGGGCCGTACTCGCCTCGTGACGGCGCCCGGGCCCCGGAACCACCGGCCGGTGGTTCCGGGGCCCGGGACCAGGACGGGCGCGTCAGCTCCCGGTCACGTCCGTGACCGTCCAGCGCTGGTTGGCACCGGAGTTGGGCTCCCAGGTCGTCACCGCGGCCCCTTCGTGGGTGGCCTGGCCGCCGACCTCCAGGAGGCGTCCGGTGGCCGCGTTGACCAGCGTCCAGGTGCCGTCGCCGGTGCCCGACACGATCCACTCGGCGGCCCTGTCCCGAACGCCGGTGTGGGGCTCGGCGACCGGGACGTCGTCGCGCACGGTCAGACGCCTGCGCTCACCGTCTTGCGTACTGGTGAACTCGTAGCGCTGCCGGACCCCGTCGCCGGGGCGCACCGCGCTCAGCCGCCACCGCTGGGCCGCCGAGCCGGTGCCGGTGCCGATGACGAGGCCGCTGCCGTCCTCACCGACGGTCACGGCCCTGCCGCTCTGCACGCCGGTCAGGGTGTAGGTGTGACCCTTGCGCAGCAGCGGTGCATCCGCGGCGACGCCGGAGACACCCTTCACGACGAAGGACGTCACCGACTGGGCGGGCACGGTGAAGGTGGCGGACCGGTCGCCGATCCTGATGGCCCGGTGCCGCTCCAGCTTGCCGTCGGCGCTCGTCACGACGGGCGTGACGGTCGCGTTTTGGCTGATGGTGCGGAACTTCGACAGGTCCACGGTGACGTCGCGCGCCTCGCCGGTGCTGTTGACGTGGACGACCGAGGCGCCCCTGCCGTTCTTCGACACCGCCGCCGCGCTGGAGGTGTCGTTCACCTGGATCAGCCGGTCACCGGGCTTGATGAAATGGGTGAAGTTGCGGGCGGTGTCGAACTTGGTGTTGGTGTGGACGGGGCAGGTCTCGAGGGTGTCGGCCGCCGTGCAGCTGAACGGGAGCTGGATCTCACCCCAGTTGCCGCCCTTCGCGGACTCCCCGCCGGGCCTCATGTTGTCGTGGTCCTCGACGGGTTGCCAGAACACCCAAGCGCGCGGCTCGAGTTCGCGCAGATCGTCCACGATGCGCTGGGCCAGACCCAGACCGGGACGCATGTCCGTGAAGCTCTGGCCGTCACCCCAGTCGCCCTCGACCTCGCTCATCCACAGTCGCTTGTCCGCCGCCTTGGAGAGGTCGCGCACGGTGGTGCGCTGCCCGGTTCCGTAGGTGTGGACGTTCATCTGGTCCACCAGATCGCGGGCCGCGGGGGAGTAGGAGTTCCAGTTCCGCGCGAACGTGGACGGGTTGGTCTCGTCCATGGCGGAGATACCGGCCCCGGTCCGCGCCTTCCTCAGTGCCGGGGCGAGGGCGTGGAGCACCTTCTCCTGGAGCTCGGGGCCGATGTGGGCGCCCTCCTGCCGGCCGCCGACGGGCTCGCCGTCCGGACCGAGACGGGTGCTCCAGTACGTGGTGTTCGGCTCGTTGAAGGGGTCGACGGTGTCGACCTCGATGCGGTGCGCCTTCTCCAGCCGCTTGGTCGCGCCCGCCAGATAGGCGGCGAAGTCGTCGACCGACTCGGCCTTGAGCTGGTCCTCGCCGGCATCGAACCCGCCGGAGACATAGCCGCTGACGGTCATGAACCAGGGCGGGGAGTTGCTGAAGGTCTCCCAGTGGGTGACGTCCTTCTTGATGCGGTCCACCCACCAGCGCTGGGTGGCGTCGGCGTTCTCGTTCCAGTCCGCCGGGTCCTCGGCGTCCCACCAGTCGGTGTCCTCGCGGGTGGTCCCCTCCGGCGCCCTCCACCAGCCCTCGACGGCGCCGCCCGCGCGCAGATAGTCCTTGACGTCGGGAGCGTTGCCGCCGCCCACGTTGTAGCGGGCGATGTTCAGGGCGAGTCCCTCGTCGCCGAAGAGGAGCTCGGCGAGCTTCTCGCGTATCTCCGGAGGGTAGTCGCCGGTGGCGTTGGCGAACCAGACCAGACTGGTGCCCCAACCCTCGAACTCCTCCTGCTGGTAGGACGGATCGGGCCGGACGGTGACGGAGGGGACGACGTCCTCTGCCTGAGCGGTGGAGGCAGGGGCGGGGATCAGGGCGGCCCCGGTGGCCAGGGCGGTGAGGCCGGCGGCTGACAGGAGCCGTCTTCTGCGGGTGCGGCGTGCCATCGGTGTGCTCCCAACATTGAGGTGTGGTCGCGCTCTGGTGGAACCCTTCGGCCCGCGCCCACCGCGCGGGCCGAAGGAGAAGAAGGCCCGGAACGGCCCCGCCGTTCCGGGAGGTGGAGCAGGCGGACCCCGGAACGACCCTGCCGCTCCAGGGGTGTTGCGCGCAGTCGCCGCGACTCAGCCGGCCGGCTGCCGCAGTACGGCGACGGCGCGCGGCCCGAGGACGAGGGCGCCGTCGTCACCTTCCGCGGCGCCGAGCAGTACGTCCCCGGTGAGGCCGGGCACAGGGACGGCCGTGTCGGTCCGGTTCACCAGGAACAGGAACCGGCCGCCGGGACCGCTGCGTACCGTCGTTTCAACCAACCCGATTGCCTCGGACGGCAGTTCGCTCTCCACGCCGGCCGGCGCGAGCAGCCGGGGCAGCAGTGAGGTGAGCCCTTCGACACCGAGCCGGGTGGAGACGTAGGCGGCCGACCCGGTGCCAGAGGCCTTCCGGGTGACCGCTGCCCGGCCGGCGTGCGCGCCCGTGCGGTAGCGGGCCAGGACGTCCGTCCCGGCCGCGACGTCGATCCGGTCGCTCCACAGACTGCCGGCCGTCCCGTCGTCGAGCTCCACCGTGTCACCGTCGAGCAGCGGGCCGAACTCCTCGATGCGGATGCCGAGCAGATCGCGCAGCGCCCCCGGGTAACCGCCGAGCCAGACGTGGTCGTGCTCGTCGACGACACCCGAGAAGTACGTGGTGATCAGGTGCCCGCCCTGCTCGGTGTACCGGGTCAGCGTCTTGGCCAGGTCGGCGGGGACCACGTGCAGCACCGGTGCCACCAGCACCTGGTGGCGGTGCAGGTCGGAGCGGGTGGTGACGAGATCGGCGCGGACACCGAGGGCCAGCAGTGCCGAGTACCAGTCGAGCGCCTCCTGCCGGTAGTCGAGCAGGGCGGAAGGGTGCGAGTCCTGCTCGCTCGCCCACCACGAATCCCAGTCGTAGAGGATGCCGACCCGGGCGGCCTCCCGCTCACTGCCCGCGACCGGGGCAAGTGCCTTGAGAGTGGAGCCGAGTTCGGCCACCGAGCGGAACAGCTCGCTGTCCTCACCGGCGTGCGGGACCATCGCCGAGTGGTACTTCTCGGCACCGGCCGCCGACTGCCGCCACTGGAAGTAGCACACCGCGTCGGCCCCGTGCGCCACGTGCAGCAGCGAGTCACGGGCCAGGTCGCCCGGACGCTTGGCCACGTTGACCGGCTGCCAGTTGACGGCACTGGTGGAGTGCTCCATCAGGAACCAGGGCCGGCCGCCGGCGATGCCGCTGGTGAGGTTCGCGGAGAAGGACAGCTCGTCGCGGTCCTGCGGACCCGGGTGGACGTAGTGGTCGTTGGAGACGAAATCGATCTCCTGCGCCCAGTCGGGGTAGTCCATCCCCTTGGTGTTGCCCATCACCATGAAGTTGGTGGTGACCGGGACGTCCGGGGTGATCTCCCGCAGGATTTCCCGCTCGGCCCGCAGATGCTCCTTGAGCGCGTCCGACGAGAAGCGCTTGAAGTCCAGCTGCTGGGTGGGGTTGGGATGGGACGCGGCCTGCCGCGGCGGCAGGATCTGCTCCCAGTCGGTGTAGTGCTGGGACCAGAAGGCCGTGCCCCAGGCGGAGTTGAGCGCTTCCAGCGTGGTGTAACGGGCCCGCAGCCAGTGCCGGAACGCGCGCGCCGCGTCGTCGGAGAAGTCGTAGACGTTGTGGCATCCCAGCTCGTTGCTGACGTGCCAGGCGACCAGCGCCGGGTGGTCCGCGTAGCGGGTTGCCAACTCCCTTACCAGGCGCAGCGCATGGGCGCGGAACACCGGGGAGGTGGGCCGCCAGTGCTGACGCGCCCCCGGCCACAGCGTCCCGCCGTCCGCGGTGACCGGCAGGATCTCCGGGTGGGCCGTGGTCAGCCACGGCGGCGGGGACGCGGTGGCGGTCGCCAGGTCGACACCGATGCCGCCGGCGTGCAGCAGGTCCAGCACCTCGTCGAGCCAGCCGAAGTCCCAGGTTTCCTCGGCCGGTTGCAGCCGAGCCCAGGAGAAGATCCCCACGGACACGATGTTCACTCCGGCCTCCCGCATCAGCCGGACGTCCTCCTCCCAGACGCTGCGGGGCCACTGCTCGGGGTTGTAGTCGGCGCCGTACAGGAGACGGGGGGCACGGTCACCGTCCGCCCTGCTGGAACGGGACAGGAGGGTGGAGATCATGGCGGTCCTTCCGGGTGTCTCGCACCGGGGCGGCACGGCGTGCGTGCCGCCCCGGTGGGCTACTTCGCTACGGTGAAGCCCTGCTTGTTGCCGTACTCGACCGACGCGTCCTGCCAGGCCTTCAGGCCGTCCGCCAGCGTGGTGCCGGAGACGTAGGCCTTGCCGACGGTGTCGTTGAAGATCGAGTTGGCGTACACCTGGTACGGCAGGTACGCCCAGTCGTCGGCGACGTTCGCGGCCGACTCGGCGAACACCTTGTTGGCCTGCTGCCCGCCGAAGTACGGGAACTCGGTCTTCTGGAACTTCTCGGAGTCGAGCTGCGCCGTGGTCGCCGGGAAGGCGCCGCTCTTCACGCGGGTGTCGACACCCTTGCCGGCGTTGGCGTACTCCACGAACGCGTAGGCGAGCGCCTCGTTCTTGCCGAGCTCGGGCAGGGTGAGGGCGCTGCCGCCGTTCTCCGCGCTGGCGTCGGCGCCCGCCGTCCACTGCGGCAGCGGGGCGACACGCCAGTCACCGGCGGCCTCCTTCACGCCGGAGGCGAGGTTGGCCGGCATCCAGGCCCCGATGGCCAGGGTCGCGATGGTGCCGTCGCCGAGGCCCTTGTACCACTCGTCGGACCAGCTGGTGACCGGGGCGACCAGCTTCTCGTCGAGCAGCTTCTGCCAGGTGCCGGTGAAGTCCTTGGCCCCCTCGTCGGTGAAGCCGATCTTCACCTCGGTGCCGTCCACCTCGTAGGGGCGCGAACCGGCCTGCCACAGCATGCTGGTGGTGAAGCCCGCGTCGCCGGCGTCGTTGGTGATGTACGCCTTCGGGTCCGCCTTGCGCAGGGCGCGGGCCGCGTCCACGTACTCGTCCCACGTGGCCGGCACCTCGATCCCGTGCTTGTCGAAGACCTTCTTGTTGTAGAACAGCGCCATCGGGCCGGAGTCCATCGGCAGGCCGTAGATCCCCTCGCCGCCGGCCTTCACGCCGTTCCACGGCCCGGGGGAGTACTGGTCGGCGAGCTGGTCGGCGCCGAAGCCGCTGAGATCGGTGAGTCCGTCGGTCAACGCGTACTGGCCCATGGCGTAGTACTCGACCTGGGCGACGTCGGGGACGCCCTTCTTCGCGGAGATGGCGTTCTGCAACGCCTTGTACTGCTCGTTTCCGGTGCCCGCGTTGACGAGGTTCACCTCGACACCGGGGTGCTCCTTCTCGAAGTCGGCGGCCACCTGCTCGAGCGTGGGTTCCCACGCCCAGACGGTGACGGCACCGCCCTTCTCCAGGGCCGCCTCGACGTCCGACTCGGAGACCGCTTTCGGAGCGGCGTCCCCGTCGCCGGAACCGCCGCAGGCGGTGACGCCCAGGGCCAGGGCGCAGACTGTGCCGATGCCGCGCAGCAGGCGGCGGGATTGCTTGTGCATGGGAGTGCTTCCACTTCTTCGTGGCTTGGATTCCAAAGCCTTGGGGTGGTGTGCCGTGGGGGAGGTGCTTGCGGGGGGTGGGGCTGGTGGAGGCAGGGACGCGTGCCGAAGAGAGGGCGGCGCCCGGCGCTTATTCCTTGACGCTTCCGGCGGCGAGCCCCGACTGCCAGTACTTCTGCAGCAGCAGGAACGCGGCGATCAGCGGAACGATGGTGATCAGTGAGCCGGTGACGACCAGGTGGAAGACGGGCTGCCCGCCGGCCGTCTCGGCCTGGGCGCTCCAGCTGTGCAGGCCCAGGGTGAGGGGGTACCAGTCGGGGTCCTTGAGCATGATCAGCGGCAGGAAGTAGTTGTTCCAGGTCGCGACCATGGTGAACAGCGAGACGGTGACGATGCCCGGCGCCAGCAGCGGAAGCACCACCAGGACGAAGGTGCGCAGCTCGCCCGCGCCGTCGATCCGGGCCGCTTCGAGGAGTTCGTCCGGGACGGCCTCACTGGCGAACACCCACATCAGATACAGGCCGAACGGCGAGATCAGCGACGGGATGACGACCGCCCACGGGGTGTTGGTCAGTCCCATATTGCTGAACATCAGGAAGGTCGGTACCGCCAGAGCCGTACCCGGTACGGCCACGGCGCCGATGACGACGGCGAAGACGGCCCGGCGTCCGGGGAACTCGAACTTGGCCAGGGCGTAACCGCCGAGCACGGCGAGGAGGGTCGCGCCTCCCGCGCCGAGCCCCACGTACAGCATGGTGTTCAGCAGCCAGCGGGTGAAGACGCCGTCGTCGTAGGTGAACGTCCCGGCGATGTTGTCCCAGAGGGCGAAGTCGCTGTCGAACCAGAGGCCGAACGAACGGGACAGTCCCTCCTGGGTCTTGGTGGCACTGATGACCAGCCACACCAGCGGTACCAGGCTGTAGAGCAGCACCAGGCCGGTGAGGACGGTCAGCAGCACACTGCGGCGGGGCCGCCCCGGCGTGGAACCGCGCCGGCGCGTACGCAGCCGGGGCACGGCGCCGGAAGCACCGGACGCGGAGCCGGTGTGGCCCGCGGAGGCGGAGGAGACGGTAGTGGTCATCGCTGCTTCACACTCCCTTGCGCATGCCGCGCAGCTGGACGACATAGGCGATGACCATGGTGATCAGACCCATGATGATGGCGACCGTCGCGGAGTAGTTGTGCTGCTGGCCGGAGAAGGACAGCGAGTACGTGTAGTAGTTCGGCGTGTAGTCCGTGGTGATGGCGTTGGGCGCCAGCTTCTGCAGGACGCTGGGCTCGTTGAAGAGCTGGAAGCTGCCGATGATGGAGAAGATCGTCGCGATGACCAGGGCGCCGCGGATCGCGGGCAGCTTGATGGCGGTGATGACGCGGAGCTGCCCGGCGCCGTCGATCTCGGCCGCCTCGTAGAGGGAGTGCGGGATCACCCGCAGCGCCGCGTAGAAGATCAGCATGTTGTAGCCGACGAACTCCCAGGTGACGATGTTGCCGATCGACGCCAGTACCAGGTCGGGGGAGAGCGGGTTGGGCAGCGACAGCCCGAAGGCCTCGTTGACGTCGCCGACCAGGCCGAAGCGGGTGCCGTAGATGAAGCCCCACATCAGCGTGGCGACGACGGCGGGCACCGCGTACGGCAGGAAGATCGAGATGCGGAAGAAGCTCTTGCCGTAGAGCCGTCCGCTGTCCAGCGCCAGGGCCACCAGCAGGGCGATGCCGAGCATGATCGGCACCTGGACGCACAGGAAGAGCGAGACCCGGCCGAGCGCGGCCCAGAACCGTTCGTCCTGCAGGGCCTGCTGGTAGTTGTCGAACCCGACGAAGCTGGTGCCGCCGATGAGCTGGTCGCGGAAGAGGCTCAGGTAGATCGAATACACGATCGGTGCCAGGAAGACCAGGGCGAACACGACCACGAAGGGGCCGATGAACCCCCACCCCGTCCAGGAGCGGCGGTCCCGTCCCACCGGAGGCGGTGCCGGCCGCGGCTCGGCGGCCGCCGGCGGTTGCAGCGTCGTCATGTCGTTCCTCGCTCATCCACGTTCGGGCCGGGTGGCCACGGCGCCCTCTCCCGGGCGGGGAGCCGTGCCCCCGCAATCGATGGTTGCGTAAACATCGAGCGCAGCAGAAATGCGGCGGAGTGTTATGTTTACGTAAACATTCGGTGGCGGCATGTCTACACTGCCTCGATGGCGACGGTCAAGGGTCCTCCGGGAAACCCTGACGCGGCGGGTGGCGACGGGAAGGCGGCTGGAAAGCCAGTGGAGACGGTGCACAGCACGCCGGGACGGGCCCTCGTTCCCCAGGCGACCGCAGCCGGCGGGGATCCGGCCGACGTGGACCGGGCGGGCGGGGAGCCCGCGGGCGCGGACCCGGCCGACGGTGCCGCCCCGCGTCCCCGTCCGCGGGGCGGCAGCCGCCCCGCCCGGGCCTCCATGGCGGACGTGGCGCGCCTCGCCGGCGTCTCGTCCCAGACGGTCTCCCGTGTGTCCAACGGCTACGCCGGAGTGAACGAGGCGACCCGCCGGCAGGTGCTCGCCGCGATGCAGGAGCTCGGCTACCGGCCCAACAGTGCGGCCCGCGCGCTCAAACGCGGCGAGTTCCGCACCATCGGCGTCATCACCTTCTCGCTGGCCACGACCGGAAACGTACGCACCCTGGAGGCGATCGCCACCTCCGCCGCGCACGAGGGCTACGCGGTGACCCTGTTGCCCGTCGCGATACCGACCCAGGACGAGGTGCGCGGCGCGTTCTCCCGGCTGGAGGAACTCGCCGTCGACGCGGTGATCGTCATCATGGAGGTCCATCTGCTGGACGCGGCAACGATCCAACTGCCCCCGCACGTCCAGGTCGTGGTCGTCGACTCCGACGCCGGTGACCACTACACGGTCGTCGACACCGACCAGGCCGGCGGCACCCGTACCGCGGTGCGCCACCTGCTCGACCTCGGTCACCGCACGGTGTGGCACCTGGCCGGCCCCGAGGACTCCTTCGCCGCCCAGCGCCGCACCGACGCCTGGCGCGCCGCCCTCACCGACGCGGGACGCGTCCCGCCGGAGCTGGTCCGCGGCGACTGGTCCGCGGAGTCCGGCTACCGCGCGGGCCTCGCACTCGCCGCCCGCGACGAGTGCACCGCCGTCTTCGCGGCCAACGACCAGATGGCCCTCGGCCTGCTGCGGGCCTTCCACGAACGCGGCCGGCGCGTTCCCGGGGACGTCAGCGTCATCGGCTTCGACGACATCCGCGAGGCGTCCTCGTTCCTGCCTCCGCTGACCACCGTCCACCAGGACTTCGCCGAGGTGGGACGGCGCTGCGTGGCGGCCGTCCTGGGCAAGGTGCGCCATGGCGGCCCCGAGCGGGGGACCACCCTCGTCCCGACCCGCCTGGTGACGCGCGCCAGTACGGCACCGCCGCCGGCGGAGAAGGCGTGGACGAGTGGGTGATGCGGCCCGCTCTGGCTCCACTCGCCCTGTCTGCTCGCGTGTTGATGTGCAAGACCCGCTGCTCATCAGTGGTGACCCACCGCGGGACGGAGTTCGTCGTGCCGGCCGGCAGGTCCAGCCCTCCGCAGATCGACACCAGCAAGGCGCACCCCGCGCGGGTCCACGACTGGTTGCTCGGCGGTAAGGACAACCACCCCGTGGACGAGGCCGTCGGCGAGAAGCCGCCACCCCGGTCTCGGGACGCCGCCCGGCAGAACCGCCGGTTCATGCACCGGGCCGCGGCCCGGCTCGCCGGACAGGGCGTCGACCAGTTCCTCGACGTCGGCACCGGCATCCCCACCGAGCCGAACCCGCACCAGCTCGTGCAGGCCGTCGCCCCGGCCGCGAAGGTCGTCCACACCGACAACGACCCGATCGTCCTGCGGCACGCAAAGGCCCTGCTGATCAGCAGTCCCGAGGGCGCCACGGACTACTTCCAGGCCGATGTGCGCAATCCCGGGGAGATCATCGACCGCGCCCGGACCGTCCTCGACCTCGGCCGTCCCGTCGCGTTGTCCCTGATCGCCCTCCTGCACTTCGTCCCCGACGGCCAGGAACCCCGCGCCGTTGTCGGAGAGCTGCTCTCCGCACTCCCACCGGGCAGCTGCCTGGCGCGGTCGCACGCGGCGTCCGACCGCCACGCGGAACCGGCCGCCCAGGCCACCGCCGGGTACGCCCGGGCCGGCATCCGCCTCGGCTTTCGCACCCGCTCCGAAGTCGCCCGCTTCTTCGACGGCCTGGACCTGGTGGCGCCGGGCCTGGTCACGGCCACGGAGTGGTTCCGAAAGCCCCCGGTCCCGGCAGCCGAGGACAGCGGTACCCACGCGGGCGTCGCCCGGCTCCGCCGGCTTCCGCGGCGCCCTTCCCGCCGGCGCCGTCCGGTGCCGCGTCCGGCCCGCGGACACGGGGGCGGCCGGACGCGGACTGAACGCGTGCCCCCCCGGCGCGGGACGCGGCGAGGACCGGCGTCCTGCCCCGCACCCGCCCGCCGGGTCACACGGCGCTCGCCGCCCCACGCGGCCGGCCGGACGTCACTCCGGCGCGGGGCCGCCGTGGCCGTCCCGCCCGCCCGGGGTCCCCCTCGGGCGGGCAGCGGCCGCCCGCAGCCTTCCCGCAGGCCGTCACCCCGGCCCGGTCACCCCAGCGGTACCGTCACCTCGCCCGCCCCCCGGGCCTGGGCCCCGCCCGCGACCCGCACCGTGAACGGCCGCTCGGTGCCCGACGCGGTGACCCGCAGCACGTCGCCGTCCCGCACCACCCGGAAGCCCGCCGCCCGCGCACCCGTCGTGTCGGGCACGGTGACCTCGGCCTCGTAGCCGGGCGAGGCAGGAGGGTGGACGAGAAGCACCGGCGCGTCCAGCCAGTCGCCGTCGGGCCGCGTGTCGTCCCCGGCCAGCGGCAGCACGGCGCCCTCCCGGACATACAGCGGCAGGCTGTCGTAGCCGTGCCGCTCGGTGCGCCAGCACGGGCCGGTGACCCTCTCGCCGCTCAGCAGGTGGGTCCAGGTGCCCTTCGGCAGGTAGACCTCCACCTCCCCGTCCGTGTCGAACACGGGGGCGACCAGCAGATCGGGGCCCAGCATGTACTGACGGTCCAGCTGACGGCACGACGGGTCGTCCCAGAACTCCAGCACCATCGGCCGCATCATCGGCACCCCGGTGTCGTGCGCCTCGACGGCGGCGCCGTACAGGTAGGGCATCAGCCGGTGCTTGAGCAGGGTGAACCGCCGGGCGACGTCCACCGCCTCGTCGCCGAACTCCCACGGCACGCGGTACGACGTGGAACCGTGCAGCCGGCTGTGCGAGGACAGCAGGCCGAAGGCGAGCCAGCGCTTGAACACCGAGGGGTCCGGCGTGCCCTCGAAACCGCCGATGTCATGGCTCCAGAAACCGAACCCGCTCAGCGACAGCGACAGCCCGCCCCTCAGCGACTCGGCCATCGCCTCGAAGGACGACCAGCAGTCGCCGCCCCAGTGCACCGGGAACTGCTGCCCGCCCGCGGTCGCGGACCGTGCGAAGAGCACGGCCTCACCCTGCCCGCGCTCCTTCTCCAGAAGCTCGAACACCGTCCGGTTGTAGAGCTGGGTGTAGTAGTTGTGCATCCGCTCGGGATCCGAGCCGTCGTGCCAGAGAACGTCGGTGGGGATGCGCTCGCCGAAGTCCGTCTTGAAACAGTCCACTCCCTGGTCGAGCAGGGGCTTCAGCTTCGACTGGAACCAGGCCCGCGCCTCGGGACTGGTGAAGTCGACCAGCCCCATGCCGGCCTGCCACAGGTCCCACTGCCACACGTCGCCGTCGGCCCGGCGCACCAGGTGTCCGAGGGCGGCGGCCTCGTCGAAGAGCGGCGACTTCTGGGCGATGTACGGGTTGATCCAGGCACTGATCCGCAGACCCTTCTCCTTGAGCCGGGCCAGCATGCCGTCCGGGTCGGGGAACACGTCGGGATCCCACTGGAAGTCGCACCACTGGTACTCGCGCATCCAGAAGCAGTCGAAGTGGAACACCGTGAGAGGGATACCGCGCTCGGCCATGCCGTCCACGAACGACGTCACCGTCGCCTCGTCGTACGACGTGGTGAACGAGGTGCTGAGCCACAGGCCGAACGACCAGGCGGGCGGCAGGGCGGGGCGGCCGGTGAGGGCCGTGTAACGGGTGAGGACGTCCTTCGGGGTGGGACCGGCGACGACGTAGTACTCCAGCGACTGGTCCTCGACGCTGAACTGCACCTGGCCGACCGACTCCGAGCCGACCTCGAAGGACACCGCACCGGGATGGTTGACGAAGACGCCGTAACCGCGGGACGACAGGTAGAACGGGATGTTCTTGTAGGACTGCTCGCTGCTCGTGCCGCCGTCGGCCTGCCACACGTCGACCGTCTGACCGTTCTTGACGAACGGGGTGAAGCGCTCGCCGAGGCCGTAGACCTGCTCCCCGACACCCAGCGCCAGCCGGGTCAGCATGTGGTGCCGTTCCCCGTGCCCGGTGGTGACGAAGGCCGTGTTCCTGGCGTCCGCACGGGTCAGCTCGCGCCCGTCCGCGTCCCGGAAGGCGAGTGCGAAGGGGCCCGACCCGTCGAGGCGGAGCGTCAGCGGACCGCTGGTCAGCTCGGTGACCGGACCGTCCTGGCGTACCGTCCCGGCGCCGTCGGCGTCGCCGCCCAGGGCGAAGTCGGGCCCCGGCCGCCGCTTGCCCGCGTGATGCGTGACGCGGACACCGATGACACCCTCGGCGGGGGAGAAGCACTCTACCGTGACGAGCGGCGCGTTCAGGGTGTCGCCCCTCCGCGCCACCTTCCGTATGGAGGCGTACGTGGTGAAGCGCTTCGATTCGGGGCGCACCTCGCGCACCTCGGTGGCGTACGAGATCTGGACGCCGTCGCGGATGCGCCAGAAGCCGTCGGTGAACTTCATGATCTTCCTCGGAGGGGGAGAGGGCGATGGCGGGGAGGGAAGCGGTATTTGACCAGGAACTATGACAGGTTCGGGGGTTCCTGTCACGCCCCGGTGCACACGGATCGCCTTGCTGGGGGGCTAGCGCGACCGGCTTCCGCTGACGTATTAGTAATCAGGCAAAACAAATTACACCCGACCTCGGAGCCGAGTTTCCCATGAGCGGGACCACCTAATCGTCGAAGCGCTTCACCAGTTGCTTCGCCGCCCAGGAACCCCTCTCTGTCCTCTCCTCCCACGAGCCGCCGGGTCGGCGAACGCCGAGCCGGTCCCACCCAAGGGCACCCACCGTGACAGCACATCCCCCGGTCGCCGCACAGCGCGGGCCCCGCCGCCCGCGCAGAGCCGTCACGTCCCTCGCCGCCGTCGCCGTCCTGGTCACCGGGGCGGCACTCACCGGCTGCGCACAGCAACGGGACAGCGACGTGTACACCGTGATGAACTCCTCGACCGACGAGACCTACCACCGCTGGGACGCCGAGGCGATGGCCCGCTGCGGCAAGCAGCTCGGCATCCGCATCGAGCAGCAGAGCGTCCCCGCCGCGCAGGTGATGACGAAGGCGCTGCGCATGGCCTCGTCGAAGTCGCTGCCCGACATCGTGCAGTTCGACGCCTCCGAGATGCCGACCTTCGCCGAGGCGGGCGGACTCGTCGACCTGCGCACCCTCGGCCTCGAAACCGACGAGATCCCCGAGGGCATCGTCGAGTTCGGCTCCTACCGGGGCACGTACTACGGCGCGGCCCGCTCCGTGAACACCCTGGCCCTCTTCTACAACAAGGACATCCTGGACCGGGCCGGCCTCGAGGTGCCCACCACCTGGGACGAGCTGCGCGACACGGCCGAGCAGCTCACCGAGGGCAGGCGCTACGGCCTGGCGCTCAGCGCGGGCGGCGCCGAGGACGGCGTCTTCCAGTTCACCCCGTTCATGTGGTCCAACGGAGGCGACGAGACCGAGCTGGACAGCCCGCAGGTCGTCGAGGCACTCGACTACTGGAAGGCGCTGCTCGAGGACGGTTCGCTGTCCAGGTCCACCGTCAACTGGACCCAGGCCGACGTCAACGACCAGTTCATGGCCGGCAACGCCGCCATGATGATCAACGGTCCGTGGCAGGTCGAGACCCTCAACACCGACGAGTCCCTCGACTGGGGCATCGCCCAGATCCCCGTTCCGCAGGCCGGCGACGCCTCGGTGGGACCGCTCGGCGGCGCGGTGCTCACCGTGCCGAAAACCGGTGACGAGGACCGCGAGAGGACGGCCGGCCGCATCGTCGCCTGCCTCGCCGGTGAGAAGGAACAGCTCACCTACGCCCTGAACAGCTGGATGGTCCCGGCCAACGAGAAGGCCGCCGCCGTCTGGCGCGAGCGCGTGCCCGAACTCGACGCACTGGCCGACCAGGTCGCCGAGGCCCGCTCCCGCACCGGCAAGCTCGGCGCCGGCTGGTCCTCGGCCTCCCTCGCGCTGCAGAGCGCCTTCCAGTCCGCCCTGACCGGCCAGTCCAGCGAGGCCGCCCTGAAGCGCGCCCAGCAGCGCGCCACGAGCGGGAACTGAGGTACGCGCCCATGACCACGTCCACCGTCACCGCCGCGGCCCCGGCGAAGGCGCCCGGGAAGGCCGCCCCGGACCCGGCCCGGCTGCGCCGCCGGCGCCGGCTCGCCCAGTGGGGCTTCGTCGCCCCCGCCGTCCTCTTCATGCTGCTCTTCTTCGGCTACCCGCTCGTCCGCAACGTCGTGATGAGCTTCCAGCACTACACGCCGAAGACGTTCTTCACCTCGGAGGCGCCGTTCAACGGCACCGACAACTGGTCGGCCGTCCTCCAGGACGCCCTCTTCGGCAAGGCCCTGTGGCACACCCTCGTCTTCACCGCCGGATCCCTGCTCGGCCAGTTCTGCATCGGGCTCGCACTCGCCGTCTTCTTCAGCCGCAGGTTCCCCCTGAACGGTGTCCTGCGGTCGCTGATCCTGCTGCCCTGGCTGGTTCCCATGGTGGTGTCCGGCGTCGTCTGGCGCCGCATCCTCGACCAGGACACCGGTGTACTCAACACCTTCCTGGGCGCCATCGGCCTCGGCAGCGACACCCCGTGGCTGACCAGCCCCGACATGGCCCTGCTGTCGGTGGTCCTGGTCAACATCTGGATCGGCATCCCGTTCAACATGGTCATCCTGTACGGCGGCCTCCAGGAGATACCGAGAGAGCTGTACGAGGCGGCCTCCCTGGACGGTGCCTCGGCCTGGCGCACCTTCCGCTCCGTCACCCTGCCCATGCTCAAGCCGGTGATCACGGTCGTCCTCGTCCTCGGCTTCATGTCGACGGTGAAGATCCTCGACCTCATCCTCGCCCTCACCGACGGCGGCCCCGCCGACGCCACCCAGACCCTGGGCACGCTCACCTACCAGAACTCCTTCGTCCAGCTCGACTTCGGAGCAGGCGCGGTCGTCGGCAACGTCCTCATCCTCATCTCCGCGGCGTTCGCCGTGTTCTACCTGCGGGCCAACCGCACCGACGGGAAGTGACCGACATGGCCGCTCACACACCCGCCCCCGCCGCACCACGCGTACGGGGACGCCACCTGGGCTCCACCGTGGCGGGCCTGCTCGTCCTGGGCGTCATGCTCTTCCCGCTCTACTGGATGCTCAACACGGCACTCCAGCCCGAGTCCGGACTGCTCCAGGTCGACCCGGTTCCCGGCAGCCTGGACCTGTCCGGGTTCTCGAAGGCCATCAGTGACCAGGGCGGACACCTGCTCACCTCACTGGTCGTCTCCCTCGGCGCCGTCGCCATCTGCCTCGCCGTCTCCGCCCCCGCCGCCTACGGGCTGGCCCGCTTCGGGCTGCGCGGCACCCGCACCATCGTGTTCGGCACCCTCATCACCCAGATGGTCCCGGGCATCGTCATCGCCAACGCGCTCTACAGCTCCTACGTCGACCTCGGCCTGGTCAACTCCTACTTCGGTCTCATGCTCGCCGACGCCTCGCTCGGCATCCCCTTCTCCATCGTGCTGATGCGCGCCTTCATGGTGTCCATCCCCGGCGAGGTCGTCGAGGCCGCGCAGATCGACGGCGCCGGACCGGTGCGCACCTTCGTCCGCGTGGTGCTGCCGATGAGCCGCAACGCCCTGATCACCTCCGGCCTGTTCGCCTTCCTGTTCTCGTGGAGCGACTTCATGTTCGCGCTCACCCTGAACACCACCGACGACGTCAAACCGATCACCCTGGGCATCTATCAGTACATCGGCGCCCACGTCGGCGACTGGGGCTCGGTGATGGCCGCGTCCGTGCTCTCCGCCGTGCCCGCGGCGATCCTGCTCGTCCTCGCCCAGAAGTACATCGCCGCCGGCATCACCGGAGGCTCCGTCAAGTGACCACCGCACGAACCGAGGAGAGCCCCCAGCACATGTCCGACTTCCCGAGCTTCCCGCCCGGATTCGTCCTCGGGGCCGCGACCGCGTCCTACCAGATAGAGGGGGCGGTCCGGGAGGACGGCCGCGGCCCGTCGATCTGGGACACCTACAGCCACACCCCCGGCCTGGTGGAGGGCGGCGACACCGGGGACACCGCCTGCGACCACTACCACCGTTACCCCGAGGACGTCGCCCTGCTGCGCGACCTCGGCGTCGGCTCCTACCGCTTCTCCGTCGCCTGGCCGCGCGTCGTGCCCGACGGCAGTGGACCGGTGAACCCCAAGGGCCTGGATTTCTACGAGCGGCTGGTCGACGAACTCCTGGCCGCCGGCATCGAACCCGCCGCCACCCTCTACCACTGGGACCTCCCACAGGCCCTCGAGGACCGGGGCGGCTGGCGCGTGCGCGACACCGCCGAGCGGTTCGCCGAGTACACCGCCGCCGTCGCCGACCGGCTGGGCGACCGCGTACCGCGCTGGATCACCCTCAACGAACCGTGGTGCAGCGCCTTCCTCGGCTACTCCGTCGGCCGCCACGCACCCGGCGCCCGTGAGGGCCGAGGCGCCCTGGCCGCCGCCCACCACCTGCTGGTCGCCCACGGACTCGCCGTACAGGCACTGAGGGCGGCCGGTGTGCGCGAGGCCGGCATCACCCTCAACCTCGACCACCATCTGCCCGCCACCGACTCCGCCGCCGACCGGGCCGCCGTCGTCCGCGCCGACACCCTGCACAACCTGGCGTGGACCGACCCCCTCCTGGCCGGCCGCTACCCCGGCACCGAACAGGACACCTGGGGCGAGCTGATCACCGGCCAGGAGTTCCGCCGCGACGGCGACCTGGACCTGATCTCGCAGCCGCTGGACTTCCTCGGCATCAACTACTACCGTCCCATCACCGTCGCCGACGCCCCGTACCGCGAGAGCGACCCCGCCCGGCGCGTGGCCACCGACAACCGGTACGAGGAGGCACCGACACCCGGTGTCCGCCACACCGCGATGGGCTGGCCGGTGGTGCCCCACACCCTCACCGACCTGCTGGTGGACCTCAAGGAGCAGTACGGGGCCGCCCTGCCGCCCGTCCACATCACCGAGAACGGCTCCGCCGAGGACGACCGGGTCACCGACGGCGCCGTCCACGACCACGACCGCGTGGCCTATCTGCGTGACCACCTCGCCGCCCTGCGCGCCGCCATCGACCGGGGCGTCGACGTACGCGGCTACTACGTCTGGTCCCTGCTGGACAACTTCGAGTGGGCCTACGGCTACGGCAAGCGCTTCGGCATCGTCCGCGTCGACTACGACACCCAGCGGCGCATCCCGAAGGACAGCTATCACTGGTACCGGCGGATGATCGCCGCACAGCACCCCTGAACCGCCCCGCACGACGGGCACAGGGGCCGTCCCGTCAGGTGACGGCCCCTCCCCGGGCTCCCGGCGCCGCGGCCGGTCCGCCCGTGCCCGGCCCTCCGGTGCTCAGACCGCCTGCGCCGGGCCGTCGGCGCCGGCCTCGGGCACCGTACGGAACTCCACGTCGACGACGCCGTCGACATTGCGGCACAGCTCCTCGAGCTCCTCGGCCATGGCCTGGGACGACAGCTGCCCGATGAGCCTGACGTGACCGTGCGTCACATTCACCTCGACCGCCGAGGGAGCCTCGCCGAGCGCCCGCACCAGCACGTCCTCGACGATCTCCGTACGGATCGCCCGGTCCTCGCGCACGAAGACGCGCAGCAGGTCGCTCCTGCTCACCACACCCCTCAGCCGGCCCGCCGCATCGACCACCAGCAGCCGCTTGATCCCGTGCAGCGCCATCACCCGGGCGGCGTCCACCACGCTCCAGTCCTCGGCGGCACACAGAGCGGGTGACGTCATCAGTCCGGTGGCGTCGGTGGCCCACGCCTTCTCCGGCCGGGGCGCCCCACCGGACCCACCGGCGTCGCCCTCCTGACGGCCCCACATCTTGTGCAGCAGATCCGCCTCCGACACCACACCCACCGGACGGTCCTCGGCGTCGACCACGGGGACGGCGGTGATGTCGTACTCGAGCAGCAGGTGCGCGATCTCCTTGAACGGCGTTCCGCCCTGGATACGGACGACGGCGTCACTCATCACATCGCGCACCTTCTGGTGGCTCATGGTGGCGGTTCCTCTCTGCTCCTGGCACAGGTCCGACGGACGGACGACCGCTGTGCGCACGCGGCCGTCACCGACATCATCGCCGGTCGGGAGTATCGAACCGGCCCCTGTACAGTGCGGTGATCCGGGCCGACGCGGAGCCCGGAGGGTATCGGCAGGGGGAACTCATGGCCAAGGTCACCGTCACGCTCGACGCCGAGCTGGTCGTGGAAGTCATGGTGCTGGCCGGAGTCGGGTCGCCCCAGGACGCCGTCGAGGTCGTGGTGCGGGACTACATCGCCCGCGGCCACCGCACGGAGACCCGCACCGAACGCAAGGACCAGCACCTGCGTGAGGTGGACCTCCGGCCGCAGGAACCGCAGGGCTGAGCGCGCGGGCGGGGCCCACGGGGCCCGGGCCGTCACGGGGTCCGGATGCCCCCCGGGCGGGCGGGGCGGCCGAAGCGGGCGGGGACGCCCGGCGAGTAGAGGACGCTCACGGGACCGCCCGCCGGCTTCGGCAGGCCCGCCGCCGTCACCAGGTCCTCCTCGCACTCGACCACCTCGGCGCGGTGCAGGGACCAGCGCGGATGGGTGTTGGGCAGGTACATCGACCGGCCGAAGAAGGCGCCGTGCAGACCCCAGCGGGCCGTCAGGAAGTGTTCCAGCTCGGTGGGTTCCCCGATCCGCTCACCGACTCGCACGGTGACCCGGCTGTGGGCACCGCGAGGGCCGGGCCAGCGCCGCGAGCTGGTGTACGTGACGGTGTCGCCGCTGTGCCGGACGGCCATACGGGACCACAGGTAGGGCATCCGGAAGCCGATCCGGGCAACCGTCACGGGAAGCAGCCGGGAGGCGTCCAGGGAGAGGAACACCACGCCCCGGCGCCCGTGTTCGTCCACCGAGTAGAGGCGGACGTTGGTCTCCGGGAAGGATCCGAGGTACGGAATGCCGGGGAGGCGCAGCCAGCCGACCCGGTGCATCCGGAAGGCGACCAGCCCCACGTAGGTGACGCCGTCCAGGGTGTCGGGCACGGTGCCGGGCGGCAGCAGAGGCGCCACGTCGGCCGGGTCCGCGGCCCAGTGGAGGAAGGTCAGATCCAGCCACGACTGGGTGAGCAGCGGACGAGCGATCGCTTGCGGAGGGTCGGCGGTTATGGGTTCCGGAGGCACCGGGGGCGGGGTCGGCGACATCACAGCAGTATCCCAAAAACCCCGGAAGAGCACGGTGCCAGGGGCTGCCACTCCGGGTGACGGGTGACTCAGGACGGACGACCGACTCGCGAGTGCCGGCGGTTCACCGGTGCCGGCCCCGCCCGGCGCAGCCGGAACACCTCGTCGGCCACGGGCCTTGCCCGCCTGTTCCCCGACCTCCGCGCGGGGGTGGCCGGATCGGCCGAGGTCGCACGGGCGACGCGCAGCCGGCGCGCACGGTCCGGCTCTGTCCGGCCGGATTCCTGGACGGGGCCGGACGGGGCGGCGCGGGCACGTGGTGCGATACCTCGGGGCGGGCGGGGTGCGCCGTCCGGCTGTCAGGCGGTGCTCCTCCGTTCGCGGGCGCCGTCGAGCGCGCCGCCGCCGAGGCCTCCTGCCGGGGCAGCCGCCGGAGCCGGGGCGCAGGGCCCGATGACGGCCGGACCTGGCTCCGCCGTCCCGGTGGCTGCCGTCCCGCACACGGGGGAGTCGGGGGCGGCGGGCTCGGGGGCGGCGGGCTTGCGCAGCAGGAGGAGCGCCGCGTCGTCGTGCAGCCTGCCGCCCACATGCGCCAGCAGTTCCTCGTGCAGAGCCGCGACGGTGCGCGCCGGATCGTCGTACAGATGCCGGGCAAACCCTTCGGCGAGCGGGTAGAACGCGCGGTCGGCGTCGCGGGCCTCGGTGACCCCGTCGGTGTAGAGCAGCAGCTGGTCCCCGTCGCCGAAGGACAGCACCTGGAGGCCGGGGGCCTCACCGGCCAGGGCGCGCAGCCCCAGCGGGGGCGCCGGCTGCGCGGGCTCCACCGCCGTCACGCCGGCTCCCCGGACCAGCAGCGGAGGCGCGTGCCCGCAGTTCACCAGTTCCAGGCGTCCGGGCTCCGGGCATCCGGCGACCACGGCGGTGACGAAGTCGTCGTTGCCGAGGTTGCGGGCCAGACTCCGCTCGATCCTGCCGACGACGTCCAGCAGATCGGGCTCGTCGCAGGCCGCCTCGCGGAAGACGCCGAGGACGAGAGCCGCGGTCCCCACGGCCGGCAGACCCTTGCCTCGGACGTCGCCGACGATCAGCCGCACCCCGTAGGGGGTGGGAAGCAGGGCGTAGAGGTCTCCGCCGATCCGGGCCTCCGCAGCGGCGGCACTGTAGTGGACGGCCACCTGGAAGGGGCCGACGGTGGCCGGCGGCGGTCGGAGAAGGGCGTGCTGCGCGGTCTCGGCGACGGAGCGGACGGCCGCGAGGACGCGCTCGCGGCGTGCGCGCACCGCCCCGGCCAGGCTGCTGGCCAGGGTGACGCTCGCCAGTACGGCCGGCACGGCGACCAGGTTTCCGCCGGTCGCCCCGTCCATGACCCCGAGCACGAGGCTCAGCAGCGTGGCGAGCAGACCTACCCCGGCGACTCCGCGCCATCCGCAGGTGGCGGCCGCCAGCGCCGGCCCGGCGGCGAGCAGGGGCAGCCAGATCAGGCCGGTACCCCCCACCAGGTCGATGACCGTGATGACACAGACCAGCAGTAAGGGCAGTACGGGCGTACCGACGGCCCAGTGCGCGAGCACCCGGGTCCGGCGGTCGCCACGATGCTGTCGGGCGTGACTCATGTGTCGTCCGCGATCCTCACTGCGCACGGCGCGCGTTCCTGGACGTCTTGCCCGTTCAGGAAAATCGATGCGTGTCGGGCACCGCAAGGGAATGATTTTCAGATAGTGAGAGAGAGGTTCCGGGTGATGCGGTCGGCGGTGGCGATGAGCCGCGCCCGGATCCCCTCGAGCCGGGAGAGCCGGTCCACCCGCAGGGACACACCGAGCGAGCCGAGGGTCTCCCCGCTGTAGACGGGGACCGCGGCGCAGACCGTGCCCAGTGCGTACTCCTCCAGGTCCGTGACGACGGGAGCCGCCGGGCTGGAGTCGAGCCGGCGGAGCAGTTCCGGCGCTGTGGTGACCGTGCGGGGCGTGAGATCGTTCAGGGGGTGCCGGGAGAGGTACTCACGGCGGGCCGCGTCGTCCAGCTCCCGCAGGACGGACTTGCCCAGCGCGGTGGCGTGCCCGGCGTCCTCGAAGCCGACCCAGAGATCCACCCGGGGAGCGCGGGGACCGTCGGCGATCTCGGCGACCCGGATCTCGCCGTCCTCGTAGAAGGTGAGGTACGCGGCGGTCGAGAGTTCGTCCCGCAGGGCGGCGAGTGTCGGCCGGACGCGGCTGAGCAGGGCCTGACCGCTGCCGGCGGTGTGCAGCGTGTGCAGCTGCTCGCCGAGGACGAAGCCACCGTCGTCCAGCTTGCGCAGGTACCCGTCGTGGACCAGTGTGCGCAGCAGGTGATAGGCGGTGGCCAGGGGAAGCCCCGCCTCCCGCGCCAGTTGCTTCGCCGGCGCGCCGTTCTCGTGTGCGCTCACCGCCTCCAGCAGACGAAAGGCGCGCTGCACGGAGGTGATGAGTGTGGGGCCCGCGCTCATGGCACCAGCGTGCGCCGGGCCCGCACCGCGGGCAAGGTGACCGGACGGCCTTCCCTCCCCCAGGGGAAAACGGCACGTGTGGGGTGCCACGACATGGATACGCGGTGGGGACGGCATCACCGGTCACCACCACCGCACCACGGCCGTCCGGAAGGTACTTCGACGCCATGGACAGCTCCCGGCAGGACCACGACGCCGACGGCACGGACAGTGCCCCGTCGGCCGCGTACCGCTCCGAAGTGACACTCGACGTCAACGGAAGGCCGCACACCCTCCTGATCGACCACCGGCGGACCCTGCTGGACCTTCTGCGGGAGGACCTGGACCTCGTCGGGGCCAAGAAGGGCTGCGACCACGGCCAGTGCGGCGCCTGCACGGTGCTGGTCGACGGCCGCCGTGTCAACAGCTGTCTGCAACTGGCCGTCGCGCTGGACGGCCGCGACGTGCTGACGGTGGAAGGACTCACCGAGGGGGACCGGTTGCACCCCCTGCAACGGGCCTTCCTCGACCGGGACGCCTTCCAGTGCGGGTACTGCACGCCCGGACAGATCTGCTCGGCCGTCGGTGTCCTCGCCGAGGCCGCGGCCGGCCATCCCTCCCACGCCACCGACCCCGCCGCACCGCCAAAGCAGCCGGCCGTGCTGGACGCCGCCGAGATCCGCGAGCGGCTCAGCGGCAACCTGTGCCGCTGCGGTGCCTATCCACGCATCGTCGAGGCCGTGCGGGACGTGGTCCCGTGAAACCCTTCGGATACCTGCGGGCCACGACCGTGGAGGAGGCAGCCCGAGCTCTCGCCGCGCACCCGGGCGCCCGCTGCCTGGGCGGCGGCACCAACCTCGTCGACCTGATGAAACTGGGTGTGGAGCGGCCCGACCTCCTCGTCGAGGTGAGCCGCCTGCCGCTGGACACCGTCGAGGAGCTGACGGACGGTTCCCTGCGCGTCGGCGCGACCGTCCGCAACAGTGACCTCGCGGCCCACCCCCTGGTCCGCAACCGGTATCCCGCGCTGTCCCAGGCGCTCCTCGCGGGTGCTTCCGGCCAGCTGCGCAACGCCGCCACCACCGGCGGCAACCTGCTGCAGCGGACCCGCTGCCCCTTCTTCCAGGACGTGTCCAAACCCTGCAACAAGCGGGCACCGGGCAGCGGCTGCGGCGCCCTCGACGGCACACACCGCGACCACGCGGTCCTCGGGCACTCCGACCACTGCATCGCCACCCATCCCTCGGACATGGCCGTCGCGCTCGCCGCCCTGGACGCGCGCGTCGAGCTGTACGGCTCCGAGGGCGCCCGGAGCGTCCCGGTCGCCGCGTTCCACCGGCTGCCCGGCGACCATCCCGAGCGGGACACCGAGATCCGCCCCGGTGAACTCCTCACCGGTGTGGTGCTCCCCGCCGCCACGGCCCTGCTGCCCTCGGCCTACCGAAAGGCCCGCGACCGGGCCTCGTACGCCTTCGCCCTGGCGTCCGTCGCCGCCGTCCTGCACCTGTCGGACGACAAAACCGTCGCACACGTGGGCCTCGCCTTCGGCGCGCTGGCCCACCGGCCGTGGCGGGCGACCCGCGCCGAGGACGCGCTGCTGGGCGGGCCGGCGACCCCGGACGCGCTCGCGCACGGCATCGACCTGGAACTCCGGGCGGCCCGGCCCCTGCGGGACAACGGGTACAAGGTGGGCCTCGCCCGCGGTCTCGCCCTGGACGTCCTGACCCGGCTCGCCGCGCCCGCCAGGACCTGAACCGGCACGTCACAGGAGGCCACCATGACCGGCACCGGTCCCACAACGGGTGCTCCGGCCGAGCGCCGGGAAGGACACCGGAAGGTCACCGGCAGCGCCCGCTACGCCGCCGAACACCCGCTGCCGGGCCGCGCCCACGCCTGGCCCGTGACCGCCACGATCGCCCGCGGCCGGGTGACGGCCGTCGACACGTCGGCGGCCCTGGACCTGCCCGGAGTCCTGACCGTGCTCACCCACGAGGACGCGCCCAGGACCGCCGAACCCGACGACCCTACGCTGGCCGTGCTGCGGGATCCCCGCGTGCCGCACCGGGGCTGGTACGTCGCACTCGTCGTGGCGCGCTCCCCGGAGGAGGCCCGTGCGGCCGCGGACGCGGTCCGTGTCGAGTACGCCGTGGAGGAGCACGACGTGGCCCTGCGGGCGGACCACCCCGACGCGTACGAGCCGGACACCGCCAACGGCGGCTTCCCGGCCCGCCGGGAACAGGGGGATCCCGAGGGGGCCTTCGCCTCCGCGCCCGTCCGGGTCGACGTCGCCTACCGGGTGCCGCCCCTGCACAACCACCCCATGGAACCCCACACGAGCACGGCGCACTGGGAGAGCGACCGGCTCGTCGTCCACACCTCCAGCCAGGGGACCACCACGGTGCGCGCCACACTCGCCGCGCTCTTCGGCATCCCCGAGGACCGGATCACCGTCACCGCCGACCACGTCGGAGGCGGCTTCGGCTCCAAGGGCACCCCTCGTCCCGACGTCGTGCTCGCCGTCATGGCCGCCCGCCGGACGGCCGGGCCCGTGACCGTCGCCCTGCCCCGCCGGCAGCTTCCCGCCGTCGTGGGCCACCGGGCGCCGACCCTGCACCGGATCCGTCTGGGCGCGGGGACCGACGGCCGGTTGACCAGCCTGACCCACGAGGTCCTCACCCACAGTTCCCGCATCAAGGAGTTCGTGGAGCAGGCGGCGGTCCCCGCCCGCGTGATGTACGCCGTACCCCATTGCCGCACGCTCCACCGGCTGGTGCGGCTCGACGTGCCCAGTCCCTCGTGGATGCGTGCCCCGGGCGAGGCGCCCGGGATGTACGCCCTGGAGTCCGCGGTGGACGAGCTGGCGGGTGAACTGGGCACGGACCCGATACAGCTGCGCCTCGCCAACGAACCGCAGCGTGAACCGGACAGCGGCAAGCCGTTCAGCAGCAGGCACCTCACGGAGTGCCTGCGGGAGGGCGCGCGGCGGTTCGACTGGGCAGGGCGCGACCCACGGCCCCGCTCCCGCACCGAAGGGCCCCTGCTCGTCGGCACGGGCGTCGCGGCAGCCACCTACCCCGTTCTCGTGGCACCCTCCACCGCCGAGGCACGCGCGCTGCCGGACGGAACGTTCGTCGTACGGACCAACGCCACCGACATCGGCACGGGAGCCCGCACGGTGCTCGCCCAGGTGGCGGCAGACGCCCTCGGCGTGCCCCTCGACCGGGTGCGCACCGAGGTCGGCAACAGCGACCTGCCCTCCGCACCGCTGGCCGGCGGCTCCTCCGGGACCGCCTCCTGGGGCTGGTCCGTCCACGAGGCGTGCACCCGGCTGGCGGACGCCCTCGCCGCCCGCACGGGACAGCTGCCCGACGAGGGGATCACCGTCCACGCGGACACCACGGGACAGGCCGACGCCGACAGCCCCTACGCGCGCCACGCCTTCGGTGCGCACTTCGCGGAGACCGCCGTGGACCGTGTCACCGGCGAGGTCCGGGTGCGCCGGCTGCTGAGTGTCTATGCGGCGGGGCGGATCCTCAACGCCCGCACCGCGCGGTCCCAGTTCGTCGGCGGCATGATCATGGGCCTGGGCATGGCGCTGACCGAGGGCAGCGTGATGGACACCGCCTTCGGCGACTTCAGCGAATCGGACCTGGCGGCCTACCACGTGCCCGTGCACGCCGACGTGCCCCGAGTCGAGGCGCACTGGATCGACGAGGAGGACGCCCACCTCAACCCCATGGGGAGCAAGGGGATCGGCGAGATCGGCATCGTCGGCACGGCGGCGGCCATCGGCAACGCCGTGCACCACGCCACCGGCATCCGTTTCCGTGACCTCCCGCTGACGCCGGACAAGGTGCTGACCGCACTGGCGGGCTGAACGGCCCTGCCGCACGCCCCGCAGGGTCAGGGTCCAGGCCCGGGGCGGATCGCGAGGACCGCGATGTCGTCGTCGCTGCCGGCGGCCAGTCCGATGAGCAGCTCGTCGCAGAAGACGTCGAGGGGTTCGTGGGCCAGCCCGGCGGCGTGTGCGCGGAGCCGGTCCAGGGCGTGGTCCAGGGACTCGGCGCGACGTTCGATGAGGCCGTCGGTGTACAGCAGCACGGTCGAACCGACCGGGACCGCGTCACTGGCCTGGGGACGGACCACTGAGGGGTCGACGCCGAGCAGCAGCCCCGCCCCCTCCTCCAGGTAGCGGGTGCGGCCGTCCGGGCTGACGAGCAGCGGTGGCAGATGGCCCGCGGACGAGTGGACGAACTGCCAGAGGCCGGTCCCGGATTCCTTGATCAGACCGTAGACGCAGGTCGCGACGGCCTCTTGGCGCAGGGTGTGGTTCGCCAGGTCCAGGCGGTGCAGGACCTCCCCCGGTGGCTCCTGCCGGTCCACGGCGATACCGCGCAGCATGCTGCGCAGCTGGCTCATGGCGATGGCGGCGTCGAGGTCGTGCCCGGCGACGTCACCGATGACCAGCGCCGTGCCCCCGTCGGGCAGGGCGAAGCAGTCGTACCAGTCGCCGCCGACCTCGGCCGTGGCGGAGGAGGCAGCGTAGCGGGCGGCCAGCTGGAGACGAGGGATCTCGGGCAGTGCCGACAGGAGCGAGCGCTGGAGGCGTTCGGCGATCGTCCGCGTCTCCTGGTGGAGACGGGCGTTCTCCACCCGCAGGGCGATCGCGTGCGCCAGCTCGTCGACCAGCGGCAGATCCTCCTCGGTGAACGGCTTCCCCTGTCCCCTCCGGGCGAACGTGAGCGCGCCGATGATCTTCCGGGGCGACCGGAGGGGGACGACCACCGCGCTGTTCGCACCCAGCCTCCGGAACATCTCCGCGTAGTGGGCGTCCAGCGGGCTCGCGGCCCGGCCCGGGGCCGGGGGCTCGGTGAACAGCAGGGGGCCCGCCCCGCGCAGCGCACGGGCCAGCGGCCCCTGGGCGGTCTCGGACAGCGGCGGAAGCCGGCCCTCGTACTCCTCGGGCCACGCCCCCTGGGCGACACCGTGCATGACGCAGACCCGCTCCACCTCGTCCTGTGCCGTGAACAGGTCCACCAGGCACCAGTCGGCCAGCCAACGGGTCAGGACCCGGCCCACCCTCCGCAGGCCCTCGTGCAGATCCGCGAGGGAGCTCAGGGCGGCCCCCGTGTCGGCCAGCAGCGAGAGCCGCTCCAGCTCGGATACGCCGCCGGCCCGGCCCACGCCCGTTCTCCGGTCCTGCCCGGGGGAGACGGGCCAGGGGACGCCGCCCGCCTCCCACCGGGCTCCGGTCCGCATCCGGCCGGGCGGACGGGCCGGGGCCGACGGCACCGATCCCCTCGGGGAGAACTGGGCCACGAACACGGTGCGGCCGTCGGCGGTCTCCTGGCTCTCGACGGACAGCCGGACGGGCACCAGCCCACCGTCGCGGTGCAGGGCGGGGAGCGGCAGCGACCGGCCCAGGATCCTGGGCTGCCCGCTGAGCAGCAGGGACGCGAATGCCACGGTGTGACGCCTGCGGAGATGTTCCGGGATGAGCGTGGTGAGCGGCTTCCCGACGAGATCGTCCGCGGACCAGCCGAACAGGTCCGCCGCCGGTCCGCTGACCGCGATGATCCGGTTCGACTCGTCGGCGGCGATCGTCGCGACCCTGCTAGCCCGTACCCGGCCGGCGTCCCACAGCACCGGATCCGAGGCGCCGGCGCCCGGTAGCCGGGGCATCACCGTCCACGCCGTGGGGCGTTCCCCGGCGAGTTGGTCGCCGATCTGATCGAACAGCCATTCCTGGAAGCCCCGCCCGCGCGGAAGCGCCGGCAACGTCAGGAGAAGCCCGTCACGGGCAGCCTCCTCGGCCACGTCGAGAACCGCGAGCAGGGTCTCCATCGGCGGTCCGGCGTCCGAGGGCACCGACAGGGGCAGGGACCCGAACGCAGCCTCGCCGCGTTGCTGCCGCAGCGCGGCCGTCACCCCCGCGCTGATCACGTCGTTCATGTCGAGGGCCACCGCGAGATCCTCCGCGGTCACACCCGGGACGTCTCCGGCGGCCAGGGCCAGAGCGGCCTCGTTCAGCAGTGTGTGCCGGTGCTGCGTCCAGGTCAGGCAGAGCGCCGCCGGCACATCGAGGAGCGTGACCGTCTCGCCCGGCCCGAAACGGGGTGCGGCGGCCGCCCACCCGTCCGAGGGCGACGGCGATCCCCCGGGCCCCAGCTCGAACCACACCGTCTTGACCGCCTCGCCCGTGTCGACGCCGTGCCGGGACGCCAGCCGCTCGACCAGGGCCAGCCCCTGCCCCGTACCGGTGTACGCGGAACCCCCGTAGGGCACGAGCCCGCGCTCCGGCCGCCGATCGCTCACCCGTACCAGGACCCCGTCGTCACCCGTCCGGGCCGTCACCTCGATCTCGGTGCGTGCGTGCAGCACCGCATTCGTCACCAGTTCGCTGACCAGGAGCTGCGCGGTGTCCAACGTCTCCGGGGCGGCGTCGCCGAGCGTGGCCCGCACGAACCGCCGAGCCTCCGCCACGCTCCCCGGCTCCGGGGGGAACCGCCGTGACGGTGCCCCGGGGGCCTTGAGGTCGCCCATGGGTTCAGTCTGCCCCACGGCACCCGCCCCCGCGTGCACACCCGCCCGCCCGCCGCACGCGACCGGTGGGTCCGTCCGCAGCGGCCTCGTCCCGTGCAGACCCCAGAACCCGGCACGCGCAACCCGGCACCCTCTCCGGAGGACGTCACGGCACGACTCGTGTGGCGCATGTCCATGTCTCTCGACGGCTTCATCGCCGCATCGCCGCATCGCCGAGCTCGTGGCTCGCCGGCTCCCGGGGCGGCGGCCCCCCCCCACGACGGCGTACCGGGCGCCGGCCGGTGTGACCAGGAGTGGTGGCCACGGTGATCGGACGACGCCTGCCCGGCGTGGCCAACGGCCGGGAAACGTACCGCGGCCGCGGTGGGCACGGCGCCGCCGGTCAGGCCTTCGCGCTCGGCCTGGTCGAGGAGGCGGCCAGGGACGCCCTCTTCCGGACCCGCGTCAGGCCTGCCGTTCCGGCCGGGCGCTTCGGTCGAGGGTGATCCGCGCGGCAACCGGCAGATGGTCGCTGCCGGTCTCGGGCAGGGTGCGGAGGTGACGGACGGCGGCCGAGCGGGCCATCACCTGGTCGATGCGGGCCAGGGGCAGCGCGGCGGGGAAACTGAGGGCGAAGCCGCGTTCCGCCACGTCCATCGAAGAGGTCAGCGGGGCCAGACCGCGGTCGTCGACGGTGCCGTTGAGGTCACCCAGAAGGATCACCGGATCCAGCTCCTCGGCGTCGAGGGCCCGGCCCAGCAGGCGGGCACTCTCGTCCCGGTTGGCCGAGGCGAGGCCGCCCGGCCCGACCCGGACCGAGGGCAGGTGCGCGACGTAGGCCGCGATGTCCCCGTGCGGGCTGCGGACCACGGCCCGCAGCCCGCGGCTCCACGGCTCGGTGATCCCCCGGGGCTTGATGTCCAGCAGCCGGGCGCCGGTGAGCGGATGTCTCGACCAGAGGCCGACGGTGCCCCGGACCTCGTGGTACGGGTAGCGCCGGGTGAGCATCCGCTCGTAGACCGGCAGCGCCGCCGGCACCAGTTCCTCCAGCGCGATGAGGTCGGCGCCGGCATCGGCCAGGGCGCGGGCGGTGCCCGCCGGGTCGGTGTTCTCGTCACTGACGTTGTGCTGCACCACCACCAGGTCCCGCGCGCCGGCTCGCGGTTCGGGCAGGAACAACCCGCCGAAGAGACACGTCCAGGCGGTCACCGGCAGCAGCAGGGCAGACAGCGCGGTCGCCGAACGCCGCAGCAGCGCCGCTGCGAACAGCACCACGACCACCACCCCCAGCCAGGGCAGGAACGACTCCAGCAGACTGCCCGCCCGGCCCACGGAGTTGGGCACCGCGCGGTGGAACACCAGCAGCCCCGCCGTCAGCACCGCGGCCGCCGCGATCACCCGCCCCCGCGTCCAGACCGACCCGCCGCGCGCGCCCCACCGTATGCCGCCCACCCGTTCCTCCCCACTGCCCGGACGCCTGCCCACATGATCTTTTTCTTCAGGACGCGCTCCCGCGTGGCGCGGGTTCCGTGTGGGGTCACCTTCTGGTTCCTCAGTCACCAGAAAGTGCGTTCTTCCATGTCAGCGGCCACTCTCTTACGGTTTCCGAGTAACCACAGGTGACCAGGACCGCCCGCCGGGGCTGTCACGGGCCTGGCAGCAGAGAGCCCGCGGGCTCACAGCACAAGGAGGCAAACAGCATGGCCATCACCCTGATCGACCCCGAGGGACTTCCGGAGATCGACGTCTACCGGCAGGTGGCGATCGCGTCCGGTTCCAGGACGGTCTTCGTCGCCGGGCAGGTCTCCTGGGACGCCGACGGCGTCACTGTCGGCGCGGGCGACCTCGCTGCCCAGGTGGAACAGTGCTACCTCAACGTCGCCACCGCCCTGGCCGCGGCCGGCGCCACGTTCGCCGACGCCGCGAAACTGACCGCCTACGTCGTCGACTGGACACCCGACAAGATGGCGCAGTTCATGGAGGGCGCCACCCGCGCGGCACGGAGGCTGGGAACCACCCCGGCGGCGCCGGCCACGCTGGTGGGCGTACAGGCACTGGACATCCCCGACCACCTGGTCGAGATCGAGGCCGTCGCGGTCCTTGACTGAGGCCCGTCGCGGTCCGTGACCGCGGCCCGGGACGTCAAGAACGGTTACGGCCCACGGGCACGTCGAGCCGGATGAGCGTCCTGGTCCTCCCGCGGGCGGCCGGGGCCTCCCGGCGTTCCCGGTCGGCCTGGTGCTGCCACCGGGCGGGGCCGGGGAGGAGCGGGTACTTGCCACGTGGCTCCGAGCGGAGGGGAAGAGGGCCACCCGCCCTCACCGACACCAGCCGACGGAGGAGGGGACGAGGACCCGACGGCCGGTGGCCGTGGCGCCGGAGATGCCGGCCGGCGCCCCGTATGCCGCCCGCGGCGGTGACGCGGAGCCCCTTTGGCCGGGCGCTGCCGGTCCCGCCGGAACCTCCCTCCCCCCTCCTCCGTCATGCGCTCCAGAGTGCTGCCGCTGTCACGTGCCGTGCGTCAGACACGGAAGACATCGAGGAAACTGCTCCAGAACCCCTTCTTCCGTCCCGACTCCTGCCGGGCCGGGGCGGACGGCGCCACGGCCCGGGGCTGCTCCGCACCGGGCGTCGAGGCACGGCTCTGCAGAGCCGCCGCCATGCGTGTGGCCGGCGACGGGCTGAAGGTCGCGGGCAGTGCCACCAGCGCCCGGTGGAACGGCCCCGGCCGCCACTGCAGTTCCTCCTGCGGCACGGCCAGCGCCAGGTCGGGCAGCGCGTTGAGCAGCCGCTCGATCGCGGTGGTCGCGATCACCGTCGCCGGGTCCTTGGCGGGGCAGGCATGCGGTCCCGCCCCCCACGCCAGGTGCGCACCCTTGCTGCGCGTGCGGCGGGCCTCGGCGAGCGCGGGGTCGCTGTTGGCACCGGCGAAGGAGATGACGACCGGGGTGTTGGCCTCCACCACATGGCCGCCCAGGTCGACGTCCTGGACCGGGTAGTGCGTCGCGTAATTGGCGATCGGCGTCTCGTTCCACAGCACGTGGTCGAGGGCTTCCTCGATCATCATGCCGCTCTGCCGGCCGCCCGCGCCGGACAGCAGCAGCAACAGGGCGTTGCTGATCAGATTGCGCTCGGGTTCCACTCCGGCGCCCATCAGGACGACCAGCTGGTCCTTGAGCTCCTCGTCGGTCAGCCCGGCCGGGTGCTGGATCAGCCACGAGGTGACGTCGTCGCCCGGCTGGCGCCGCTTGCGGGCGATCAGCTCCATGAGGCAGGCGGTGAGGTCCTCGTTGGCGCGCAGGGCGTCCTTGCCGTCGAAGATCGCCGACATCGCGGTGGTGAGGGTGTCACCGATGTCCGCGGGGCAGCCGAACAGCTTGTTGAACAGCAGCAGTGGCAGCAGCTTGGCGTAGTCGTTGAGCAGGTCGGCACGGCCCCGCTCGCTGAACTGGTCGAGCAGGTAGTCGGCGATCGGTTCCACGTCGCGGCGGACCCGGGTGATGTTGAGTCGGGCCAGGCTGTCGGTGACCGCCTTGCGCAGCCGCAGGTGCACCGCACCGTCGGTGAACAGGCAGTTCGGCCGGTACGCCATCATCGGCAGCACCGGGTTGTCCATCCCGATGCGTCCCTCGTTCAGCGCCTTCCATCGGCGGGCGTCACGGGCGAAGAGCTCGGTGTTCTGCAGGACGCGCAGCGCCATCTCGTGCCCCACGACCAAAGTGGCGTCCGCGCCCGGGGCGAGCTCGACCGGACCGGCCGGAGCATGGGCCCGCAACCGGTCGTAGAGCGCCTGCGGATCGGCGGCGAACGAGGCGTCGTGCATGGGGCATCTGCTGCCCGTGGGCGCAGATGTCTGCTGAAGATCCATGAAGTCTTCCTTGGTGAACCGGGAACGGCCGCTCCCGGGCGGGGTGGGCGCGGCCGTCAGGCCGTGCGCTCGAGCAGATGCCGGACGAGCGCGATCAGTGCCTGCGCGGAGGACCGCTGGTCGCGGGCGTCGCAGTAGACGACGGGGGTGTCCGGGAGCAGGTCGAGCGCCTCACGCACCTCCGCCTCGCCGTAGGTCTCGGACGGGTTGAAGGTGTTGACGGCGATGGCGTACTCCAGGCCGTACCCCTCGACGAGGTCGATGACGGGGAACGTCTCCTCCAGTCGCGCGGGGTCGACCAGCAGCAGCGCTCCCAGCGCACCGCGGGCCATGTCCTCCCACAGCTGCATGAAGCGCTGCTGTCCCGGTGTGCCGAAGAGGTACAGCACCAGGTCTTCGCTCAGCGTGAGACGGCCGAAGTCCAGGGCGACCGTGGTGGTGGTCTTGTCCGTCACGCCCCGCAGGTCGTCGACGTGCACCGAGGCCTGGGTCATCTTCTCCTCGGTGCGCAGCGGAGTGATCTCCGACAGCGAACCGATGAGTGTCGTCTTGCCCACGGCGAAATGCCCGACGACGAGGATCTTGGCAGCGTTGGTCACCGCGCTGGAGACGTAGATGGAGCCCTGGGCCGTCTCAGCTGATGAGGGATTGGAGTCCATGCAGAACCTTCTCGAGGGTCGCTCTGTCAACGTTCTGGGCCCGGGGCGGCTCGGCACGGTGGAGCAGGTGCCCCTGCTCGAACAGGTCGGTCAGCAGCAGGCGGGCCACCCCGACCGGCAGTCCGAGGTGACCGGCCACCTCGGCCACCGACAGGTAGCCCCCCGCGCACAGGTCCCAGATCGCCGTCACTTCGGGCCCGGCCCCGAGCGGAGGAGTCCGCTCGGGAGCCAGCGTGACGAGGGTGTGCAGTGCAAGATCGTCCGAGGACGGCAGGCTCCGGCCCCCGGTGATGACGTAGGAGCGGACGAAGTCGCTGGAGACGGACTCCTCCTCGCCGGGAGCCGTCATGAGCCGCCACCGTGGTCCGAGCGTGGTGCGACGCTCATCGCCTTGCTGAGCGCCACCACCGTCTTCTGCATACGGAACGACACGGCTTCCATGTCGACGTCGGGAGCCGCCGAGACGGCCAGGTAGGCGCCCTGCCCGGCGGCGCTCAGGAAGATCCAGCCACCGTCGTACTCGAGCAGTGTCTGCTTCCAGACGCCGTTGCCCGAGCCGACGAAGCCGGAGACCGCGCGGCTGAGGGACTGCATGGAACTCATCGCCGCAGCGTTCGTCTCCGCGTCGTCGCGCGAGATGTCGTCCGAACGCTGCAGCAGCAGGCCGTCACCCGAGACGAGGACGGCGTGACGGGCACCGCGCACCTCGAGCACGTCGTTCAGCACCCACGACAGGTCGGTGTTCACCGCTGATCAGGTCCTTCCATGGTGTTCGTGATCCGGCCGAGCTGGGTGCCGCGGGCGAACGCGCCGAGGCGCGACGCGGTCACCTCGCTGGCCTGCTCGGACGTGGGCTCGCCGGCCGTGGCGTCCGGCGAGGGCACCACCGAGATGGGGCCCTGCCGTCGGCGCCGCTTGGGAAGTCCTCCGTTGGTCTTGCCCACCACATGGGAGGGCCCCACCGGCACGGGAGCGAGCCGCTGCGGGGCGGCCTCCTCCCCGGAGGTCTCCTGGACGGGCTCGGCAGGTGCGGGCGCCTCGGCGGCAAGGAGACTTTCCGGTACACGGATCACTGCACGCACTCCGCCGTAGGGGGACACCGAGCCCACGGAGACGGCGAAGCCGTACCGCGCCGCGAGCATGCCGCACACCGCGAACCCGAACCGGGGCGGGTCGCCCAGGCTCGTGATGTCGACCGCGCCCTCGGGGGACAGCAACGCCGCCGCCCGGTCCTTGGTCTCCTGGTCCATGCCCAGTCCGGCATCGTCGACGATGAAGCACACACCCGTCGGGACGGCCTGGATGTTGACCTCGACCGGTGTGCCCGGAGCGCTGTAGGTGGTCGCGTTGTCCAGCAGCTCGGCCAGCACGACGGCCACCGGTTCGACGGCCTTCGTGGAGACGGAGACACTGACCTGGGCGTGGATGCCGACCCGGTTGAAGTCCTTGATGCGCCCCTGGGCGCTGCGCGCCACGTCGTACACGGTCGCCGCGCCGTCGCGCCGGCCCAGCCATCCGCCGCACAGCACGGAGATGCCCTTGGCCCGTCGGCTGAACTGGCTGCCGGTGTGGTCCACCGACATGAGGTCGGCGAGCACCTCGGTGTCGTTGCCGTACTTCTTCAGCAGCTCGTCGAGCAGCAGCTGCTGCTCCTCGGCGAGGGACTGCAGCGTTCCCATCGCCGACTTCAGTACGGCCTTGGTCGACGACTCGGCATCCGCACGGACGTCGGCGAGGTCGCCCTGGTGCCGCGCGTTGAGCGCGGTGATCTGCCCCTGCTGCTGGGCGAGCTGACCTTGGGTCTGCCCCAGGCTTGCTTCCAGGTCCTTCCTCGTTCTGCGGAGAGCCAGATTGGTTCTCCGCGCCCTCATCACTGCGAACGACGCAGCGATGAGCACTACCAGCAAGATCCACAACAGTGGATCCCGGATCAATGACGTCATGAGACTCTCTTCAAGTCGCATCGCGCCGGGAATGCGGGAGGTCCGCCGATCCGCACTGAACGACCCGGCCGTCGAACGGCTCGGGCCCGCGGGCGGACCACACCTCAATCCTTGGCGATGGGGCCTTAGAGACTGTCCCCCGTACGCGTTCATGACGCGCCGTCAGTCTACTGAAAGTCCGATGATCTTATCAGCTGCATATGCACAAAACGCATGCCCCGTGCCTCACTCGGCGACCCTCACCAGACCCTCACACGCCTGCCCTCCGTACACCACCGACGCGGAACGCATACCACCGGATCCCGAGTGAACCGGGCCGAAACCCCGGCGGGACCGCTGGTGGAAACGCGGGCCGACAAGTCGTCCGGCACGTGCCGATCAGAGCGTACCGACCCGCACGCGGTCACTGTCCCGGTCGGAGAGGAACGACGCGAGCGCGCTCCCCTCCTCGGCGACCGCGGCCCGGTCCACCCGGGACAAGCAGTGCAGCGGGGTGACCACCACGGTCCCCTCCCCGAACTCCCATGTCGCGGCGGCCCGCCCGTCGACCAGTACCACCCGGGCACCGGAGACCGACAGGCCGCGGTGCGCGTCGTCGATGACGCGCCCCCGGTCGTGGTAGCCGAGGATCGCGTTGTCGAACGCCGGCAGGAACCGCACCGGAACCGGCGTCGCGGCGTCAGGGCGCGGCAGGCCGGGCAGGTCCAGCAGCTCCCGCCCCCGCTCGTCGCGGAACGAGACCAGTTCCCCGCGCATCGCGGCGACCGCGGCCGGCAGCCCGGCCAGACCCGACCAGGCGCGCAGATCGGCCGTGGCCGCCGGGCCGTACGCCGTCAGATAACGCCGTACAAGCGATCGGCCCACGGGGTCCGACGCGTCCGCGGGGAGCGGGTCGACCTCACGGCCCAGCCACGAGGAGACCAGGAAGTTGCGCACCCCGCCCTTGGTCCGCCACAGCCCGCGCGGAGGTGACTGCACCACCGGGATCAGGGCGGCGAGCAGCATCTCTCCCAGCGCACGCGGCCCCGGTTCCGGCCAGCGCCCCGCGAGCTCCCGTGCCAGGCCGCCCATCGAACGCGGCTCCCCGTCGGACATCAGCTCCCGGCCGGCCGACTCGAGCTCACCGAGATCGACTCCGGCGAGCTCACGGCGGTAGACGCCGAGTACCCGCTGGCGCAGCATGGCGCCGTGCCGGGCCCGCCACGCCAGCAGGTCGCCGGCCGTGACGAGATGTACCGTCCGCCGCATCAGATGGGCCCGCACCACGTCCCGTCCGGTCAGCAGGTCCGACAGCGCGGACGCCTCGAACCCCCGCAACCGCGACCAGAGCCCGACGAACGGCTCCTGCGGTTCCTGCGCCTGCAGACCCCCGAGGTGCGCCACCGCGTCCAGCGCCGGCATGGCGGCGCGGTCGAGCAGCAGCTGCCGGGCGAGCAGTGCGCGGTTGAGCGCCCGGGCGTCCAGCACGGTCACCGGATCACCCGGCGGTGCGCCTGTTCGCGTGTCGTCATGGTGACACCGTTCCCTTCGATTCCGTACAACGTGGTGGGGCCGGGGCGGGGCCGTCGGTCCGGCGTCCGCCCGTCCAGCGTCCCGCGCAGGATGCCCGGCGTGCCGGGACGTCTCCGCGGCGAGGTGCGTCAGTACCCGGCGCGCACTGCGCACCGCTCCCGGCTCGTGCCACGGCGCCCGGGCAGCGGGTGCGCCGTCGGCGGACCGGGCGGGGTGACGCCCTCGGGCAGATCGTGGCGCAGCCCCGAGGGCCTTTCGGGCACGAAGCGCATCCACCCTTCCCCGACGGGCACGAGGTGCTTGAACAGTCCTCCCGGGCACAGCGCGCGGATGCGAGCGTGGCGAGCGGACCGGCCCGCTCCGCGTCGGTGGCGGACCGGTAAGCGGCCGCGGCCGTGGCGGCGCTGCCGGTACCGGCCGTGGTGTCCGGCACGGGGGTGGTGGTCACGGCGAGGAAGCCTTTCGGGTCATGCTCGTCGTCCTGCGGTACGGGACCACCGTGACAGCCGTAGAGGTCAGGAGGTGACCTCTACTCGGGGCACCATGGGTGCCATGCCAAAGACATCGGCGCGACTGCTGGCCCTGCTCTCCCTGCTCCAGGCGCGCCGGGACTGGCCGGGGGCACTGCTGGCCGACCGGCTGGACGTCAGCCCGCGCACCGTGCGCCGTGACGTCGACCGGCTGCGCGAGCTCGGCTATCCCGTCGAGGCGGTCAAGGGCCCCGACGGCGGCTACCGGCTCGGCGCCGGCACGGACCTCCCGCCGCTGCTGTTCGACGACGAGCAGGCCGTCGCCCTTGCGGTCGCCCTCCGGGTCGCCGCCACCACCGGCGCCGGCATGGAGGAGGCCGCGACGCGCGCGCTGAACACCGTCCGCCAGGTGATGCCGGCCAGGCTCCGCCACCGCGTCGACACCCTCCAGGTCACCGCCGTCGAGCGAGCCGGCTCTGCCCCCCAGGCCGACAGCGGCGTGCTCATGACGCTCAACGCCGCCGTCCACGCCCGGGAGGTACTGCGCTTCGACTACACCCCCGCCTTCCCGTCCGAACACGGCGGACAGGACCCTGCGGGACCCCCGCCGCGCCGGGTGGAACCGCACCGCCTCGTCACCCGGGGCGGCCGCTGGTACCTCGTCGCCTGGGACCTCGACCGCGAGGACTGGCGCATCTTCCGCGCGGACCGGATCACCCCACGCACCCCCACGGGCCCCCGCTTCACACCGCGCGAACTGCCCGGAGGCGAGGTCTCCCGTTTCATCACCGCCAGGTTCCGCGGCTCCGACGGCTCGGGGGAGTGGCCCTGCCGCGGCGAGGTGATCCTCGACCTGCCCGCCGCCGAGGTGTCCCGTCACGCCCGTGACGGAGTCGTCGAGGAACTCGGCCCGGACCGCTGCCGGCTCATTCTGGGCGCATGGTCGTGGGCAGCCCTCGCCGCCACCGTCGGCCTCTTCGACGCCGACATCGAGGTCGTCGGCCCGCCCGAACTCAAGGCAGCCTTCGCCCACCTGGGCCGCCGTTATACGACCGCCGGTGCGGCCCTCCCGCCCGACCCCGTGCCCCCCGCACCGCACAGCGGCTCCGCCCCGCCCCGAAACTCGTTGGACGACTCCCCGACTTCAGAAGAGCGTTGACCGGATGCATCAGGAGGTCCTCTGGGGCGCCGACGCCGCCCAGCGCTACGACACACCCGGTACCGGCATGTTCGCGCCCGAAACCCTGCGGCCGATCGTGGACCGGCTCGCCCGGCTCGCCCGGCTCGCCCGGCTCGCCCGGCTCGCCCGGCTCGCCCGGCTCGCCCGGCTCGCCCGGCTCGCCGAGGGCGGAGCGGCGCTCGAGTTCGCCGTCGGGACCGGCAGGGTGGCGGTGCCCCTCGCCGGACGAGGCGTCCCCGTCACCGGTATCGAGCGGTCGCGCCCGATGGTGGAGCGGCTGCGCACCAAGGCGGACGAGGCGACGATCCCGGTGGTCATCGGCGACATGGCGACCACCGCCGCGCCGGGGGAGTACGGCCCCGTCCACCTGGTCTACAACACGATTGCCGACCTGCTCACCCAGGCCGAGCAGGTCGAGTGCTTCCGCAACGCGGCCCGCCACCTCGTCCCCGGCGGCCGGTTCGTGGTCGAGCTCTGGGTGCCGGAACTGCGCAGGCTCCCACCGGGCCAGGCGGCCACGGTCATGCGGTCCGAATCCGGCTACATCCTCCTGGACACGTACGACGTCCTGCACCAGCGGGTGGTGTCGCACCACTTCCGGTTCGACGGGACCCGGCAGGCGCGGCTGGACCGCACCCCGCACCGCTACATCTGGCCGGCCGAACTCGACCTCATGGCCCGGCTCGCCGGCTTCGACCTGGAGACCGGACACGCGGACCGGACCGGCACCCCCTTCACCGCCGAGTCGCGCTCCCACGTGTCGGTCCACCGCACGCCGCTCGCTCCCGCGCACCCGGCCGAGCCCGGGAGGTAGCCCCGCGCGAAGGGTTTCCGGCCGTGCCGTGGTGCTCGCCGCGTGACATCGTGGTGCCATGAGCATCGATGTGCGCCCGGCCTTTGACTTCGACGGCGTCCATGCCGTGCTCGGCCCCAAGTCCCCTACGGCCAGCGTCTGCTGGTGTCTGAGCTACCGCATCCCGTCCAAGCTCAACCGTGAGCTTCGGGGGCCGGCCCGCGGGGAGTACGTCGCCGGGCTGTGCCGTACGTCGCCCCCGCCCGGGGTGCTGGCCCACGCCGGTGACGTACCGGTCGGCTGGGCCGCGGTGGCGCCGCGCTCGGCCACGTCCTTCGCCCGCAACCGCAAGATCCCGCACGTCGACGACCTGCCGGTGTGGTCGCTGTGGTGCATCCGGGTACGCCCCGGTCACCGCACACAGGGGATCTCGCACGCCCTCATCGCCGGTGCGGTCGAGTTCGCCCGCACCCGGGGGGCACCCGCGATCGAGGCGTACCCCCTCGACAACGGTGACGCCAAGGTCGACCTCACGATGGCGTACGCCGGTCTCCGGAAGAACTTCGAGCGTGCCGGGTTCACCCATGCCGCCGACACCACCTCGGTACTGGCCGGACACCCCAGGGTCCTGATGCGTCTCGACCTGCGCCCGGGCGGACCCGGAGCGGCCGCGAAGGGGCCGGCCCGGCGGCCGGTCCGGCCGGGTGACCCCGGCCGGACGTGACGGCCGGGTCTCAGACCCCGACGCCGAAGTCGGCGGCGATTCCGGCGAGCCCGGAGGCGTACCCCTGGCCGACGGCGCGGAACTTCCACTCGGCGCCGTTGCGATAGAGCTCGCCGAAGACCATGGCGGTCTCGGTGGAGGCGTCCTCGGAGAGGTCGTAGCGGGCGATCTCCTGGTTGTTCGCCTGGTTGACGACCCGGATGAAGGCGTTGCGGACCTGGCCGAAGCTCTGGCCTCGGTTCTCCGCGTCATGGATCGAGACCGGGAACACGATCTTGTCGACCTCGGCGGGGACACCGGCGAGGTCCACCTTGACGGACTCGTCGTCGCCCTCGCCCTCACCGGTGAGGTTGTCCCCGGTGTGCTCCACCGAACCGTCCGGGCTCTTCAGGTTGTTGTAGAAGACGAAGTGCTGGTCGGACGGCACCCTGCCGGAGGTGTTGAGCAGCAGCGCGGAGGCGTCGAGGTCGTAGTCGGTGCCGGTGGTGGTGCGGACGTCCCAGCCGAGGCCGATCACGACCGCGGTCAGGCCCGGGGCCTCCTTGCTGAGAGAGACGTTGCCGCCCTTGGAAAGGGAAACTCCCACTGGGTACTCCTTCTCGGTCGTTCTCGGTGATATCGAGTATTCGCGGTCGTCCGCGATCGATGGGCCGTTCCCGGCCGAGGCTCAGCTGCGTGAGTTGCCGAAGAGGACGCGGTAGCCGATGAGCAGGACGAGCGCGCCCACGATGGCCGAGCCCCAGGTGGCGGCGTCGAAGAACTCCCGCTGCACGGGCCGGTCCAGGAACTGCGACGACAGCCAGCCGCCCAGGAAGGCCCCCGCGACGCCGATGACCGTCGTCCCGACGAGTCCGCCCGGGTCGCGTCCGGGCAGGATGGCCTTGGCTGTCGCCCCTGCGAGCAGTCCCAGCACCAGCCATGCGATGACGCCCATGGCGCCCCTCCTTGTCGTGTCGTCGCGCCTGCCGGCCGACAACGCGGCCGGCAGGCGTCCGTACACGGGCAAGCCTAACCTCTACAATTATGTAGAAGCTGTGGGGTGTCGTCCGGCGAGAGGTCCCGGTGGCCCTCGGGCCGCTTCCGTGGTCCCGGGCGCGGAACACGCCGGGGCGGGCCGGGGCCCGGCCCGCCCCGATGGAGGTCAGCCCTCGTCCTCCGCCTCCTCCTCGTCACCCTCGAAGAAGTCCCCGACCTCGTCGACGACCTCGGCCGCGACCATGCCGCCGACGACCCCCACGGCCAGCCCGGCCGCGCCCGCCGCGACGACCGTCCCCATGCCGGGGCCGGAGCGGTGGCCGTCGTGGTGGTGCTCGTCGTGCCCGTGGTACCCGGTGTGCCCATGCGTGCCGTGCGAAGCCCGGTGCTCCACGAGCCGGCGCATCCACTCGTCCACGATCGCGGTCCAGTCCTGGTGCTCGACCCCCTCGTGGGAGACCGTGAACCGGTTCACCGCGTCGTGGCCGGAGGAGAAGGGCCCACCGCGCCTGTCCGCCTCCAGCACGACCTCCATACCGCCGGGGCCGGCGAGGAACGTCACCTCGATCTCGGTGACCTGGTGGGCGTACCGCGCCCCCGGGGTCAGCTCGATCTCCTGGTAGAAGGGCAGCTGCTGGCCGGTGCCGCCGATGCGGCCGTACTCGAGATCGGCGGACCGGAAGCCGAACCCCAGCCCGCCGAACGCCTCGAGGATCGCTTCCTGCGCGGGCAGCGGCCCGACGCTCAGCTGGTCCAGGTCGCCCTTGTCCTTGGCGCCCGCCACGGCGAGCTCGGTCCGCACACCCAGGACGATACCGAGGCCCTGGCCGTGGAGCTCGGTGACGGGGGTCTCCCAGGGCAGCGCCACGGTGAACGGGACGTTCCGCAGTTCGCCCGCGCCGAGCCGGAAGCCGCCGCCCACGGTGAACCGCTCGAAGACGACGACGCCCTCGCTCTCCCCCTCCTCGTGCTCGGCCTCGACCCGGGCCACCAGCTCCAGCGTGATGTGCTCGATGTCGAAGTCGGCGTCACCGCCCTTGAGATGGACCTGTCCGGTCAGTGCGGCTCCGGGCCGGGGTGCACCGGGGTCGAGGACCGTGTCGACCGTGGGGCCGCCCACGCCGAGCGAGCCGAGCAGTCGTTTGAACACCATCGGGGCGTCCACTCCTTCACGTGCGGGTGTTCCGTGAACACGGTGCCGCGCGCCCTCACGGACGCACGGCGCAAACTTTCTACAAGCACGTAGAAGCATAGGGCGGCGATGTCCGGGCAGACGTGCACTCGCTGCCGGCGCGGCGGGAATGGCCGAAAGTGGGCACCCGCGTCTGCGGTGCGGACGGGATCCCCCTCCGCCACCGCACGCGAGGGGGACGGTCGGTTGTCCATGCGGTCGGGTTTACCCGGACGTCGGCCACAGCTACGGTTTTCCGGGTCGTTACTCCCGTGCTACTTCCACAACTCCTGTAAGAGGTGTTCTGCTCTGTCTGGGTTCCCGAAGGAAGGAATCGTGAACGAAACGCTGCCCTCGCGCAGCCCCGGGGAGACGGACGGGCCTCCGACGAGACCGGACAAGCGCAGGAGCCGCGCCGACTCCACGCCGGCCGACGGTGGGACGGACGGGGAGAGGCGGTCGGCGAAACCGCGGGACGCGCTCTTCGACAACGCCAAGTACCTGGCCATCGTGCTGGTGGCGGTCGGTCACGCGTGGGAACCGCTGCGCAGCGAGAGCCGTACCGTCACGGCGCTCTACACCCTGGTCTACGCCTTCCACATGCCGGCGTTCATCATCATCTCCGGCTACTTCTCGCGCGGCTTCGACTGGAGTCCGGCGAAGATCAGGCGTCTGGTCACCGGCGTCGCCGTGCCGTATGTCGTCTTCGAGGTGGCGTACACCTTCTTCACTCGATGGAGCGACAGCGAACCGGACCGTTCGATCAGCCTGCTGGACCCCCTGTACCTGACATGGTTCCTCGCCGCGCTGTTCATCTGGCGGATGACCACCCCGATCTGGCAGACCCTGCGGCAGCCGCTGCCCGTCGCCCTCACCATCGCGGCACTGGCCACCCTCGCCCCGTCCATCGGCAAGGACCTCGACCTCCACCGCACCCTGCAGTTCCTGCCGTACTTCGTGCTCGGCCTCTCGCTGAAGAAGGAGCACTTCGAGACGGTGCGGCGCCGTGAGGTGCGCGTCCTGGCCGTACCGGTGTTCGCGATGGCGCTGGCCGTGGCCTACTGGGCCGTGACCCGGATGGACTACGCCTGGTTCTTCCACAACTCCAGCGCCGAGGATCTGGGGTCGCCCGCCTGGCACGGGCCGCTCATGACCCTGGCGGTCTTCGGCTGCTCGGCGGTCCTCGTCGCCTGCTTCGTCGCCCTCGTCCCCCGGCGCCGCACGTGGTTCACCGCGCTGGGAGCCGGCACGCTGTACGGGTACCTGCTGCACGGCTTCTTCATCCAGGCCGCCAACCACTGGCACTGGTCCCGCAACGACTGGTTCCACACCCCGCTCGGCGGGATCACCGTCACCGCGATCGCCGCCGTGGTCGTGACCGCCCTGTGCACCGCGCCGGTGCGGAAGGCCTTCCGCGTCGCGCTCGAGCCGAAGATGGAGTGGGCCTTCCGGCAGCAGGCCCCCGCGCCCGTGGCGGCGTCGGCACCGGTGCGGAAGCCGGTTCCGGAACCGGCAGGGGCATCACGGCGGTCCAGTTAGCACCGAGGGGCGTACGAGTCCTGCCCCGTGGGCTCGTACACGGCTTCCCGCGGGGGTCGCGGACAGCGCAGAACCCGCGAGGCGCGCGTGTCACGGGGCGGCCCGGCCGGCGATGAGGCCTTCGAGACCGTTGATGGCGAGGTCCGGACCGGGGGCGAACCCGTCGGAGTAGGCGTAGCCCGGTCTCCGGGCGTGCCCCGTGAGCATCTCCGTGAGCCGGGGGTACCGGTCGGCGGGCAACTGCCGCAGGACACCGCCGACGACGTCCTCCGGTTCGGGGGCGTGCCGAACGACAGGCTGGACTCCTGCAGGACGAATCCGCAGAGGCAGCTGTCCGGGGCCGAGAACGCACGCCGACGCAGGGCGGACTTCCAGTCGGCCGTGTCCTGCGGCAACTCGGTCCGGGCACGGACCAGATCGACGATCCCGTCCAGGATCTCGTCCTTGTGGGCCACGTGGTGGTACAGCGGCATCGCCTCGACCCCGAACTGCTCGGCGACCTTCCGCATGCTCACGGCGGGGGCTCCCCGTTCGTCGGCCACGCGCCCGGCGGCCTCGAAGGGGCGCTCGCACGCCCGGCGGCCGTGACACCGTGGAGAGGCCGTCGGCCCCCGGTGACCGTGGGGACGCAGAAGGCGGAGCGGGGCGGACGGGCCGGCCCGCTCCGCCTGTCGAGCCTGGCCCCCCGCCCGCTCTGCCCGCCCGGTCCGTGCGCACGGCGCACCGGACGCACCGCCGTCATGCCGCCTGCCGGGACGTCGGCTGCTGCGAACCGGTGCCGCGCGTGCCGCGAGCACGCGCACGCAATACGGCCTTGAGCACCTCGCCGGTCCACAGGATCGCCGAGCCGACGGCAGTGCACACCAGCCACTGACCGGGAGTGAGGTCGGTGGTGGTGAAGAAGCCGTGCAGGGCGTCGGTTTCGACGATGGCGATGAGCAGGGCGATCACGGCACCCGTGGCGACGAACGCGGAGGTGTTCTGCAGCGTTTCCCGGCTGAACACGCTGCGGGTGTCGTGCCGCACGTTGAGCAGGTTGAAGACCTGGAAGAACACGAAGGTCACGAAGGCCATCGTGCCCGCGACGGTCGCCCCTCCCAGCTCCGCCTCCGGGCCCGGGGCCCAGATCAGCACCGCCAGCGTGCCGGCCGCCATCACCGTGCTCGCCAGCAGGATGCGGGCGAGGCGCTGCTTGCTGAGGATCCGTTCGCCGGCCGCGCGGGGCGCGCGCTTCATCGCGTCCGGACTGACCGGGTCGACGCCCAGGGACATGGCCGGCGGCCCGTCCATGACCAGGTTGACGAACAGGATCTGCAGGGCGGTGAAGGGCGCCCCGCCCGCCAGGCCGGTCAGTGAGGCGATCAGGAAAACGGCCACGAAACCCAGGGCGGTGGAGACCTGGAACCGGGTGAACTTCACGATGTTGTCGTAGATGCCGCGGCCTTCGCGGACCGCGGACACGATGGTGGCGAAGTTGTCGTCGGTCAGCACCATCGTGCCGGCCTCCTTGGTGACCTCCGTCCCCGTGACACCCATCGCCACCCCGATGTCGGCCTTGCGCAGCGCGGGGGCGTCATTGACACCGTCACCGGTCATCGCGACCACGTCACCGCGGTCCTGCAGTGCCCGGACGATACGGATCTTGTGCTCGGGGGACACCCGGGCGACGACACCCACCTCGTCCAGCCGGTCGGCCAGGGCGGTTTCGTCGTCGATACGGTCCAGCTCGGCTCCCGTCACGGCGGTTCCGGGGATACCGAGTTCGCGGGCGATGGCGCCCGCGGTCACCGCATGGTCACCGGTGATCATGCGGACCCGGATTCCCGCGTCGATGCACTCGGCGATCGCCGCGCGGGCCTCGGGGCGGGGCGGGTCGACGATGCCCACCATGGCTGTCAGCACGATCCGGTCGAGGAGGTCCTTGGGGTCCTCGGGAGCCCGGAAGCCGTCGGCGGGGAAATCCTCCATGCCCAGCGCCATGACCCGCATGCCCTGCTCGGCGAGTGAGGCGTTGCCCTCGTCGAACCGGCGGCGGGCCGCGTCGTCGAACGGCAGGATCCCCTCCTCGCCGACGAGGCGGTCCGCGCGGTCGGCGAGGACGTCAGGAGCACCCTTGACGAAGCACCGGACCACCGCGCGCCCGGAATCGTCCGTCCAGTCGTGGAAGGTCGCCATGAACTTGTAGTCGGAGTCGAAGGGGACCTCCAGCCGCCGCGGCCGCTCCTGCCGCAGCCCGGCCACGTCGACGCCGCCCTTCTCGGCCAGGACCACCAGGGCGCCCTCGGTCGGGTCACCCACGACGTCACCGTCGCGGATCACGGCGTCGGTGCACAGGGCCATCGCGGTCAGCGCGTGATCCAGCGTCTGCGGCAGGGGCTGTCCGTCGGTGGTGCGGATCCGTCCCTCGAAGGAGTAGCCCTCGCCGGAGAGGGTGAGCCGGCGGCCGGCCAGCAGCACCTCCCGCGCCGTCATCTGGTTCAGCGTCAGCGTGCCGGTCTTGTCCGTGCAGATCTGGGTGGTGCCGCCGAGGGTTTCGACCGACGCCAGCTTCTTGACGATCGCCCCCTTCTTGGCCATCCGGCCCGTGCCCATCGCGAGGGTGAACGCGACCACCGCGGGCAGGCCCTCGGGGATGGCCGCGACCGCCAGCGACACGGCACTGATGAACAGGTCGCCGAAGTCCTGCCCCCGTACCAGGCCGAGGACGAACACAAGCGCGATGACCAGCCCGGCGATCAGGGCGAGGGTGCGGCTGAGCGCGTCGATCTGACGCTGCAGCGGCGTCGGGCCGGGCTTGGCCGAGTGCAGCATGTCGGCGATGCGGCCGGTCTCGGTGTCCATACCGGTGGCGGTGACCGCGACCTCGCCGCGGCCGCGGGTGACGGCGGTGTTCATGAACACCGCCGTCACCCGGTCGGCCAGCGGGGCGTCCTCCGCGACCTCGGCGCCCGCGTTCTTGGCCACGGCCTGCGCCTCACCGGTCAGGACGGACTCCTGCACCTCCAGGGAAGCCGACGTCAGCAGCCGTCCGTCCGCGGGCACCCGGTCGCCCGGCGCGAGGGTGACCACGTCCCCGGGGACCAGTTCACTGGCGGCCAGTTGCATCAGACGGCCGTCGCGGCGGACCGTGGCATGAGTGACCGTCATCTCCCGCAGGGCGTCCAGTGCCGCCTCGGCCCGTGACTCCTGCACGAACCCGATCGTCGCGTTGAGCAGCACCACCACGGCGATCGCGATCGGGGTCTCCCACTCCCGCGACACCAGCAGGCTGACCACGGCGGCCACCAGCAGAATGATGATCAGGAGATCCTGGAACTGCCGGAGGAAGGCCCGCCACCGGGGTTCACGCGGAGCCTCGTCCAACTGGTTCGGCCCGTGCTCCGCCAGCCGCCGGGCCGCTTCCTCCGAAGACAGCCCCGCACCGGGGTCGACATCGAGCCGGCCCGTCGCGTCGGTCGCGGGCAAAGCATGCCAGGGCGGGGGTGTGGCGGAAGTGCCGGAAGGAAGCATTGCTCCATTCTGCACGCGATTGTGCGGCCCAGCATGCGCGTACAGGAAGAATCCGGAGGTCAGCCCGGGGGCAGGAGAGTTGCCCGCACCCGCACCCGCACCCGCACCCGCACCCGCCCGCGACCGGCCGTGTGCCGGCTCCCGTACCGCTCGGCAGCGGGCCCTCAAAACGGCATCACCTTTTCAGCCCTGCCGCCCGTACGACCTGTGGCCGGCCATGCCGGGGCCGAGGACGGGCGGGTGACCGCCGGTACCGCGGTCTGTTCACCTGCGCAGGGCCTGCCCGCGGCTGCTCCGAAGAGACCCTCCGGGGCGTACGCGGCCCGGAGGGCATCGAGGCGTTCCTCGTGCGATCCGAAGACCGCGCCCCGCAACTCGCTCGCGTCCTCGCCGAGCCCGGCGAAGTTGACATACGTCCCGCCGCTCGAGAACGGTTTCATCGCGTCCCCGGCCGAACGCGCCCATCCGGGTGCGGACCCGTCCAGCGCCGGGTCCCGCCAGCCCGCGTCGATGCTCACGCCGTAGCGCGCGGACCGATGCGCGGACGTGCTCTCGTCGGGACCGACGCGTGCCACGGCGCCGCCCAGGGCGCGGACGACGACCAGGCTTTCCGGAGTGGGCCGTCGGGAGTGCCGGTCCACCAGGGTGGTGATGGCCTCGTCGGTCAGCTCGTCCAGGAAATGCGACTTCATGAAGTAGCGTTCGCCGCCGGGAAACCGCCAGGTGCTGGCGCTCTGCAACGTGACGTAGGACATGGTTCCGCTCAAGTCCCTCAGCGGTGGGCCCGGTTCGCGTTGCGGTGCCAGTGCGGCGAGGGCGGGGCGTCACCCGGGGGACCCCCGTCCACGGCGCCCACCATCCGCAGTCTCGCCCGCGCCGTGACCTGCTGCGCCGACCTGACCACGGGCGGTTGACACCCTTCCGCCGTGCGGGTGCGCTGCCGTCAGGAGGGTCGCGCCTGAGAGGGCACGGGTGGTCCGGGCCGGTATGCGTCCGCCAGGAGTTTCGTCATTGCGTACCGCCCCCGGCCTGCGGTAGCCGTGCAGCACGGTCAGGTCGCGAACGGCTCGGTCTCTGCGTTCCGGCTTGTGAGGGGGATGGCGGGGCATACGGGCTTCACCTGTCTGAGAGGAGCCTGTTCATGCTTGGCATAGTGGCTGCCGTGCTGTTCTTCTTCGCGTTTCTGATCAACGCGGCGGACATCGGCACCAATGATGTGTTCTCTTCGACGAACGTGATGCTGCTGGGGCTGACTGCCCTGGCTCTGCACGTGGCGGGAATCGGTGCGGGCTGGGCTTCCAGGAGCCGACGCTGACCCCGGCTCCTGCGTCCGCTGACTGCTGACCGCTCAAGGCCCGTCAGGGCTGACGGGTCACCTCGCCGCCGGCCGGGCCGGGCCCGCGGGGGCGGGGCCCGGCCGGCCGGCGGGGCGGG